>NZ_JACJQW010000003.1:0-412843 GCF_014696905.1 Nostoc sp. FACHB-190
ACGCCAAACGATTCATCAGAGAGTTTTATTTTTTCTGTCATTCTTTTACTGTGGTGAAAGCGTTATTTGAACTAGCAATTCACGGTCAAATTTTTGACTTTCCCAAACTCCATACCTATGGTGTTTTCTCATAACTGATTTAGGATTGCTATACCAATCGGCTATTGTTGAACGGATATTATGCAATTTATCAGCTTGGGAAACTCGCCTGACTTCTGGGGAAGCAGAGCGCATTTTTTCGATATATGCTTGCTTGCGTTGTTGCCAAGGTGGTTTGGGCATAACCTCAGCATCAGTACATCCATTGACAATATTAACTACTCTGTCACCAAATAATTGCCGAATTTCGGCGCGAGTTTTTTCACCGCCTTGGTCTTCTATGGCATCATGTAATAAAGCTGCGATCGCTTCATCCTCATCACCACCATCTTCTAATACTAATGCCGCCACACTCAAGAGGTGACTAATATAAGGTGTGTTGCTACCTTTGCGGAGTTGCGTTGCATGAAGACGACTGGCATAAACTAAAGCTGACTCAAAACGTGAAGTTAATTTGGGTTGTTGATAAGTATTATGACTCATTGTTTTATTGCAGATATTGTGGTTATTAATTGTGATAAAGTTTGGCGGTTGCTTGAATATCTTGGATGATGCGATCGCGTAATGCTATTGGTAGTAACACCTCTACATTTGCGCCCCAAGCCCGTAAACGCATAATCACATTGTTATCATTGACGCGATATTTGGCGGTATAGTAAGCATCTTGAGGATATCGCTGTAGAACTTCTAACAAGTATTTTTCTTGTGCTGAATTACTTGCTGATTTTTTAACTAACTCAATTATTTGCTTGTTTGATTTAACCAAATTGAATGTTTCATGACGAAAGGTATCTTTGATATATGAATCATGAAAATCGCGGTTAAAGCGCAGTAACATTAAACCTGATGGCTGATAAAAATCAAAACCCCAAACTTGTTTAATTGCCTCTTGAACTTCTGCGGGTTTGGGTAGTGTATTGTGATGATATTTATCTAATAAAAACTGTGGAACACGAGCATCTGACCATTCTAAAAAATCTTCTGATTTAATGCGTTCCAGCCGATAGTTATACCATGTCACATTACCATCTGGATTTATGCCATAAGCACAAAGATACTTGGCACGCTGAACGTAGTAAACACAAACAGGATATACTAGACATTCTCTTGTGCCTAAACGCGCACTGTTGTAATTAAATAAAATTGGTTTAATGTCACCCGAACGCCAATTATCTTGAAGTTTCTCTTGTAAATTATCTGCGTCAAATTGAATATCTTCAGGCACAACATAATCAACGTGTAAGAAAACGCGCCGATTTCCAGTAACTTCCAAAGAAAGTTTATCAGCAATAGGAGATAATTTTGGGTCGAGAAAAGCAATCATATCTAAACCCTGGGCTAAATCAGCTAATTCAGTAGGATTTAAATTGATATTATTAGCATCTTGATTTTTGGATTGTGCTGAGTTTTTACTGATGACCCACTCAGGCAACTGCTCAACTTGCCGAATAACATTTTGTCTTTTAGACAAAGAATATTCAAAATCAAGACAACCTTTATCTTTTAAAAAGTTAATATCATTTTGCAGAGTTTTCCGAGTTTTGGCAAATAATCTTTCTTGGAATACCTGCTCCCAAACTTTTGGGGAAACATGAATATTATTTTCTAAATCTTCTTGTAACTGCGTGACAGAAAAACCATATAATGTTAGCCAATCTTTTGTTGTTTTATAACAAAGACATAGAGGGTTATGAGATTTGAGAATATCATCAACTTTTTCTAGTGACCTACCTTGAGGATGATGAGATTCCTGGGGTGGTTGCAACTGAAAAAACGTTTGACACCACTCACTAAATGTTAGACCTTCTTCTGATTGTATTTGCAGGCTTCGTTCGCCATCTTCATAAAACCAGTTAATTAATTGCGATCGCCGCATCGCAGTAATTAAATTTTGGCTTTGGTTAAGCGCACCATCGACTAGATTTTGTAAAAGTCGAAAGTTAGGAAATAAAGGAAAATGTTGCAAGTCAGGCATATAATACTTTTTTAAAGCTGCCATTTTAACTTAACAGCCCTTCGGAAACGGATGTTTCCACAGAAGTGACTCAAATTTTGTAAAGATTGCTGTGGAAAATGTCTAAATTGAGTCAAACTATTGCACCATATACACTTGAAGAAATCAGCAGGCATTTTCACAACTTCATCGACACACCTCGCCAAATCGCCGAAACCCTATATTTTTCGTTGAGGTGCGTCGATTGCTTACAGGGTAAGGGTTTGAGCTATGTGTTTTGGTCAATTTTCGCTGAGGATTTATAATAATTTCAGAGGTGCGTCGATTTGGCGGCTGAAACCCTTACTGGGTAAAGGCTCCTAGACGAACTCCCTACCGATTGGGTTAAATCGGAATTATTGGAAACCCAAGATCCGCACCTGCGGGGTTGGCGTTGGCCCTACCGATTGGGTTAAATCGGAATTATTGGAAACTTGCCATTGCGACATTCGGAAATGTCCTTAATATCAACCCTACCGATTGGGTTAAATCGGAATTATTGGAAACAGCACTTCGTACGGTTCAAGCTCCGAGATTCTCGAACCCTACCGATTGAGTTAAATCGGAATAGTTGGAAACGAGTTGCCATAGGTGCCGTCATCCTGAAGAATCTCACCCTACCGATTGGGTCAAATCGGAATAGTTGGAAATGCTTCATCGAGTGGTTCAGATCCCCGACTTCTTAAAGAAGTCGGGGATCTTTTAGTTTACGAACGATAAGAATGCTATGGCTAAAAACACTTATAAAAAAAATAAACACTGTCCGACCTAAATTTTTAGAAGGTTTGACAGTGTTTATTACTAAGAAATACGAAAGAACAATTAAGAAGCAAGCTTTAAATTTACATAGCGATTCAAGCTAATTTTTTCCTCAGCAGCTTCAATAGCAAGCTTACGATGAAGTTCTGGCGGAATACGAACTTGAAATTTGCCGCTATAGTCTTTTTCTGCAATGGGTTCGGGAATAGACTCGCCGTTAGCTTCCATATCAGCTACTACTGCTTTAACTAAAGATTCAATACCTTGAAATGCAGCTATTTTATCCTCATCAAGATAAGATAAGCTAGGAAATTCGGCGCACAAACCCACGTATTCTTGATCTTCAGACGACCAAGTAACTCTATAAGTGTAGTGGTCATAGTTCTTCATTTTCTATGTCCTCAATCTTATTAGCCGCCTCCAATTTGCTTATCGCCTCCAAAACTTGCCTAACTTGGTAAACCTTAGCTTTTCCATTCTTCTCTTGAATGTTGACGCGCGGATCTCCAGTCCAAGGAGTTTTGTAAATACAGTGACTTCCTTCTTGCCTTGGATTCCTAAAATAATGATTGCAGATTTTAACTAAATCGCTAAAGTTTACATCTTTAGGGTTGTTTTTAATCTGATACCAATTTGAAAAATGATTGCGACAAATGGGTTACTGAAAAGCTCACCAGTAAGCAATTTCCCAATCCAAAATCCAAAATCTAAAATCCAAAATGGTATGAGCAAGAAGTTTTTCAATTTTTGGCATATATCATACCAAATTTATGCCAAATAAGTAAAATTACTTACAAAAATGACATATTACAAAGACAATTTGGATTTTACTTAACCTAATCATAGTATCACTATTAATACTATGTCAATAAAATTATTATCATTTAAGGAAAAAAAATTATTTATACCAATTTAACGCGATGTGCAACTTATTCTTGAAACCCCTCTCCAAACCTCTCCCCTGCAAGGAGAGAGGCTTTGAATCTTGCCCCCCTTCCCTGTCTGCGACACGCTGCGCGAACGTAGGGAAGGGGTTGGGGGTTAGGTTTGAGAGAAAGTTGCACACCACGTAATTTAATATGAAGACGCATATAAAAGCCAATTACCCCCCTTCATCCTCCCGTGGAAAGGCTACGGTGTATACACAAGTCGAAAATAGGCACTATGAAACCCATCCCGCCTAGAACTAAAGTTCCAGGCTGATAGCGAAAGTCCACTCAAGTGGACTGGAAGACATTTTTGGTTGAGTCATCTTCAGATGACTTGCGCTATGAGACTCGGAATTGATTCCGAGGCGGGACAGATGCACTCAACGAACATTTATTTGTGTGTACACCGTAGCCTTTACAAGGGGAGGGGTAAAGTTAGGATAAAACCTGTTAGTCTTTCTATTCCTTAAAAAGGATTTTTATTCACTTCTTCTTCTTTACCATACCGATATAGTATTAACTTACCTTGCTCAGAACGGCAACTAACTCGAATACCTTGAGTCACACGAAAATGGTCAATATTTCCCATATTGGTATACTTATCATACTGCAATCCACCATGTTGTTTAAGGATGCTAGTATCACCATTTGACTCTTGTAAGAGACAAGCAACTTTAGCGAGAGTTTCTTGTAACTTGACTCTTGCTTCTTGCTCTTTTACCTTTTTATAATCAGCCTCAAATGAGTCTTGATAATCTAATCTAGGGAATAGAAGTAAATCTGCCGATAGCAAGTCATTTTTACACTGATTCCAAATTAGCTGTCCCCAAGTTGAGAGTGTGATTTTACCATCAATTTCTGCCAGCATCGCTTCAGAGATTCCCAGCGTTTCAGCTACAGCCAGCCCAACTCCAGTATCTAATAAGACTAATTGTTGTGTATATGGTTTAATTGCTGCAATATCTACAGTAATAGGTAAACGCGGGATAGTGATTAAATCAGATTTTTCACCTTCAAATATATAAATAATTTCATCGGCATAAAACATCCCAATTGTATTGAGATATCCCTGTAAACTCTTGAAACTACCCACTAAATTAAAATAAATTTTGTATTTATCTGCTTTGAGTGGTGGAATATTATCTTGTAACCACACAATTAGTGAGTCAATTCCCCAAGAAAAAGCTTCGGTACTAGCAGTTGATAGCCCAGGTGGAGAGTAAATACTAGTATTGTTTAGTCCTTGCTTTCTGAGAAATTCTGCCACAATTTTAGCAGTGGTTATTCCCTGAATTGTATCAGTTGCAATCAGAAAATGAATGTCTTCTTTCCCTTGAGTTAAATTCTCTTGATAAATGCCATAAATGCCATTTAATTCTGCACTAGCACGACGTATCTGAGCAGTTTTAGCGCCTGCAAGTTGTTCATCGGCTCTTTGTTTGAGAGTTGTAATAATTTCTTTGACATCTGCTGGTGTTTTATCTTCAGTTAAATTTGCTGTATCTCGCAACTGTGTATACCAATCTTTTTCGATTGGATTAGCTCGATTAATTTGATTGGTGAGTAAACTAGTGCCAATAGTGGAAATAATAACGCGACGCATAATAACTGGAAAGGTAGAGTTAGACTGAAACAGGACTTACGCACACAGTTTGTCTGTGGAGACTGGATGAAGGGGTGAAAGGGTATGGGGTACGAGATTAGAGTGAAATATTAGGGTGCGATCGCCCACATAATTTCTCTAACAAAATTTTGTCAAAATTATTCATCATCGTCATCAAAATTATCATCATCATCTGTATCTAATTCTTCATTATCTACTTCAGGTTCAGGACAATCTACTTTTTCAAATGTATAAGCACCTCAAAGAAATTCTTCGGTTTCTCTGTCGCATTGTTCTTCAATGCGTTGTAAGCTTTCTTCGGTGCTAGATTCACGGCTGTAATCAAAACCAAAAGATGTATCGATTTCCATTGTTTATTTCTCACTCATAATAAGTAGAAGGACTAAATTAAACCTAACTTAAATTTACCGGGTTTCGACTGCGCTCAACCCTCGTCTTCTCAAGGATTGAGCATTGAGCGTTCGCGTAGCGTCTCCCTTGGGGAGAAGTCGAAATGCGTCTTCTAAATAATTGTGTCTACCTACTTATTGATGTAAATCTTGCTCTTAAACCTAACCCTCAGCCCCTTCCCTACGTTCGCGCAGCGTGTCGCAGACAGGGAAGGGGAGTAAGATTTAATTCAAAACCCTTGTAGAGATGTTTCATGAAACGTCTCTACATTTAAATTCATACCTCGATTCAAACTATTGACCATTAACCAAAATTAATCTCGCCGTAGCACCCGTTTAATATCTTTATCATCATTGAAGGCTTTTCTAATTTTCTCAGCCACGCCCAAAGCGTTAGGAATAGCTAAAAGGAAAAGTTTAGCATGAGAATAATCACTAGAAAAAATGTGAATATCTCCTAACAACAGTGGTCTTTTACCGCACCAAGTTCTTACTAAATCGTACAACTGGTATAGTAAATTTCTTTCTACTTTAATATCCAGCACTCGATAAAGTTCTAGAAAATTCACCTCTTTTAAAAACACACCATTTTTAGTAATGAGTCGTTGATTAGTTAAGATATAACCTGTGGAACGAACTTGAAGATATTGCCAATAAAAATAAGGCAGGGGTAGAATTGTCCAAATCAGCAGAATGAGCAGCAAGTTCCAGAAAAAATTATCAGCGACTATTTTAAATAAGGAGGGATGAAAGTTTAAAATCCCCTCCTCTGCTGCTGATAAAATCATGTTGCCTTTAGTGACTTTCTTCACCATATATCCTCCAAATTTATGATGACAATTGGAGTATGACATAGCGGTGGAAAGCTGAAATTCCAAGGAATTTATGAAGGCGATCGCGGCCAGAGTTTCTGAAAACCTTTGGCTTGATTTTGCTGGGAATTTAGAAACTTGACAAACTGTTTTGATTCAGGAGAATCATCGGGAAACAGTGTCAGCAGTTCTAAATAGCCGGCGGTGGTTTTGGGCAGTGGTTTATTAGGATTTTTGGGATCTTTGACTAACCGAACAAGCGGGTACATTCGATGCCAAAGTCTACCGATTTGTCCCATCTGCCCGGTAATTGACGAACGGTAAATTGAACCTTCTGGCTGCGTTCTCGAAATTGCTTCTTGGTAAGGGCCATGCAGCCAAAAAATGGCTTCACTGTCTTCTCGGTCGTTGGCTTGTCGTCCCCAGACTTGCACGTTTTGGGGATGCCATGCTTCGCGCCAAGTAGTTGGCTGTTTGGGGTTGGGGGTAATGCCTTGCAACTGCATCCAATCTTGGGCAGTTTGCCGCACTTTATCGATAAATTCGCCCACCTGCTCTAGTTTACGCACTTGCACATCTCGAACAAGCGATCGCTCTCCCAACCATTGCCAGTGACAACCAATTAGCGGTTTGTATCCCTCTTCGTAGTATTCTTCATAAAATAGGCGATGATCTGCCCGTCGCCAAGATTTGCCAAAACCACCTAACACAACAGCGAACCGCGTTAAATCCGCTACTAATTTTTTCAAAGCTTCTTCTTGTTGAGAATCAGCCAGTTGACTAGCCAGTAACCAAACTAATTCACCCTCAACATTATAAGTAGGTTGAGCGTAAGAACCTCTACCAAAGCTGTCTATCTCTAAGTGAGAATCTCGAAAACTCATGCCCAAAAGCCCGATATTTCCCTTACCTTGGACACTACCAAACAGCTGATTGACAATTTGCTCTGTTATGTCTGCATTCGTCAAGCCGCCAAAAATTCGCAAAGCATGACCCCGCAAACCAGCCCGAAAAATATTAGCGCGAAACTCCCCTGTACCATCAATTAACTTCGCTGCTTGTCCCTGGCCTTTAATGCGTCCTTGGTAAAGAATATTGCCCTTGTGTTGTTCTGGTTGTCCGTAGCCAGCACAGACACGACAACCAATCCCTGTAGAAAGTGCCTTTTCCCATATTTCCCAGACTGTCTGCCAATCTACATTTTTAGCGTTACTAGAAATGCCAAATTGCAGTTCTGGTTTATACAAAGAAATCTGAATAAACGCCCCTGATTCTTTATTGCCATTCTTAACTTGCCAATTCTGCTGCGGATGCACAATGTCTACTAAATTTTCCGTCCAGGCGGTATCAGTAGGATAACCACCATGAAAACGTAAAATTCCTGGTTGCAATTCTCCATCAGCCGAAATTGTGCCGCAATACAATGCTGCTTGTTCCTTGGTGCAAGCGCGACGAAAAATCCCCTTCATACTGCTACCGGGATAAAACGGCCAGCCCCTCGCGCCAATCACCGGGCGAATTACACCCTCATCTTGACCGCTATTGGTAATAAATCGCCAAGTTAAAGTGTAAGTCCGAGTTTGAACTTCAGTCCCAGGTTCGGGAAGGTTGGGATAAGCTTTGTCTACCCATTCATCAGCCCAACGTGTAGCGTCTTGTTCTTCCGCACCAGGAATCAGCCTTTGGATTTGGCAACGTCCATTAATCTGCGCCCGAAACATCATCGGCACTTTTTTCGCGGGGTCGGGAATGACAGTCATGATTTTTCCCCTTTATAACGTTGCGTCCACCAAACAATACAGTCACATAGTTGCGTCAGCACTGCTAACGCTACCCGTTGGTCATTGATATCCAATTGCCAGAGTTTATCCGACATTTTTTGAATCTGCTCAACATTATTGAGGTTGACAGGATCGTTAGGAATTGTGACTCCCGCCTTTGCCATAATTTCAGCTAAAGCATTCCAGGTTGCTTTCCAATATTCAGCTTTCTCCGGTTCTTTAGCTTTTAAACGCAGATGTTCTCCCCAAAAACGTTCCAACCCGTAAGCAACAGACATCCGCATTTTGTAAGATTGGTTGAGAGACTTTTCATCTCGCTTTTTAGCATTTATTACCAATTGTTGTGCTATTCGGTCTAGTCCGTAAGATTTCCAACCGTTTTTTTCTTGTTTGTCAGATGTCTCAGTCATTATTTATATGCTCCCCCTAAAGTAACTTGACAACGACCAAAGCCAATTGACTCTAGTCCACCAAAATAAAGTTCATCAGACGCATCATTTCCAAAGGGTTGCCAACCTTTTTGTTTCAAGGCAATTGGGAAAATTAAGATACTTCCTTCTGGTAATGCTTCGACGTTAAAGAATGCACCGCCCTCTACTTTCTTTTCGTTGTCGGCAAGTTTGACTCGGCTTTGGCGGTAAAGTGCCATGTCGTGCAGCATAGCAATATCATTGTTATCAACTACAACTAAGTTGTTTGGATTCAAGTTAGATCCGGTTGGTATCCAATCTGAGAGGTCTTCATCTTTCTGGATTTCGATAAAGCCTAAGTTAAAAAACAAAACTTTACGGTTAGTGTCTACTTGACGACCTTGCAAAGCTTTGGGTGCTGTGTAAGGGTCTGGTAGATTTGCATTGATGCCAGTAATTTGCTTGTAACGTTTGAGTAACCAAGGACAAGTTACCCAAACAATCGGTTGTCCGGGACAGAAAACAGGTAGCCAGACTAAGGAGGCGTATTCAAACTTAACTAAGGCTTCGGTGGTGGTGTTTTCTTCACCTAATACAGCTTCGTGACCATACCATGTTCTTTCTGTACCTTGTTCGTGCGATCGCATATCTGCCCGAAATCTACCACGAATTGAACTACCAGGAATAATCCCAGTTTGGGTAAATTGGTCACGGAAAATTAAGTTCAAATTCCCGGTTTCTTCTCCCGCACTTGCACCAACGTGCAGAGGTGCTAAGGTTTCGATAATGCCGTAGGCTTTTTGGTACATTGATATGACTCCATATTGATAACTGTTAACTGATAACGCTGAAGGTGAAGTTGTAGTGAAGGTGTAGGTTGGGTGGAGGAACGGAACCCAACATTCACGCATACTCTGTTGGGTTATGCTATCGCTACACCCAACCTACTATTCTGATAACTGTTAACTGCTAACTGTTAAAGGGTAGGGCTAGTCCGCTTCCCCAGCGTTTGAAGGAAGGGCCTTCTTTGGGGAACCATTCAAGGTTCCATGTTTGCCAAGCTTTGAGGGGTGTTTTCATGACATAAACGGTTCCCGCCGGAATTGCATAGCGTCCTCGTGATAGGCGTTTGGTTTTGCCTTCACCACCGAGTCGATAGCGGGAAGGGTGGGGACGTTCAGTCAACAGGGTGTCTAAATACAGTTCGCTATCCCACGCCGCAGGGTAACGAGTTGATAGGCGATTTGACCCCCAAATTGCTGGGGTAATTAAGGCGAAACTCTTGCCAACATCCTGTGTGAGCAGATTTTTGATAGATTCATCCAATGGCAGACATCGCACATCTACTATATGTCCCTCACCGCCAAAGCGATACCAACCATCATTAACTTTGTCATTGCAGAGATAAACTAAGCAGTAATCGGGGTCTAGTTGAACTCCGTTTTCTAAAAATAAACTGCCTCTTTCGCTGCCGTCTTCTAGTTTTTCTATCTTGGCGCACCGTTCATCTTCTCTTAGTTGGGGGTGCAATTGTGGAACTGGTTTCCAAGGTACGCGGCGATTCTTCTTTTTGTTAATCCAGACTTTTTTACCTATCCAATTTTTTTCATCCCAGTCTTGAATAGCTAACCAAGTGCCATTTTCAAATTTACCCGATGGTGATTCCCCTTTTTGATTCTGCCATTTCTCTCCATTCCATCTTAATTGATATGCAATTTCTACTTCTCCTTTCTCAACTAAACAATTAAAAGGTGTCGGCACATAAAAGTTTTGTGGAGAATCACTTTTTGCCCAAAAAGGGCCAGCAAAATGTAAAGGTTCAATTTTGGCTTTGCGTTTAGCTTCGTCGGGTTCCTCTTGGGTATAGGTAGCAGAAAATAAACCAGATAAGCTGGCTGTGCTAGGAGGAAAGCTTGTCCCGGAACGTCCTACTAAGTTGTCTGGTGATAAGAATCTGCCAGCACTGCCATATACAAAACCTAATGGTTCAATTACTACCAAATACTTAAAAAGTGATTCTGTTGTTGAATTACTGCTAGAATTGCTATTTGCTATTTCTACTACTGACATAATTGAAATCCTATTTTTGCAAGATTAATAACCCAGTTATTTAGCGATTCAGTAACATCCTTGCAATCAGATTCTTTATTACCAAGAATCCCTGTTTTTTCTTCTACATCCCAAAGGTGTTGTTCTAAAAGATATTTTTGGTTGGGAAAATAAATACCAAATAGTTCTTTGGCTATCTCTGTTTGATTTTTAAAAGCGTGACGAGATTCTAATATTGCCACATCTGTGTAGATATGTCCCCAGTTGGCTTTTTCGTGTGTTTTTTTGTGGCGATCGCAATATCCTTGCAATACTTCTTGCAAACACCACCAAGGACAAACCCAATCTATATAGTTACCTCCATTAAACAAGATGCGAATAGCCAGGCGATCGCGTCCTTGATTTTTGGCGATTTTCTCTACATCTCTGCAATTTTGTAATACCTCTCGCTGCGGAACACCAGGCGCAGCCCAAACAAATCCCACACTCACGCCAATTGGTTGTTTATGTTGTTTCCATAAGGCGTTCTCGTTTGCGGAATTAAAGTTATAAAACCAATCAAGGCATTCTTGAGGTTTAAGTACAGGTTCTCTAAACAATATTTCTGCTTCTTGATGCTTAAGACCTGCGTCTGCTAGTGCTTCTTTTAAAATTCCATCGCTTTTATAATTATCTTTGATAATTTGAGCAAATTCATGTCTAAGTTCAACAGAAAGTTTTACGTCTTTATGTAAACCTCTACTGTCAAATTCTTGTCGGAAAGTAGTTATTTCTTTTGCTAATTTTGGTGCGGATTTTCCTGCTTTATCATTTAAGTATGTCACTAATTTTCCGAGAAATCTTTTGTCAGGAGGAGTGCGATATAAAACACCTAAAAAATCATCACCGCCTGCATAAACTATTCTACCACGACCTGTATTATTCAAGCTTTTTTTTAATATGTTTTCACCCCAAGTTATCATAGCAAGGCTAAAATTATTAGTCTCTATATCTGATAATTTTTTGAGATAGTCTCCGGCTTTATCCCCATCACCTTGAAACCAGCCAGTCCACCGATTGTCAGGTTCTAATTTGTCTTTTTTTCTCTTTGTATTCAGCCGATTTAAATCACGATATGTTTCAGGAATCTCTTGTGTAGGAATGCCTATAGGAGACGCGATCGCCTCTAAAGTAATCAGACGTTTAATCAGTTCAGCAATACTCAATTCCTCATCGGGGTCAATAATACCTGAACCATATTCCCTAATGAGTTCGTCCCGTTCTTGCTGACTAATTTTAGGAAATATTTCTTCAATAAATTTAATAAATCCTTGACCATATCTCTCAACTAACCTGCTATTTATTTCTGGATTCTTTTTCTTGAGTTCATTTCTAATATGCTCAATAAAATCATGACCAACTGCATAACTTAACTGCTGGTAAAACGCTTTAATTTCATTTTTTTGAGTTTCATATTTATAGGTTTTAGGATGATTACTACCCAGACTGGGAATTGCGATCGCATCTGCACCAGATAAGGTTGAACTTTCACCAGTCCAGTTAATCGCTGTCCAATTGCGCCGACGCTTGATTTGATCTAAATTACCTCGCGCGTTAGTAATTGATTCACCTTGTCCCCAAAAAAATTCCCAAGCGTAACTTGACCATAAATTCCATGTTCTTCGCCAATGATATTCACCAGGAACATGATCTTCAATCCATTGGCGACAAGCTTGTATAACTCCATCCCAAGCAGAGTTGAAAATCTCTTCAACCTCTTTTTTGGGAAAGTCACCTTTAATAATTATTTGGTTGGGAGTTCCTTGAGTCAAATTGATAGTAGCTGGAGAAACTACCCAAAATCCTTTTTCTCTGGCTTCACTACAAATGGTACTGGCTAGATAAGACAAGATAAAAGAACTACCGTACAAATCTCGTAACTTTCGAGATTTTTCGATAAACCCCTGAACGGGTGCAAAAGTAATTGCTGTATAGATTGTATCTGTCATTAATGATGATTGTAATTAGTAATGTTTCAGTAACACATAATCTAGCAGGTGGGTGGAAATCACCCTTTCCACCTACCCCTTGTATTGCAGATAATTGACCTTCAGATCCCCGACTTCTCTAAGAAGTCGGGGATCTTTTAATTTACGACAATCTGATTTAAGGCTTGAGCATCTGTTGTATAGATACCCAAATGACAGCAGCAACACCGACAAAGAGAGTAATAACAATATCTTCACCCAATAACTTCCTGAGTTGTTGTGAAGTAATTGTTTTGTGTATTATACTACCGCCTGATATGACTCCAAATGCACTAGTTGTTACATTTATAAACTGTTAAACTCTGTATAAAAGTTTGATTTGAATGATTGTGCTGTTAGGTGATGGCTGCACCAACGTCTTAGACGAACTCGCTACACCAGAACAACTTGAGCGCAAATTATAATTGAGTTCCTGGGAAATCTATGATTGAAGTGACACCACAACAGCAAATTTTTATGCAAGATGATATTCCTACCCGGTTGCATCATCTTGCTGCACACTTGTCACAAATTCAATGTTTATGGACTCAAGCATCATCCCCAGATATGATACTTGCTTTGGTCAATGAAAGCAGATATTTTATTGAGTGGACTGTACCAGATATGGTAAAGGCAGATGATATTAACCGAGCCGCAGAGTTAGTTGATTTAGGTCGTCTTCTGACTCGTTGGCTATTCCATTGGGATGATATCTGGTTTGATACTGAACAAAGGCAATCTGCGGCTATGCAAACCCAAGATTGGTTGCGTCGGGTTTTAGAAATTTCTGGTAGAGAACCGGAGATGAATTAACACTTCGTCAAATGAATTAATACCTCAGCTAAAATCTTTACCATTGGACGAGTTGATAAATTTTCGCCCCGCTTTAAACCATGCACACTACCTGTAAGTAATGGTGCTGTTTCTAACAGCTTATTTGTATTTTATTGCCAATTATGAGCTAGAAAAACTTCGTCCTGTGCTGCATCTAATTGGCTATGAATTTTGGCAATTACTTTTAATCCTAGTTTATGACAAAATTCTTCCCACTCAGCAAATTCGTCTATTTTTCCTGATAAGATAACTGCGTGGGTTGCTGGCTGCATAATTAGCTCATTTTCTGGTGTGATTTTACCACCAACGTCAATAATATTAATTAGCTGATTAGCACTTTTAACCCAATTAGCTGCTTTTTGGGTAAATTCTGGGGTAAAATCGGCTTTATTGATGTATTTGGTAGTTTTAGCTAGTTCTTCATCATTTTCATAAGCTTCTTGATGCCATGAACCTTCGCCATCAGGACAAGCTGTAATTATATATGGATAAGGTGCGCCTAAGTTTCCTAAAATAGTCTTTTTTAGTCCATCTCGCAAACATGATTTACCAGAATTCTGCGGGCCGCACAATACCACTTTGATAGTTGAACGCACGGGTTGGGGTTCTTTAGTTTCGATTAAATCACCAACTTTGTATTCTGTGGAACCGTGAGAAATGGTGACTATATAAGTTTTGTATCCTGGTGTGCCAATTTTGGGATCTAGAACAGCGATCGCCTGATATAAATGTGATAGTTTATGCGCCATCACATAAGCTACAGGTACAGATTGCGGCCCGTCAATTAACAGGCGATTTCCCCCAGGAATTTGCCCAGAGTCTATCATCTGTTCTAATAATTCTAGAGCGTCGCGCACAATGCGATCGCCCTGCGCGGGTAAAACTCGATTAAATCCCACCCGCAAAACTTCGCCTTCTAAACGGATTTGGTAGCTGTGCATAGATAATTGCGATCGTTCAACAACAGTTTTACTATTGCATACCTGTGGAAACAGTGTTTTCCCCAAAAATTCCGGCGCTAAAAATCAGGCGTAATCTTTAATCAAATCCCAAACGCCAAAATAGAGAAATAAAAGAGGTTAGATACTAATATATCTAACCTCTTTTTTAGTTATCAAAACTACAAAATTTAAGCTTCTAGTTTTGAGTTACAAACTATTCCAATTTAACCCAATCGGTAGGGATAATAAAAGAAAATGTAATAAGTTGCATCCTTGTGTTTCCAACTATTCCGATTTAACCCAATCGGTAGGGACAACCAAATTGCGGTAATCGGTGGCGGATTCAGGTTTCCAAATATTCCGATTTAACCCAATCGGTAGGGACTCGTAAACGCCTCATCATTCGTGATGACGGAGAGTTTCCAACTATTCCGATTTGACCCAATCGGTAGGGGGAATTATTGCCCCCAGGGTTAATAATGCAGCGTTTCCAACTATTCCGATTTGACCCAATCGGTAGGGTGTTCGGCGTTACGGCCGACGGCTTCAAGGTCACAATGTTTCCAACTATTCCGATTTGACCCAATCGGTAGGGTCCATCGTAGCATTTGTTTTTCTTCCACTTTATGTGGTTTCCAACTATTCCGATTTGACCCAATCGGTAGGGTATCTGCTACAATAATCCTAAAAAAAGGCGGAACATTCGTTTCCAACTATTCCGATTTGACCCAATCGGTAGGGAGTTCGTCTAGGAGCCTTTACCCAGTAAGGGTTTCAGCCGCCAAATCGACGCATCTCTGAAATTATTATAAATCATCAGTGAAAATTGACCAAAACACATAGCTCAAACCCTTGCCCTGTAAGCAATCGACACACCTCAACGAAAAATATAGGGTTTCAGCGATTTGGCGAGATGCGTCGATGAACAATAAAAAACTCTGTGAAAACGCCTCAAACCTAGTAGTCCACCAACCCAATATTGCTGTGTAGACCCTGTAAGGGAGCAAGGGAGCAGGGGAGCAGGGGAGAATGAAGGTACTCTCCCCTCTGCCCCGAAGCCCCTCTGCCCCGAAGCCTCTTCTCTCTCCTCTGCCCCTCTGCCCCTCTGCCAGCCACCACGCAAAGTTATCTTGGCAGACTACTAGATATAACAGTAATTATACAAAAATTTAGCTAATCTATTTGCGAAACTGCTGCTTGAGAGTAATTCCAATGGGGTTGAAAGAACGTCCTGTTACTTGTCCATCTTGTAATTCGGCTGGGGTGTATTGTAAGGGACTTTGCACAGACAACGAAGCAAGTACCATACCTACACTAGCTTGGGCAGTCATCCCTGTAAAATCTGCGATCGCATCTTCTATTGTCCATCCAGAGGGCAGGCTTTTATAAATCTTTCGCACAACGTGATAAAACTCTAGAGGGTCGTAGATATCGTTAACTACGATTGGTTCAGCAATTGTTAATTTAGAAAAGTCTTGTTTTAATTTTTTGGCAATATCAATTGACTGGGTAGAACAAATCAACCAGCAACATTCTAATTGTGGCAGATGATATTCTAAGGCCTTGCGACAAGGTTCATCTCGGCTGACTAATAACAAGAGTCCTTTGTGCTTTTTGGGTGGTAATTTGCCTAAATCAACTTCAGGCGATCGCATTTTAGCCAATGACTTAGCCAAAAACCACACCGAAAAAATAAAAATCAATACAGAACCCAAAGCAATTCCCACAGAGGCGTTTGTAGTCTCACCAAAAATGTTAAATAAAATTTGGGTGAGTGCATTACCCAGCACAGATAAAAACATTGTGCCGATCTAACTACAGCCTCATTTCCTACCGCAACTGTGCTACCAATTGTTTGGGGTTCCAATAGGCGCGGGTTGTTTGAATTTTGCCGTCTTGGTTAATCTCAAAAATTGTGATTCCTTCAAAGCTGACTGATTTACCAGTTTTACTTACTCCTTGCATTGTCCACTTGACGGCTGCTTCATTAGCAGCGACAAAAATATGTTCAGTTGTTGCGGCTAGTTTCTCAAATACAGCTTGCAATTGCCCGATAAATCGGTGATAATCTTCCCGAATCTTGACTGGGGGTTCACCAACTGGGTCATGACTCACTGCATCTTCAGCAAAGTTCTCGATCCAGCCTTCTGGATTCATGGCGGTAATGTTGCTAAAGTAGTCTGCAATGATGGTTTCAATAGCGGTGCTTGACATGGCTGAGTTTTAGTAATGGAGAGGAGAAACGGATAGTTGACAATGAAAAATAGAGACAAGGGAGAGAGTTTTTCCCCACTTAGGATTGCAATAGATTATACAACCTATTATTTGCTGAACTTTATTCATTCATTAAACGGCAACATCCAGCCAAGTAAGCTGTTAAATTAAATAAAGCAAAGAATTAACGTCTGAAGATGAAGTGTAGAATTTCATCCTTCTGCCTCCCCCATCGACGGGAACCGCCAAGACGGGGACTGCCTCACCTCCTGCCTTCTACTACAACTCTGTGATTAGTGGAATATTACAATACCTGCGAACTGCCTTAACCCGAAATCAAGATTATCGTGACACCTTGACGAAGATTCACTGGTGGCGAATGGTTGTCGTCACTGGTGTGGGAGTTACCGCTTTGGTGTGGGGAATGCGGGAACTGAAGTGGTTACAACCTTGGGAGTTAAAGGCTTATGACCAAATGTTGCGATCGCGCCCTCCAGAACCACCAGATCCGCGACTATTAATAGTTACAATTACTGAAGAGGATTTGGCAAAATTCAAATGGCCATTATCTGATGCCACAATCAATCAGTTATTAACGAAACTTGAATCTTATCAACCCCGCGTTATTGGTTTAAATATTTATCGCTCAGATCAAGAAAATCTAGCGGCTGGAATTGCTAATCAGAAGAATATTGTTGCTACTTGTTTGTTAAGCAGTCAAGGTAGATCAGAAATTTCGCCACCGCCCAATTTTCCTATCGATAATGTTGGTTATAATGATTTACTTTCTGATAACCAGGAAGACCAAATTGTTCGCCGGAGTTTATTATTTGCCGACCCGACTAATAGCAATAAATGTGCAACGCAATTTTCCTTTGCGGGTTTAATGGCAATTATTTATTTAGAAAAACAAGGGATAAATGTAGATTTTGCAGAAAAATATTTCCATCTTGGTAAAACCACTTTCCCTATCCTCACTGCTAATTCTGGTAGTTATGTAGGGACAGATGCGGCTGGTTATCAAACATTATTAAATTATCGCCACCCTAATCACCTAGCGCAAACAGTTACTCTTTCTCAAGTTTTCAACAATCAAATTAATCCCAACTGGGTCAAAGATAAGTTAGTCATTATTGGCACTACTGCTACTAGTATTTATCCTGGGGTATACACTCCCTACAGTGCTTCACCAGACCATCCCACTAGAACATCAAATTTATTTATTCATGCCCAAATAACCAGTCAAATTCTCAGTACGGTGTTAGATGGTAGACCATTAATTTGGTATTGGCCTGAGTGGCTGGAAATAATCTGGGTGTTGGCTTGGTCTTTGCTAGGTAGCTTTTTAGGCTGGCGGTGGGGACATCCCCTAATGCTGTTGGTTGTGGGAGGTGTAATCCTCACTTGTTTAATAGGAATTTGCGGGGGTTTATTTTTAATTGCTGCTTGGATACCCTTAATTCCCCCAGCGACGGCCTTTGTATTTAGTAGTGTGGGGATGTTGGTTTATACAGCGTACAACACCCAAAAGCAAACTAAATTAATTATTCAGCAAGTTGAACAACAACAAGAAGCGATCGCTCAATTAAATATTCTCTTACAAGAAACTACCTCCGCCGCAGAAGCGACTAAAATTATTGACCAACATACCCACGCCGCAGCCACAATTACACAACCCGAAAAAAGAACTGGTGATTTACTGTTGGGTGGACGTTACCAAATTTCCAGAGTGTTGGGCGCTGGTGGATTTGGACGTACTTATTTAGCCAAAGATACTCAACGTCCGGGTAGTCCTACTTGTGTTGTCAAACAATTAATGCCGGCACGCCGAGACCCAAAATTTTTAGAAGTCGCCCGCAGATTATTTAATACCGAAGCTGAAATTTTAGAGGCTTTAGGGAAACATCCGCAAATCCCCGCCTTGCTGGCTTATTTTGAAGACCAACAGGAATTTTATTTAGTCGAAGAATACATTGCTGGACATACACTCCACGAAGAATTAGCACCTGTATATGGCACAAAAACCGAAAATTTTGTGATTGAAATGCTCAAAGGTGTATTAGAAGTTTTAGCATTTGTCCATGAACATCGAGTAATTCACCGAGATATTAAACCCCACAATATTATTAGAAGTAATCAAGATAACCGCTTAGTTTTAATTGATTTTGGTGCAGTGAAATTAATGCAGCCACCAACTAGTGAACAAACAGAATTACCCACAGTTGCTATTGGTACAAGGGGCTATGCGCCACCAGAACAATTTGCCGGACATCCGCGCTTATCTAGTGATATTTATGCTTTGGGGATGATGGCAATTCAGGCGATTACTGGTATTTTGCCCCAAGAATTACAACCAGACCCAGACACAGGTAATATTATGTGGCAACCCAAAGCCCAAATCAGTGCTGAACTCAGAATAATTTTAGATAAAATGGTACGCTATCATTTTAGCGATCGCTATCAATCAGCCGCCGCCGTCCTCCAAGACTTAAACCAAATCACCGACAAATAAACTCTCTGTACCTCTCTGCATGACAGACACTTTGACGGCAGTTGCTTCAAGTCGGGGAACCCGCCCACGCAAGTGTCCTCCTCTGCGCCTCTGCGTCTCTGCGTGAGACAAAAAAATCCTGTTCCACCACCTTATTTTTGAATTAATATTATTTGGTTATATCTAAATTAAATTCACTATGACTCTAGAAAAAGAACCTAAAATAACAGGTATTTATGAAGTATGTATTGGTGTTCCCGACCCAATTTTTGCCATTCAATATTGGGAACAATTTGGTTATCGTATTGGACAAGTTGGTCAATTACCTGCGGCGATAGCCTATCAATTATATGGTGTAAATTCTGCTGTGCGTTCCATTCGCCTGTATCATCAAAATGCAGATCATGGATTGATTCGGTTGATGGTTTGGCAAAATCCCACTAATCAAGGTTTGGGGTTAGCATCCATGAAAACCAAGGGAAATCGTTGGGCAACTACCCTCACCTCTGATATTTTAACAATTTTAAATCATGCCGAAGAAGCCAAAGCGGCTGGTTTCTCAGTGCGTTATAGTATTCCCTACTGGGAAGTAATTTACAACAAAGAACGCAAAAGCCGCCCTTTTATTGACCAAACTGTCGGGGTGCGAGAAATGTTACTACTCCAACCCTTAACTCGACAAGTTTTATTTCAAAGATTTGGTTACACCATCCCAAATTACGGACATATCAACGAAGCATCGGTATTTAAAACCAGCCAGTTTACCCATATAGGGATTATTGTTCAAGACGATAGCAAAACTAGCCTGAAGTTTTATGAGGAAGTTTTAGGTTTGTTGCGTGTGCGCGATGATGTGGAAACTAGCTATGATTCTTCAGCCGCAGGTCGAGATTTATTCGACCTCAAGCCAGGGGAAAAATTTATCGTCACAACCTTTGATGATCCCCGTTCTTCCCAAACTGACTTAATGGCGGCGCGGAGTGGGAGACTTTATATAATTCGCTTTCCCGAAGCGATGAACGTAGAATCACGGTTTGAAGCCGCCCAACCAGGAAGTTTAGGAATGTCGTTGTATACTTACCGTGTGCAGCATATCGATGAATACTGCGATCGCATCAAATCCAGTCAGGTGCTAAACTTTACAAACATCATCGAAAATGAGTTTCGAGAAAAAAGTTTTTCTTTCACCGCACCAGACGGCTATTTCTGGAATTTAGTAGAGAATGTGTAGACAGGGAGTCGGAAAGAAGCCTGTTCTACGTGTACTGATTTTTTTCATAAATCCACTATGAGTTCTAGATGGTTTTTAAAATTACTATGAATTCTGAATTGTTCTTTGTAAAAAAACTGTTTTTTTCCGCCATTTTGGCAACTTGAAACTAGTCAATATTGCTATGCTAATAACAAGAAAAACATCCTAAATTAGAGCAATATTAATTTTTCCTCTGGTGACAACCGTAAAAACCAGGGGATTTTTTATAACAGGTGCAGGTTACATCTTAAAAAATGCTTCCTCCAAACCCGAATTTCTCACGTATGGGTAGCGGGTGTGGAGAGAGGGGAGTGTGGGGAGTGTGGGGGGAAAGATTTTTTCACCATCCTCCCACACTTCCCACCCCTCCCACACCCCTGGATTTCTCTCTTGTGAGAAATCCAGGCAAAGCCTGAGCCTATTTTATTAGCCCAAATTTTTGCCAAGCTTACTTGATTGGGACGTATTCATCCCATTGCTACAGGCTTGGAACCCTCGCAAATTGACAGAGGTATTGCTAATATAAATCATAAAGTATTCAATATCTTCATTCAAGCCAGCCAAATCTAAGTGAAATCAACACAAATGCTGCGCCTGATATCACTAAACATTTTTAAAAGACAGAGCTTCCCACCCGTCCTGTCTAATGAAGTGGAACTATTGAAGGCAGCAATCACTGACGCTAAACAAAGAGGACTCGATCCACAACATACGCCAGAAGTACAGAATATTGTTAGACGTATGATAACCTTGATGCCGTTTGTCGAGAAATTTCGAGAACTAGAACAGGTAGTATGCGTATACTCTTCTCTTAGGGAAACACAGCCATTCGATGCGCCTGAAGTTGAAGCAGCAGGGAAACGAATTAATTTAGTTAACAATGAATTGCTTACCGACAGGCGTTATCGGCGTTTTTACCAATCTCTTCAGTGTTTAGAAATATATGAGCTACCGTTTTCAAGAGAAAATAAGCTATTAAGCACTTAGTTTGCAGTTTAGACCGCAGGGGAGCAGAGGGGCAGAGGGGCAGAGGAGAGAGTTTAAGTCATTTATGTACAATTTCAATAGTGCAGCTTAAATGCTGATTAGCTTACCTCTCAATAATTACTTAAACAAAAATTCCGCCAAAATGTAGGCTAAATTAGCTTTAATAAGCGGCAAATGCTCTTATGTATGCAAGTTCAAAACGGCTACTTATCAGTCTGTACTGTCCAAAAATTTCTGTTACCAAAATTGTTACGAGCGTACAGCAAACTAGTTAGTTACCGTATCATGAGATTTAGTTAAGCTCCTCATACCACACCGAAAGCCGTGCAACTTAGAATTGCATCGGCTTTTTTCTTTTCGTTACACCCTCACACCCAATACGGTTCGGATAAGAAACTTACTTGTGTAGGCAAGCAAGGGTGCAGGGGTGCAGGGGTGAAAGGGGGAACGAAGGTACGCTCTCCCCTGCACCTGAAGCTCCTCCGCCCCCCTGCTCACCTCAACAGATACATTTGTTAACCGAACCGTATTGCCTTCACACCTCTACGTAAGTCTTGTTAACGACGAACACGAAACCCCTGTTGTCCATTAATTGCGTCAAAAAGAACATCGTATCGATCAAAAAATCCAATACCACTATTCACAAATACAGGCTGTTCAGCTTGGGTAGAAATCGCAATATTCCACAAATTAAACCCATCACGGTTGCCTGGAACTAAACTGTAGTCCAAAACTTGAGGAATAGCTATTTTAACAGTATTTTCCGGGCGTAACCTTCCGGGTTTAAGCTTGCCTGAGAGGTTTGGGGACTTCAACTCCACAAAACCACTTGTATTTCTAGAGTCAGTCACCATTCTGCTGTTACAGCTATTTTTCATCGCACTACCAGAGATAGTTAAACAGACGGCGTTAAGTCGAGAGTCCCATCTATTGCCAGGTATACCATCAATTGCAGGTTGCGCCTTCAGGGAAACCATCTTAAAACCTGCGCGATTTTTTTCGGTCAAGCCAAGGGTGAGATTACCACTATTATTAGTACCACCATTACCTGTGACGATCGCTCCGTTACTCAAATTTCCTGGTAATTTTCTCAACGGGTTATAAGGAAGTGACCGTTCAAAATAATTGACACCGATAATACCGGAAAACGCTGTACTACTTTTCGCCGAACAATTTGGTTTTTGGCTAGTACATTTGCGGCTAGTCACAACCTGTACCGGAACAGGTTCTTCAGTAGTCAGAAAACCAATTCGGAAATTGGTATAAACTAATTCTCCTTCTAAGATTGTCCCATCACTCAATACTTCCTTGACAACTTGACCTGTTTTGCGGATGGGAGCATTCCCGAAAAATTCTGGAGGTACTCTTAAACCTGCTGAACCTGTATCTAACAAAACACGTCTCGGTCGCCCGTTGGCTACAGATATTTCTAAAAAATAGCCTCGACTTGCTTGGCTAACAGAACCTTTAGTATATAAAGGGACTGATATCGTATCAAAAGTAGGCTTGCGACGGGTAATTTGAGAAGTATCCCGCAACGCAGGGTTAGCAAAAACTTCTAAAAATCCAGCTTGTCGCTGCGCCACAGGTTCAGGTGCAATATCCCACAGACTTTCATAGTAGAAAAACACAGCACCCAAACCGCGTTGTTGAGCCGCCCGGACTTGAGACTGAATTTGTTGTAGAGAAACTGGGCGATTTCGCAACCCTGTCATAATACCTATGCCAGTAGGTATATATTGTTGTGTTTCGATAATTTCTGGGCGAGTAATTTGGCTGATAAAAGCTTCTAAATCGTTACGGTAAACTTGCATCACTAGCTCGTCTACAATACCCAATCTCACCCAATTCAGCCAGTCTTGCAGTTGAAATTTATAAGCATAATCATAGTAATTCGGCGAAACAGAAATAATTGCATTAGGCTTGATTTGTTTCACCGCTTGATAAAGTTGGAGCATGAATGCTGTAATTTTATCCGCCCGCCATTGCACCCATGCTTGGGCTTGAGAGTTGGGGGGAGGTGGATTGCCAGTTTCTTCGGTATATAGTTTTATCGTGTAACTGTCGTAACCAAAATCCACAGGCAAACTCAGATGGTCATCAAATTGAATCCCATCAGCGTTGTATTTGGTAATGATTTCAACTACAAGGTCAGTAATAAATTTTTGGACTTCGGGATGGAAAGGATTAAACCAAGCTACTTCACCCGCCGCAGTAATTGAAGTTTGAGTTCCATCTTGCTTTTGTGTCAGCCAATTTGGGTGAGCGGATGCTAATTCTGAAGTTAAGGGAACCATAAACCCAAATTCAAACCAAGGTATAGTTACTAATCCTTGACGACGGCCTTGGTTAATAATGTCAGCAATGATATCTTGTCCTTCTGCACCTTTGAAGAAAAAGGGAATACCCTGCTGTTGTGCTACTGCACTGGGATATTTTGTATAACCATCATTCCAGACGACGGGATAGACTGTGTTAAAGTTCAGCCGCCGCAATTGAGCCATTGTATCCTGCACTTTGGCTTGATACTTCATAATATCGAAGTCGTTATTAGTCAGCCAAACACCGCGAATTTGTTGGCGGGGTGACTCAGATATTTGAGCATTTGTCGGTGTCCCATTGCCTAAAAATACCACGATGCTGAATGAGGTGATAAACAAAACTGGTAGAAGAGGCTGAATTGAGCGCCAGTTTAAAAATTGCCTAAATTTAGTCAATAACTGAGCTACCCAAGCATGAATTTTTAAGCTTTGGTATGGGAAAAATTGCAACATTAGTCAGCAGTTGTACTTAAGTTATGAAAGTTATTTATAACATTTAACTTGGATGCAGCAGTCAAATGACTGCACCAGTCAAACTAATGCACATTTGACGTAGTTAACAGTTTTTTTGTTCACGATTTATCTGGAATGGCTGTGGCGGGTAAAATTGCCAAACCCAACAACTTAATTCTTATTAGCAGTAATGATAAAAAGCATCAGTTGATGATTCATTTTTTTAGCTGATAAATTGATGGGTTATGGGCGGAATCAAATGATGATTATTCCTAGAGTATCATCAGCTTACATTTTACAAAATAAGAGTTAAAGTATTATCGATTAACGCCCTAACTGCATCATAATTACTATTCAAAAAAGGAGCAGCAAAATTATATGCGGATATTAATGCTATCGTCTACATTTCCCTACCCGCCCAGTCGTGGAGGAACAGAAATTAGAACTTTTAATTTACTGCGATATCTTCAATATAACCACGACATAACGTTAATTACACAGAGTAACAAGGAAACAACATCAGCCGAGATAGAGGAATTACGGAAATATGTGAGTGAATTGATTGTTTTTCCTTTACCGCCGGAACCCCAAGAAAAAAATGCGATCGCTCGTTTAGTCG
This sequence comes from Nostoc sp. FACHB-190, assembly GCF_014696905.1. Classification (NCBI taxonomy): domain Bacteria; kingdom Bacillati; phylum Cyanobacteriota; class Cyanophyceae; order Nostocales; family Nostocaceae; genus Nostoc; species Nostoc sp. FACHB-190. Next base: position 24,964 of record NZ_JACJQW010000003.1, read on the forward strand.
GTAAAACAGTCCGGTTTTTAGAGTCGGTACTCAAAGCCACACCGCCAAATGTACTCCATCGCTATTCTCCAGAGATTCAAGCTTGGGTTGATGAATATGTCCGCGCCCGGAAGTGCGATGTAATTACTTGTGAACATAGCGTCAATGAAATTTATATTCAGCCAGACTACCGTCATCTAGTAAATACGGTGGTTGATGTTCACAGTTCTGTTTACGGCTGGATTCGTGATCATTTAGAAATGGGTGCGGCGCAAAATGCAACGCGCGATCGCCTTTATTTGTCTCTGGTTCTCAAACGCTACGAACAGCGTTATTGTAATAAGTTTTCTAACATTGTGGTGACAACCCAAGACGATCGCCAAGAATTTCTCAAACTGCGTCCTGATCTAGAAATTAAAGTGATTCCCAACGGCGTGGATTTAGAATTGTTTCCCTGTCGTCAACAAGACCCAGGCGGACATAAATTAATTTTTGTGGGTGCTATGGATGCTTCACATAATATTGATGCAGCATGTTTTTTTGCTGTTGAAGTTTTACCGCAATTACAAAAACATTATCCAGACACCACTTTTAGTATTGTTGGTGCTAGACCAACTCCCGAAGTTTTAGAGTTAAATAATCTTCCTGGTGTGATTGTGACTGGGCGTGTGGCTTCCATGACAGAATATTTACACCAGTCTACAGTGTGTGTAGTGCCGCTCCGCACTGGTTTTGGCATTAAAAATAAAACCTTGGAAGCAATGGCCGCAGGTGTACCTGTTGTAGCCAGCGATCGCGGTTTGGAAGGATTAGCTGTAGATATTGCAGATCAACCACTACGCGCTTTGAGAGCTAACACTCCAGCAGAATATGTCACAGCTATTAGTCAATTATTTGATCATCCCCAACTGCGTTCAGAATTATCTGAACAAGGTAGACAATTAGTAGAAACAGAATTCACCTGGGATATTGCTGGAAAACGTTATGAACAAGTTCTGCTACAGCAGTCTTAATACAGCGTTTTTCGATTGAGTGCAGGAACGGAACCCAACATTTTCAAGGCTTTGTTGGGTTACGCTATCGCTACACCCAACCTACTATTCTCTTAACTGAACCGTATTGTATTATAAATTAACGCGATGTGCGACTTATTCTTGAAACCCCTCTCCAAACCTCTCACGCCAGTCGCTACAACGGAGGGAACCTCCGCAACGCGCTGGCTCCCCGAAACGGAGAGAGGCTTTGAATCTTGCTCCCCTTCCCTGGTAGGGAAGGGGTTGGGGGTTAGGTTTGAGAGAAAGTCGCACACGGCGTAAATTATGTATAAATAAATAAATCCCCGACTTAATCACAAAGTCGGGGATTTGAGTTAATTAAATTCAACTTTAATTCTACTGCCGCATCGAAGGAGCCGCAAAAATTCTACTGTTGATGGGAACGCGAAATGTCGGCTGAGGCTTGGTAGGATTATTAGTTACCGCAACTGTATTCTCAGCAGTTTCAGATACAGTTGTTGATTTAACACTTGCAGAATTGTCTGCATTATCAACTAGCGATCGCTCATCATTATTCAATAATGTATTTTCAGATGAAACATTGCTATCTAATTCAGTTGCTTTAGCTTCTGTGTTAACTTGAGCGCGACAAGGAATGCAAATAAAACTAGAGACTACACTTAAAAGTAGTGCTAGTAAAGGACAAGTATATTGTTTCATTGCAGTGGTGTAGTGTTGGTTGGACTTCAGATTAGTGTTGCGTTGTGCTATTAAATTTCCGAGTTTTATCTTCATAAATAAGACAGAATAAGTGCTGCTATTTAAAAGCAATCTTTGAAATAAAACTCATCTAAAAAACAATTAGAAAATCAACTGATAGATGCACACTGATATAATAAATATGGGATTGATTCACAACGTGGAGCAACGCAACTATCAGCAATACTAAGAGAATAGCTAGTCATCTCTGAAGAGCAAAATTACGTATTTTACTACGTCTATTAATATTTATCAGGCTGCAATTTATTCGCATATTTAAGGATTGACATGGTATCAATATATAAAGTTTTTATCAATAATTATGTTGATTATGTTATCTACATCAAGTTTTTATTAACCATTAATCAATAGACGTATATCAGCTTGATCAAGTTTGATTAAAAGCAGAAACTTTAAAATTGGATATAAAGTCTTTATATTGAATAGCTAGGGAATAAAATTTACATTTGGCGATCGCAACCGGAGTTGAGTTATAAACATAACATCTGAATCTGCTGATTTAGACTCACAAAATAAATGTCTTTTAGTACTGCAATTTCTATTTATCTAGGAATATATGACATTGAAAAACTTCACAAAAGCCTTTGTTCTGAGTTTGGTGATTGTAAACTTTTGGTCAACCGCCCAAGCACAAACATCAACTAGTGAAACTGCTGCACTATCTCAAGAAGTGACTGTGCTGCGAAAACAGGGAAGCCAGGGATTGCAAAAATTCCTGAATACTCACAAAACTCAACTCAATACAAGTTCTTCCGGTGCAGTTGTGCCAAATCCGCAAATTCGCGCCGCCTTAGATCAACTTTGTCAACAGCGAGATTGCTATGCTTCGCGGTTGTATTGGTACACAGACTTAGAAGCTGCCAAAGCCGCCGCTAAGGCTAGTGGTAAACCTATTTTATCTCTGCGGTTGTTAGGCAGGCTAGATCAAGATTTAAGCTGTGCCAATAGTCGGTTTTTTCGTGTAGCACTATATCCCAATGCGGCAATTTCTCAAGCTTTACAAAATCGTTTTATTTTACATTGGCAATCAGTCAGACCTGTACCCAAAATTACCATTGATTTTGGAGATGGTCGCAAACTAGAGCGAACCATTACAGGCAACAGCATTCACTATATATTAGATGCTTCTGGTCGTCCGATTGATGCCATTCCGGGACTGTACGGCCCCAAAGCTTTTTTACGCCAGCTACAACAAGCTGAAGTTGCAGCCAAAGAATACAGTAAACTTCCTACTGCTCAACGTCAGACTTTTTTAAGGAAATACCATAGCGATCGCCTAAATGCAATCCAAACTCAATGGACTGCTGATTTATCCCGCTTGGGGATTCAAACTCCTCCGAGATTAGTAGATAACCCATCACCCACAGCAGAAGTCGCAGGTTCTTTGGCGGTAACAAAAATGGCCGTCGAAACTCCGATGCTGAGTGCTTTACGTCCTGGTGCGGAAGCAAATCGCAATAACTTAGCAGCAATTACCGACCAAGAAGCTTGGAATAAAATTGCTCAACTTTATGCCACTGATGCCAAACTCGATCAAAATAGCATCGCTTTAATCAGCGCCAAAAAATTCTCATCAACCAAAACTGAATCTGAAAATTTGCAAAAAATCGTCAATCAATTTGAAAATTTGATGGCTTTAGATTCCGTTAGAAATGAATATATGTTGCATAGCCAAATTCATCAATGGTTTACCCAAGAAGCCCAAACTAGTGATGTAGCCGAATTGAACGAGAAAGTTTACGCGCAACTTTTTTTGACTCCTAGTTCTGACCCCTGGTTAGGACTTTTAGCCAACGATAGCTATAGTGCTATTGATAATGATGGTTTACGGTAAGCTATTAAGCACTTAGTTTGCAGTTTAGACCGCAGGGGAGCAGAGGGGCAGAGGAGAGAGTTTAAGTCATTTATGTACAATTTCAATAGTGCAGCTTAAATCCTGATTAGCTTAGTATAAGCTTGGCTATTGGTAAAGCTATACCTGCGGTAGTAGTGTGTTTATTCTTTTGATAGAAGTTAGCGATAAGATTCACAACTATCGTTGAGCTAAAGCAGTTCTACATCATTTGTAAATTACAATCTCCCCGATTTATCCAAAGTCGGGGGATTATTTTAAATATTGAGAAATTATCTTATAGGTAGTAGTGCGATCGCAGTCTCAGTTTAGGCCTATTCTAAACTTTTGTCACAAAAGCAAAAGCAAACACTACTGGTAGGCTGTAAGATAACTTCAGACTGAATCTATATTCATAGATTCTTCTAAAGAGTGAATAATGCTCAATATTAAATATATAGAAGTTCTATCTGATAAAAAGCATCATTATGCAGTTTATCAGACCAACTATTTTTGTTAATAGAACCATTAAATTTTGATGTTTTTTATATATGCAAGCAGATATAGCCTTTCTCATTCTAGTAGCGCGGCAAGCCTTAAATGTTGCATGATAAATTTCTTGTGGGATGGGCTTCTAGCCCGTCCGGTGCGGGCAGGATGCCCACACCACAAGAGTTATTTTTATGCCCTATTTTAGCCTTGCCACGCCACTAGTGAAGTACAAGCAAGAATAATTAACCGCCGATGGACGCGGATGGACGCAGATAAATTTGTACCTCAGCAGACTAGGAAAGGCTACAGCACAATACGGTTCAGATAAGACAACTAAATCACCACCAAACAAAAATAATGACTCAACAAAAAACGAAAGAATAATTTTGGAGGGGGTTTGGGGGACGGTTGCGTCCCCCAATCGGGGGCTTGGGGGAGAATCCCCCAAATCTTGCTCATTATCTAATAGGTAGAGCAGAAATTGAGAAATCAAATCTCATCTCATTAACTGAACCGTATTGGCAAATAGCAGGACGAGAAGATGAATATAAAATTATTTATCAAACGTTTAGAAGCCTTGCACAAACCTCTAGCAGATTTGCACCAAACTGCTAGTATTTTACCTTGGATTCCTGCTGATATGCTACCCCAAGCTTATCAAGAACTTTATAGTAATTCCAAGATGTTACAGTTAGCAGCAAAAGAACTGTATCAGCAAAATGAAGCACTTAAAGAAACACAAATTTTACTGGAAACCGAACGCCAAAATTACCAAAATTTATTTGAGTATGCGCCAGATGGCTCTTTAGTCACTGATAAAGCGGGGATTATTCAAAACGCCAACATAGCTGCAACGAAATTACTGAACATTCCCAAAAAATTTCTCATCGGCAAAGCTATAATTCAATTTGTTTGTTTAGAAGAAAGACAGCACTTTCGCCAAGAACTCCATCAGCTATATCAAGCAGATAGAACAAAAGAGTTAATTATTCGCTTGCAACAACGTCATGGCGAGTATTTTGACGCAGCTTTCACAGTCAGAGTCATCCGTAACCCGGAAGGTAAGGCTATTAACTTACTCTGGTTACTGCGGAATATTAGCGATCGCCAGCAAACAGAATTACAATCAACTGAGAGTTACAGCGAGTTCATCCAAAATCGCCCTCGATACAAATATTCTAAAGGTGAAACGATTCCTCTTAATAACTCAGTGGTTTGGTATGTTGTCCAAGGTTTGGTCAAACTCAGTACATTTTGTGAAACTGGCGAAGAAATCTTGTTAGGATTGGCAAAAACGCAAATGGTGTTTGGTTCTGGGATGACTTCTCTATCCATTTACCAAGCTACTGCTTTATCAGATGTGGAGTTAGTACCAATTTATCTATCAGAATTATCAGTTACACCAGCATTGAGTCATAGTTTGTTACCCAAAATCAATCAACGGTTACAACAAACAGAATCATTTTTAGTCATCTCCAAAAAGCAATTAGTCGAAGAACGTTTACAACATTTATTAGAACTTCTCAAACAGGAAATTGGTGAACCAGTAGAAGAAGGGACTCGCTTAAGCGTCCGCTTGACTCATGAAGATATAGCCAGTGCTTGCGGTACTACCAGAGTCACCATTACAAGATTGTTAGGAAAATTGCAACAACAAGGTTTAATTAGTATTGATGCTAAAAAACATATTATTTTAAAAGTGTAGGGCGTGTACTTATTCAAAACCCTGATACCTTTCGGCTGACGCTCACGGCGACACCCCATACCCCTTTCACCCCCACACCCAGTCTTCATAAACAATCTTTGTGCAGAAGTCCTGTTTGTGATATCCTTACCCAAACAAGACTTCAGACTTCACACTTCATCAGTAACCTTGGATAGTAAATCTCCATCATCAGGCTATATTTTGGCTTTGGACTTGGGTACAACAGGCAACCGTGCTTTTGTGTTTAACAAAGCGGGTCAAATTGTTGGACAAGCATATAAAGAACTTACTCAGTATTATCCGCAGCCGGGTTGGTTAGAACATGACCCGGAAGAAATTTGGCGAGATACCTGCTGGGTAATGCAAAATGCGATCGCTAATGCTGAAATTGCGCCATCAGATATCGTCGCTTTGGGATTAACTGTACAACGGGAAACCTGCTTAATTTGGGATAAAACCACTGGTAAGCCGCTACATAAAGCCATTGTTTGGCAAGACCGCCGCACAGCACCCCTTTGCAATCAATTACAAGCCCAAGGTTACGCCGCCGAAATTTATGACCGCACTGGTTTGGTGATTGATGCTTATTTTTCGGCAACAAAGTTGAGATGGTTATTAGAAAATGTTGCAGAGATTGATTTAGACAATGTTTTGGCAGGCACAATTGATACTTGGGTATTGTGGAAATTAACAGGTGGGAAAGTCCACGCAACCGACCACAGCAACGCCAGCCGCACAATGTTAATGAACCTCAAAACCTGCACCTGGGATGAAACATTACTCGAAATCTTACAAATTCCGGCTCAAATTCTGCCCCAGATTCAACCCAGTTTAGGCAAATTTGGTGTGACTGATCAAACTTTGCTGGGTGTAGAAATTCCGATCACAGCGATTTTAGGCGACCAACAAGCAGCATTATTTGGTCATGGCTGCGATCGCCCTGGGTTAATGAAATGTACTTATGGCACTGGTAGCTTTTTGGTAGCCCATACAGGTGCAGAAATTGTGCGATCGCAACATCAACTCATTTCCACCTTGGCTTGGACACAAGCGCAAGACAACAGTAATTTAAAAATTGGTTACGCCTTAGAAGGCAGTATGTTTACTAGTGGCGCTTGTATCCAATGGTTGCGCGATGGCATCAAATTGATCAAAACTGCCGCCGAAACCGAAGCAATGGCTAACCAAGTGTCAGATAACGGCGGCGTGTATTTTGTCCCTGCCTTTAGTGGACTCGGTGCGCCGCACTGGGATATGAATGCTAGAGGAGCTTTTTTTGGCATTACCGCCAGCGTCCAACCCCAACATTTAGTGCGGGCTGTTTTAGAAGCGATCGCTTACCAAGTTGTGGAAGTTGTTCAAGCCATCAATGCTTGTTCTCCTACGCCAATGAAGCGGTTAATCGTCGATGGCGGTGCTTGTGAAAATAACTTTCTGATGCAATTTCAAGCCGATGTCTTGGGCATCCCCGTAGAACGCCCAAAAATGCGCGATACCACCGTACAAGGAGTAGCATTTGCCGCCGGTTTAGCCGTTGGATTTTGGGACAGCTACACCACATTAGTTAATCAACGGCAAATAGACCACATCTTTGAGCCTAATCCAGCCAGGAATAACGCCTTGGCTAACTTTAGCACTTGGCAAAAAGCAGTTCAGCGTAGTTTAGCCTGGGTAGATTAAGTACGTAGAGAGTAATGAGTGTTGAGTGTTGAGTGTTGAGTGCTGAGTGCTGAGTGCTGAGTGATGAGTGTTGAGTGCTGAGTGCTGAGTGCTGAGTGCTGAGTGCTGAGTGCTGAGTAATGAGTAAAAAAATTTTCCCCTACTCCCCACTCCCTACCCCCTACTCCCTACTCCCCACTCCCTACCCCCTACTCCCCACTCCCCACTCCCCACTCCCCACCCCCTACTCCCCACTCCCCTTACGAACTAACTTTGTATCCCAAGTGTAAAAGCCGACTGTATCAGGCATTCTAGAGAATCTTCCTATGCGATAACCGCGTGAGAGTTCATTTAGTACCTTGCTTTTCACTTCTCGCACTTCTTCTGCGTTCAGATTGCCATAAATTCCCGTGATGACTTCAGCCACGCTAAAAACTTTCCCTGGATGTTGCCTAAAGAAAATAGTTAAAGCATCAATCAAAAATTGTCCTTCATAGGCTTTGAGCATTGGAACAACTTTTGCTTGTGGTACGACAACCGGTTTCTTCTTAGTTTTCCCAGTCTTAGAGTTACTGGTGGTTTGATTGGTGGTGACTAAACTTAAATCTAGGGTGTAACAACCAGGTTCATTCGGTATACCAAACCAAGCTTGTCTTTCTCTACCTTGGGTGAGTGAAGATTGCACTCTACCTTTGACCACTTTAAAGACATGGGGGTCTAAGTCACCATAAAGCGATCGCACAATGAAATCTATGTGGCAAACAGTACCCAGATGTTGTTCTAATAGCTGTTTGATAGCTTCCATCCGAGTTAAAGAGTTATACTCACTCAACATCGGAATATCTACATTGTTCAGCGAGAAATCTCTGTTTGAGAAACTAAAGTCTGTAGCTGGGGACTCGTTGACGTTGGTTGTTGCAGCAGAACTATCTGTTTCTAATGCTTCTGTGTTTGGTTGTGGTGAATCTGGATGCGCCGCTAATTCGCCATCAGATTTTTGAGATGAAGGAGATAAAAGTAAATCTTCTTTAGAGGCCGAAAGCATTTCGTTCACAACTTCAACCGTCAGTAGCTTGTTGTTAGCTTCTGAAAGTGACGACCAACTAGATAACAAACCTTCAACATTATCGAGTTGCGATCGCGCCTGATTGTATAAAGTGCCATATTCTTCAACCAATCGCGCATAGTAGTCTCGTAACTCTAACAAAGGCGTGATTAATGATTGTGGGGGTGGTTCCAATTGCAATTGCGGTTTCATAAAGCGTTACATCAACCCAACGTGGTGTCACTTGTATAAGTCATTGGCCTTGGTTTGGCTTTTTGAGATGGCTGCGGAGATTTGCGTGGTGCTTGTGGGGGACGGCAGCTTTCGCAATATAAAGGACGGGGGCCAAACGTCTCGCGTTTAGTTGTCTGATTGCATTCTTTACAGACAAAGTGAAACACCCTGGTGTGAATTAGTCTTTTATGCGCTCTAACAGTGTATTCCTGCACGTCTATATATTTACTTGCCATAGTCCAGAAACGTGAATTTCAATTCTATCAATATAGCTATTCAAGCAAATGAAATTGAATCAGTGTGTGTTGATTTGTAAGTTTTATTCAAATCCATGATTCATTCTCAAACCTGAAGTTGCAAATATTGCATCAAGGTAAATCAACACTCACCAATTTACTCTCTTCAGACAGAGACATCCGTAATTCATCTAACTTAAATAGCATTGACGCATAAAAATGAACAATCAAGGGTCGAGGAGAGGGTGAAGGGGTGTAAAAGTCAAGGATTCCACACAAAAAATTGTTTGTTAACCCATCAGGTGAGCGATCGAGGAGTTGTTTGAATCTACTTTTTTGGCATCGCCATAAATATATAGGACTCATATTTGATTTGGGAAAAAAACCAGTACACTCAGATCAGGCTTCTGTCCTACTCCCGACTCCCCATTCCCTATTCCCTAACTACACAAATAAATTCAGAAATCAAACCGGATTCCTATAGGTGATGCTTAGAATGATTGATTCATCCGATGATGGTAGAAGTTGATGAAAGCTTACGAAATCCAAAGTGATGCCGGCATTGATGCTTTAAAATTAGTTGAACGCCCCCAACCAGAACCCATAGCCGGACAAGTCCTCATTAAGGTAAGAGCCACATCTTTAAATTACCGTGACTTGTTAGTAGCTGAGGGCAACTACGGTTCTAAATTGACATATCCGCTAATTCCTATGTCTGATGGTGCGGGGGAAGTTGTCGCCGTGGGTGAAGGTGTGACAAGGGTAAAAACAGGCGATCGCGTCGCCGGGATTTTCTTTCAAACTTGGATTGACGACTCCCCAACCAGACAGAAAATGAAGTCTGATTTAGGTGGCAGCATTGACGGAATGCTGGCTGAATACGTTGTGCTAGACCAAAATGGGCTAGTAATCTTACCTGATCACCTCTCCTACACCCAAGCAGCCACTTTACCCTGCGCTGCTGTCACTGCTTGGCACGCCTTAGTTACAAAAGGTCACATTCGCACCAATCACACTATATTATTGCTGGGTACTGGCGGAGTTTCGATATTTGCCCTTCAGTTTGCCAAACTCCACAATGCAAAAGTCATCATTACTTCTAGCAGCGATGAGAAATTAGCCCGCGCCAAACAACTAGGTGCTGATGAAATTATCAATTACAAAACCACACCAAATTGGCAACAGCAAGTTTATGAGTTAACAAATCGCCTTGGTGTAGATCACGTCATCGAAGTGGGTGGTGCAGGTACTTTACCACAATCACTCCAAGCCGCCAGAATTGGAGGACGTGTGAGCTTAATCGGTGTGCTGACAAGAGGCGGTGACATTGATCCTATGCCCATATTAGCTAAAAGTCTTACCTTACAAGGCATTTATGTAGGCAGTCGAGAAATGTTTGAAATGATGAATCAAGCAATATCTCACCATCAAATCTTTCCCATAATTGATTCTGTGTTTCCATTCACCGCCGCCCCAGAAGCATATCGCTACCTCGAAACTGCTGCCCACTTTGGTAAAGTCGTGATTGAAATTTAAATTCACACTACCCTTCTCCCAAAGGGAGACGCTATGCGAACGGGAAGCCGTGCGAAGCGCGTCTACATACTTCACACTTTATATTTCATACTTTCTCTCTCAGGATAAATTCATTTAGGCGATACTTGGTTATATTAGGATGCACAGAGTTGAGTATTCCTGAAAAAACCTAATATCCCGACTTTCATGACTTATTTAGAAACAGCAGCAGAATTTTACCGTGAAGTGGCAGAAACACCCGAAGTAGGACTTTGTTGTGTCCAAAGTTCACCCTTGCAATTCCCTGGCTTAAAAATTCCTTTGCCGATGCAAGAAATGAACTATGGTTGTGGTACAACGGTTCACCCAACAGAACTGATCAACCAACCAACTGTGCTGTATGTTGGCGTGGGCGGTGGATTAGAAGCGTTACAATTCGCTTATTTTTCTCGTTATGCTGGTGCGGTAATTGCTGTTGAACCTGTGGCTGCTATGCGAGAGGCTGCTACACGCAACCTGGAAATTGCCGCCACCGAAAACTCTTGGTTTAATCCTAATTTTGTCGAAATTCGCCCAGGTGATGCTTTTAATTTGCCTGTAGCTGATGCTTCGGTGGATATTGTCGCCCAGAATTGCCTGTTCAACATTTTTGAACCAGAAGATTTAACCAGAGCTTTAACAGAAGCATATCGTGTGCTGAAACCCGGTGGACGTTTGCAAATGAGTGACCCCATTGCAACCAGTCCAATTCCTACCCATCTTCAACAAGATGAGCAACTACGCGCTATGTGTTTGTCAGGCGCAATTACCTACGACGAGTATACTCAGCGCATAATTGATGCTGGTTTCGGACAAATTGAAATTCGCGCCCGTCGCCCTTATCGTTTACTGGATGCTCAAACTTACAACTTAGAAGCAAACCTATTACTAGAAAGTCTTGATTCAGTGGCTTTTAAAGTTGCAATTCCAGAAGATGGCGCTTGTATTTTTACTGGCAAAACAGCCATTTACTTTGGTACAGCAGCTTTATTTGATGATGGCGCAGGACATCTGCTTCAGCGTGGGATTCCCGCCGCAGTCTGTGACAAAACGGCTGCTAAACTGGCGACTTTAGAGCCGCAGCAAATCATAATTACTGATTCAACCTGGCACTATAACGGTGGTGGTTGCTGTTAAAATTAAAACCCAAAATGTTAATTATTAGTTTATTTTTGGCTACGTTATTTCTGGCATACTCTCATGGAGCAAATGATAATTTTAAGGGTGTAGCAACACTGTTTGGTAGTGGCACAACTAGCTACCAAACGGCGATTGTCTGGGCAACTATTATGACCTTTGCTGGTGCAGTTGTTTCGATATTTATGGCTGGTACATTAGTCCAAAACTTTTCGGGACAAGGTATTTTTCCCGATGAAATTGCTAATGTGCCAGAAATTCATTTAGCCGTGGCGATCGCATCTGGTGTTACAGTGTTAATGGCTGCTTTGACAGGGTTTCCAATTTCGACAACTCACAGTTTAACAGGTGGGTTATTAGGGGCGGGATTAGTTGCGATCGGTCTCAAGGTTAATTTTAGTGTATTACTTAGATATTTTGTTTTACCTTTAGTATTGAGTCCCATAATTGCAATTTTATTAGCAGCAGGTCTTTATAAATTATTTGTATATACTGATTCTAAGTTTAACTTATTGTCTAATCAAAAGCTCGTAGATACACTGCATTTTATCAGTGCAGCAGTTGTCAGTTTTGCCAGAGGCTTCAGTCAAACTCCCAAGTTAGTTTCGATTATTCTGATTATTGAATATTTTTCCATTCAAGGTGGAATGTTAACCATTGCAATGGCGATGGGATTAGGTGGGTTACTCAATTCTCAAAGAATTGCTGCCACCATGAGTACAAGACTGGCTACTATAGATTCTACTCAAGGTTTGTCTGCAAATTTCGTGACCGGATTTTTAGCGATCGCAGCAACTTATTTTGGTTTACCTATTTCTACAACTCATGTTGCAGTTAGTTCCATTGTTGGCGCTGGCTTAACCGCAAAACAAGTATATTTACGTGTTTTCTGGCAAATAATTTTTGCTTGGATTTTTACTTTACCCGCCACAGCAATTATTAGTGGTATAGCTTATAGATTATTACAAGGCTAAAGATATTAATAATTCAGAAGTCAGAATCCAGCATGATTAACCAGCTTTGCTGAGGCAAAAATTTTAACTAGTTTAGACTTATGATTTATTAAACCCTGCTCAATTCCGAAGTATAGATTATGTATTCAAAAAAACATTTATCGACAGCGTTTTTCACTCCAATAAGGTACATTCATCTAGTCTCTAGCCCCTATTAACTTGTACTGCACTCAACCGAAAAACGCTGTTAGCTGTATTTTTTCTAGTTTAAATTAGGAATATCAACTCATGCAAACTACCTCAAAATGTACTACCTTTAACCAGAAATTAAATACACCATTAACTAAAAAGCCAATTACTGTTTTGCAAATTAACCTGGGTAAACGTTGCAACCTTGCTTGCAACCATTGTCATGTTGAAGCCAGCCCAAAACGTACAGAAGAACTGTCTCCAGAAATTTGCACACAGTTAATTGAATTAATCCATAAATTTCCCGAAATTGAAATTGTTGATTTGACTGGTGGCGCACCAGAAATGAATTATGGATTTAAATTATTAGTAGAAGCTGCTAGAGCAACTAATAAACAAGTAATCGTCCGCTCTAACTTGACTATTTACTTTGTCGAAGGCTTTGGTGATTTACCAGAATATTTTGCCCAAAATCAAGTGAGAATAGTTGCGTCTCTGCCTTGTTATTTAGCCGATAATGTTGATAAAATGCGCGGCGCTGGTGTTTTTGATGATTCTATCAAAGCTTTGCAGTGGCTGAACCGCGTTGGCTATGGTCATGAACCTAACTTAATTTTAGATTTAGTTTACAATCCCCAGTTACCTACAGGGGAAAAATTTGCTTTAGCACCTGAACAACAGCAGTTGGAGCAAGATTATAAAAAATTTCTAACAGATAATTTTAATATTCAATTTAATAATTTATTTACAATTACAAATCTACCAGTTGGTAGAACTAAGCTGTATTTAGAGCGTAAACAACTCTACATCCCCTATCTCCAATTTTTAGAATCCCATTTTAACGTCGGTACTGTTGAGTATTTAATGTGTCGAAATGAACTTTCGATTGATTATTTAGGAAATGTATATGATTGTGATTTCAACCAAATGATGAATCTACCCGCCAAAAATACCAACGGGGAAAACTTAACAGTAGCTAAATTGTTAGCAGCTAGTAATTTAGACTTAATTTCTGAAGTCCAAACAGCCGCCTATTGCTATGGCTGTACAGCAGGGAGTGGTTCTAGCTGTGGTGGAGCTTTAGTTTAAAATTAACTACAGAAAGCATAAAAAACCTAAGAATTTAGGTTTATGTCATCAAACGATAATCTTGCTGCAAATTTTATTAAGTATGGGTCAATAATCTTCTGATGGGTTATATGATGAGATCAGTTAAGTCTCCTCACACCACACTATAAAACCGTAGAAATTATATTTTTCTACGGTTTTTATTTTGTCTCAAAAGGGTATAGCCTAAATTCATCCTAAGTTGCTTTCAGAAATAGTATTTCTACTCCCACCCAAAGTGGAGGCTTTGAAGCTAAAACAGTTTGCTGATAATACAGCTAAATCCTGATAACAAAGGACTAGTTAATTCATCTTGACTGTATAACGTGGCGACAAGTTTTAAAACTCCCTTTTCTCGTCGGTATACTTCCACCTTCTGCTCCCGACGGTCAAAAATCCAATATTCCAAGACTCCTTGTACTGAATATAACTTGAGTTTTGCTTGGCGATCGCGTTTCTCATTCTTGTCACCATCAGACAACACCTCCACTACCAATTCTGGTGCGGCTGTCAAATGTCCAGCTTCATCTAAAACTTTCGCTAGGCGCTCATGACTTGCCCAAACTACATCAGGAATCACATTATCTGCATCCGCAAAAATAATCCCTGGAGTAATTGCTACTTCTCCCAGCCCACTTTCCTCTGACCAAAGCTTCAGCACTGTGCCGATGTTAATACAAATTGCTTGATGCTTCCAGTGCGGCGCTCTTGTCACAAATAATTCCCCATCAATGATTTCATAGCGATGATTGCGATCGCTCTCAAAGAGTGCTAAATCTGCTATTGTCCATCGCACTTGACTGACTGGTGTGCTGTTCATCAAAATTTTCCAGCAGATAATTATTTAACAGTTCCCAGTGACCAGTGACCAGTTATCAGTTTCTTTTACACCTGGGTTGAAGTCCCCCACCCATTAGTGGAGTGCGTTGGCGGCGGGTTTAAATCCCCCACCATACGCCTAGTAACTGATAGCTGATAACTGATAACTGATTTAATTAGGTACAGCCATTGTCGCCTCATCAGCTATTGGTTGACTTTGATATTCAGCGACAATTTGACGGAATTGTTCTCCTTCAATGGTCTCTTGTTCAATCAAAATCTCTACTAAATGGTCAACTAATGTGCGGTTTTCTTGAATCAGGCGTTTTGCGGTGTCGTAGGATTGATTGACAATTTCCCGCACTTTGCGATCAATTTGGGCGGCAATTTCCTCAGAATATTCGGATTTGTTCATCCAATCACGCCCCAAAAATACCTCACTATTGGGCGCTTCTAAGCAAAATTGCCCAATTTCGGACATACCATACTGTGTGACCATCTGCCGGGCTATGGCTGTCGCTAATTCTAATTTACGGTTTTCGCGCATTCCACCAGTGACTTCTGGTAAACCAAAAATTACTTCTTCGGCGGCTCTACCAGCCAATCTAGCGGTAATTCTGGCTAATAGCTGCGATCGCGACATGAGAAAATGTTCTTCGTCTGGAGTGAACCAAGTTAAACCCCGTGACTGTCCGCGCGGAATCAAAGAGACTTTTTGCACTGGGTCATGGTCTTTAAGCAAGGTGCCAACGATGGCGTAACCAATTTCGTGATAAGCAATTAAGCGTTTGACTTTGCTATCTACTAAGGGTGTACCTTCCATCCCCGCTACTACGCGGTCAACTGCATCATTAATTTCTAAGATGGTGATGGCATCTTTGCGCCTTCTGGCGGTGAGAATGGCGGCTTCGTTGAGTAAGTTGGCTAAATCTGCACCTGTAAAACCCGGTGTCCGCCGGGCGATCGCTTCTAATGACACACTCTCATCAATTTTCTTATTCCGGGCATGAACTTGCAAGATTTCTAATCGCCCTTTTAAATCTGGCGCATCGACAATTACTTGTCTATCAAAACGTCCAGGACGTAACAAGGCTGCGTCTAAAACATCAGGACGGTTGGTAGCCGCAATAATAATGATGCCTGTATTACCTTCAAAACCATCCATTTCGGTCAGCAACTGGTTGAGAGTTTGTTCCCTCTCATCGTTACCGCCACCAATACCCGCACCCCGTTGTCTACCTACCGCGTCGATTTCATCAATAAATATCAAACAAGGGGCATTTTCTTTGGCTTTTTTAAACAAGTCCCGCACACGAGAAGCACCGACACCGACGAACATTTCCACAAATTCCGAGCCGGAAATGCTAAAAAATGGTACGCCCGCTTCCCCGGCGATCGCTTTTGCCAGTAATGTTTTACCTGTACCTGGCGGCCCGACTAACAACACGCCTTTAGGAATGCGTGCGCCGACAGCCGTAAATCTTTCTGGCTGCTTCAAAAAGGTGACAACTTCTTGGAGTTCTTCTTTGGCTTCTTCTACACCTGCCACATCGTCAAATTTTACCCCTGTTTTGGCTTCCATTTGGAAACGCGCTCTGGATTTGCCAAAGTTCATCGCTTGGTTAGAAGCATTGGTGGAGCGACGCAAAAACAGTAACATTAATGCTACTAGTGGCAAAATCCACATCAAGTTGATTAACAACCCAACCGCAGCCCGACTGTTAGCAGAAGAAACTTCCCCAAACTCGACGTTTTTGGCTTTGAGTTTATTAATTAACTCTGTATTTTGATTTAAAAGTCTGACTTGTAGCGGTGGTGTATCTGGACTCTGCCCTTGTAAATATACTTTGGCGGTTTGTTCTGTTTCGTCTAACTCAACTTTTCTAACTTCGCCTTTTTCGGTTTTTTCAATCAACTTGCCATAACTAATTTCGCGATCAGCTCTTTGTGCCAGGGCTGGTGTACCGCCCACAATATTTGGCAACATCATTAAACTGGCGATTAACGCCCCAGACCAAGCCACAGATTTTGGCGTTCGCTTTTGGCGGGTTTTGCTTAACTCTGAGTTGGCCTTAGTTGGTTTGATTATGGGCGATCGCTGTTGCATCAATGCCTGTCTCCTAAAATTTTTCATATCATTTACCCTTTTTTTGCTGGCATGAGCTTCGCGCTGATTTTATGCCTCTTTTTCTAGCAAAAATTGTAATAACTGGAAATCACGGTTTTTTATCTAGTCTAACTTCTACACCAAACTATTCCCTACTCTCTTTACCTATGCTACTCAAGGAATTTTATTTTAGTAGGATAAATTATACTCCTGGTCTGTGGGGAGTGTGGGGGGTGTGGGGAGTTTGGGAGGAGTGGGGGGTGTGGGGAGTGTGGGAGGTGTGGGGAGTGTGGGGGGTGTGGGGAGTGTGGGGGGTGTGGGAGGTGTGGGAGGTGTGGGGAGTGTGGGAGGTGTGGGGAGTTTGGGAAGTGAACCAACCTTGACTGACTATTTGCTTTAGTACAGTTTTTCGTGACTTCTCATATCTACTGCTGCGACAAATTTGACTACAAAACCATAACTCGCTAAGATAAGCATAGTCGTAATGATTATGACTTGTAATCATAAGTCTGTACAAGTAGTTCATCTCATTAATTAAAAGAAGTGGGAGTGGTCAGATCCTCGACTTCTTTAAGAAGTCGGGAATATAGCAGCCTATATAAATTGCTAAAAGCCTATAAACTCTTTCTTCATTTCAGACTTCAGACTTCTTATTTGTAATAGATGAGGAAATTATGGTAAAAATTGTTGGCATTGGTGGTAGTTTAAGACCTAAATCCTATACACAGTTGGCCTTAGAAGTTGCAGCCCAAAGATTACAAGCCATAGGTGCAGATGTAGAAATTTTGGATTTGCGACAATTACAGCTACCATTTTGCAACGGTGAAAAAGAATATCCCGAATATCCTGATGTTAAACGCTTGCGTGATAGTGTCAGTGGTGCAGATGGATTGATTTTGGCAACACCAGAGTATCACGGCGGCGTGAGTGGCGTATTGAAAAACGCTCTAGATTTAATGAGTTTTGAAGAACTATCAGGAAAAGTCACAGGACTTATTAGCGTTTTGGGAGGTCAATCTAATAGCAACGCCCTGAATGATTTACGGATAATTGTGCGCTGGGTACATGGTTGGGTGATTCCAGAACAAATCGCCATCGGCCAAGCCTGGGGTGCTTTTAACCCAGAAGGTAAGTTATTAGATGAAAAACTTTCCCAAAGATTTGATGATTTTGCTCAAAGTTTAGTTGATAGCACTCGCAAACTCAAAGGCATCAATTAAATTTGTAGTGTGGGCAAATATTTGCCCACACTACTGGCTCAATCTTTTTTGTATACCTAAATTGCCTTGTAAACCACCAGTGTGAATTAGGAGAATGCGATCGCCTTTACTAAAAAACCCCTGTTGTAATAAATCCATCACGCCATAAAACATCTTGGCAGTGTATACATAATCTAAAGGTATACCGTGGATTTGCTGAAATTGTTTGCTAAACTTTAGTAATTCATCGTTAACTTTGGCATAACCGCCGAAGTGATAATCACAAATTAATTCCCACGCACCCACAGATTTATTTGATATCGGTAAATCAGCCGCCAGATAATTCTGCAATAGCATTTCGATTTCTTGTTGCAGAAATCCACCATTTTTGAGAACAGGAAAAGCAATTGCTTTTTGTTGTGGAGTGAGAGAAAGTAAAATCCCGGCAAAAGTAGTACCCGTCCCACAAGCAACGCAAACAATATCAAAATTTTTTGCTTGTTGGAGAATTTCTGTACAGCCAAGCACACCATTTAAATTACATCCACCTTCAGGAATAATAAACACTTCACCGTAACGTTCTTGGAGTTCTGCTTGTAATTCTGAAGAATTGCGTTGTTTATAACTATTGCGACTCATGTAGACAAGCTGCATCCCCTGTTCTACAGCAAAACTCAACGTCGGATTTAGTGGTAGCGTTTCTTCACCGCGAATGACACCGATTGTCTGCAAACCAAATAACTTACCTGCGGCGGCGGTGGCAAAAATGTGATTTGAATAAGCACCGCCAAATGTTAACAGTGTGGTGAAATTTCTGGCTTTTGCCTCTAACAAGTTGTATTTCAGCTTATACCACTTATTACCGTTAACCCAAGGGTGCATCATATCAAGACGTAGTACCGATATTTCCACACCAGCACTTTCGATGATATCGCTATGAATTTGTTGTGTCGGTGGAGGAAGAAAGATTGAGGACATGAAGAACTATAAGACACAAGAACATTTAAATGTTTTAATGATTTCTGGCAAGATGGCGGGTATCTTGAGGAAGTTGTATTTCACTAGTACAGGTCGGCGTAAATAAACAGACCATAAGAAATTGCTAAAAAGCTTGTGGTATTAATGTTCTTTCTTTTTACTTTTGCCTTGTTGAACTAACATTCTCCCTCACAGTTTCTCGCAATCGCTCCACATCGCGCATTGGTGGTGCGCCAAACAGCCGCTTATACTCCCGGTTGAAGTGCGACGCATCATCATAACCCACAAGGTAAGCTGCACTGGTAGCGTCTAGGTTTTCCGCCAGCATTAGACGGCGAGCCTCTTGGAGTCGTAGTTGCTTCTGGAACTGCAAGGGACTCATAGCGGTGACAGCCTTGAAGTGATGGTGAAAGCCGGAAACACTCATTCCCAAATCTCGTGCGATGCTTTCAATCTTGATCGGCTCCTTAAAGTCTTTACGAAGTCGCTCGACGGCTCTGGCGATGTTGTGGGTGTAGCCTCCCAGAACAGCAATATGACGGAGCCTATTACCTTGTTCGCCCATCAGGAGCCGATAAACGATTTCCCGCTTAATCAGTGGTGCAAGAACATGAGCTTCAGCTGGGGAATCTAAAAGTCTGACAAGCCGCACCACAGCGTCCAACAGATTTGCATCCAATGGACTGACATCGATCGCTTTCACATCAGCACGGCTACGAGATGAGCCATACCCAGCCTCAACCATAACTGAGCTAACGAGAGTGGGGTCGAGGTCGAGGCGGAGGCTCAGGTGCGGTTTTTCCTTGGATGCTTCCAGAATTTGACTGACAATCGGCAGTTCCACCGTAGCCAGCAGATAATGTATCGGGTCATATAAATAGCGATCGCACCCCAAAAGCACTTCTTTACTGCCTTGGGCAATTACACAAAAGGCAGGAACAGAAAGACCATGAGTACATTCCCCAGGGGCGGAGGAGCGTTTGAAGTGCAATCCTGTCAGTGGCTCAATCATCCCATCCTGATGAATAGCCTGGGCAATCCGCTCAGTCAGTTCGTCTCTGTTGGCTTGCGCTCTATCTGCCTCACGCTTTGCCTGGGAGTCGTTGATTAAATCTAGATCAGACTTTTCTCTAGTTTTGGCAGCGTTCATTTCTAAGTTTGCAGAATTGTACAACGATTTTAGACGATTGTTCTATTGCTTGCCTTTGAGGATTCTTACAATAAAGCTAAAGCAATGAAAAACGATTCCGACTTTTTGTCAACATTCTAGATTTTTATTCAAGATAAAACTCAGTTTTTATGGGGCAATAGACTTTTTACTGGCAAGGCTCATCTTGTTTTTTAAATAATCTCATCTCCACTGTCATAGAGGAGGCAATAAATGTTGAATCTCTACGATTGGGATCAGCAGTATGGAGGAGTATCTGAATGCTTTTGAAATGGTTTCCCATCAAGGGGAAAAACTACCAACAGAAAATGCTGATTTTGGTTCTCGCCCTGGTGATGTCCCTGAGTTACTCAGCCTGTCGTGCCGATAACAGTATGACTAGCAGTGCCTCATCAAAGATGCCGACTGAAATATCAACCAAGCAGGCAGACAGTATGAAGATCAACATCAAGGTTAAAGACAAAGTAATTACAGCTACTTTGATCAACAGCAAAACCACTCAAGATTTTGTTTCCCTACTGCCATTAACGCTGACTTTGGAAGATTACGCGAAAACCGAAAAAATCAGTTATCTGTCAAGAAAATTATCTACAGAAGATGCACCCCCAGGCAGTGATCCGGCTGTTGGAGATATTGCTTATTACGCTCCTTGGGGGAATTTGGCGATGTTTTATCAAGATTCTGGATACGCCAACGGACTAATTATCCTCGGAAAAATGGATGGTGACATCGACGCATTTAATGTCTCTGGCTCTGTAAAAGTGACAATCGAGCTTGGGCGATCGCAATAAATAAATCTGCTGGGTTCTGCAACTCAGAACATTTCGCCTCGTACCCACATATATGGAGAACTCAATGAAATACCTCGTTCTCATACCAACCGTCTTGATTGGTGCAATCTACGCAACGGTGGCATTTTCCCTCGACAAAACACAAGTCTCCCATAAAATTTCCCAAGCATCCGTAAAGCAGTCCACTATCGTCGAGGGGGCGGACAACTTCTACAAGAGCGACAAGGTAACTATGCAGAAAGTTACTTTCAAAAACCAATACAACATGAAGGTTGCGGGAAATCTCTTCATTCCCAAAGCCTTGAATCGGAACACTAAGAATTCCGCAATCATTGTCGGACACCCAATGGGCGCAGTCAAAGAACAAAGTGCAAACCTGTATGCCCAAAAATTAGCTGAACAAGGATTCGTCACCTTGTCCCTCGATTTGTCCTTCTGGGGCGAGAGTGAAGGGCAGCCCCGCAACGTTGTTTCGCCGGATATTTATGCCGAAGATTTCAGTGCGGCGGTAGATTTTCTAGGTACTCAGTCATTCGTTGACAGGAACAGAATCGGCGTGCTGGGGATTTGCGGTAGCGGGAGTTTTGCCATCAGTGCTGCCAAAATCGACCCGCGCTTGAAGGCCATTGCAACGGTCAGTATGTACGATATGGGTGCAGCCAACCGTAACGGTTTGAGAAATTCTACAACCCTCGAACAGAGAAAGAAAGCGATCGCACAGGCGGCGGAACAACGCTATACGGAGTTTACGGGCGGCGAAACCAAATATACAAGCGGAACTGTACATGAACTGAATGAGAACTCCACCCCTATTGAGCGTGAGTTTTATGACTTCTACCGCACTCCCAGAGGCGAGTACACCCCCAAAGGTTCATCCCCGAAACTGACAACTCACCCGACACTTACCAGCAACGTCAAATTCATGAATTTCTACCCGTTCAACGACATTGAGACGATTTCGCCTCGTCCTATGCTGTTCATCACGGGGGCAGATGCACATTCCAGGGAGTTCAGCGAAGATGCTTACAAACGCGCCGCCGAGCCAAAGGATCTTTACATCGTTCCCAACGCGGGACACGTCGATTTGTATGACCGAGTAAATCTGATTCCGTGGGAAAAACTTACATCCTTTTTCCATCAGCATCTCAGCAGTTGACACACTCCCCCATTTAAAAAAGCAATAAAAAAAGGAAGAAGATGATTAAAGACAAAGTTGTAATTATTACTGGCGCATCATCAGGGATTGGTGAAGCAAGTGCGAAATTGCTTGCCAGCAAAGGAGCTAAAGTTGTATTGGGTGCGCGACGTGAGCAGCTACCGAGCGATCGCGCAGCGTCTCCGTCAGGAGAAGTCGAGGTAAGTCGAGGCGCTACTTTAATTTTATTAAACCGCCAAGTCGCCAAGAAATCGTAGAGTCTGCGTAAGTTTTAATGCTATGGGACTAATATTTGATTTCTGAAATGTACGTAGGATGTGTTCTCGGCGAGAGTACGGCATCTACCGCAAAGTTTTCGGTGCGTTACGGCTTACGCCTAACACACCCTACTTGCGTGTCTAGCCTTAAATGTTGCATTAAAAAACCTATTTTATCCGCGTTTATCCGCGTTCATCTGCGGTTAATTTTATACTTTATAATGCACTATTTTAGTCTAGACAGTCCACTACACATACTGAGATTTTTTCAGAAATCGAATTGGATTCCTATATTAAATACCTTACTTCTATCAGAAGTTGGGTATTTTTTCATTCAAAACTAATGATACACATTGATATAAATCAATGGTAAACAAAATTGAGCCATGAATAAAACTTACTAATGAGTGTCTTTAGAAATTGGCATTTTACTAATTGAAGATAACAGTCCAACATAATAGTAAGCAGATTCACTCCAGATAAATTGATTTTTGGAGAAACCCAATGGTTGCACTTACAGAAAATACTTCAATTCTTGCTAATCCATCACGTTTAACTATCCAAACTATTAAAATAGCCACTCAAACTACTGCAATTCGTTGCCTTGATTGGGATAGAGAACGTTTTGATGTTGAATTTGGTTTACGCAACGGAACAACATATAATTCTTTTTTAATTCAAGGTGAAAAAATTGCTTTAGTTGATACTTCTCATCGCAAATTTGAGCAACTGTATCTAGAAATATTAACGGGATTAATTGAGCCAACCAAGATAGATTATTTAGTTATTAGTCACACAGAACCCGACCATAGTGGACTAGTCAGAGATATCTTGCAATTAGCACCAGATATTACGGTTGTGGGTGCAAAGGTGGCGATTCAATTTTTAGAGAATATGGTTCACCAGCCATTTAAATCGATTACGGTTAAAAGTGGCGATCGCTTAGATTTAGGTAATGGTCATGAATTAGAATTTATCTCAGCGCCTAACTTGCATTGGCCGGATACAATCTTTACTTATGACCACAAAACAGGTATTCTCTTTACCTGTGATGTGTTTGGAATGCACTACTGTGATGACCATACCTTTGATGAAAATTTAGCAATCATTGAAGAAGATTTTCATTATTACTATGATTGCTTAATGGGGCCAAATGCTCGCTCAGTTTTGGCAGCATTAAAACGCATTGAAAAATTAGAAATATTTACAATTGCCACAGGTCACGGGCCATTATTAAAGCATCACATTTCTGAATGGCTAGACCGCTATCAAAATTGGAGCTTAGAACAAACGAAAACTGAGCAATTTGTTGCTTTATGCTACACAGAAGATTACGGTGATAGCGAAACGATCGCACGTTACATTGCACATGGCATTACCAGAACTGGAGTAGTAGTTGAGTTAATTCCTCTGAATAACACTGAACCGCAAGAAATTCGGGAATTAGTTTCACAAGCTGCGGGTTTAGTCATTGGAATGCCACCCCAATCTGCTACACTTGCCCAAACAGCATTGAGTACAATATTAGCTGCGGCTCATCATAAACAAGCAATTGGTTTATTTGAGTCGGGTGGTGGGGAAGATGAACCAGTTTATCCATTGCGTAACAAGTTTCAAGAAATTGGCTTAACTGAAGCTTTTCCACCAATTTTAATTAAAGAAACTCCCACCAGAGTGACAGAACAATTGTGTGATGAAGCGGGAACAGATATCGGACTTTGGTTAAACCGCGATCGCGCCATCAAACAAATCAAATCCATCAACACTGATTTAGAAAAAGCTCTCGGACGCATTAGCACAGGCTTATATATCATCACCGCCAAAAAAGCAGAAATTCAAAGCGCCATGTTTGCGTCTTGGGTGACACAAGCCAGCGCCAGTCCGTTTGGTGTAGCTATTGCTGTGGCGAAAGAACGCGCCATTGAATCCTTAATGCACGTAGGCGATCGCTTTGTGTTAAACGTCCTGGAAGAAGGGAAGTACCAAGGCTATATGAAACACTTCCTCAAGCGTTTCCCTCCTGGTGGCGATCGCTTTGCTGGCGTGAAAACCTATCCTGCGGCTAATGATTGTCCAATTCTGGCTGACGCTTTAGCTTACATGGAATGTGAAATCACCAGCCGCATGGATTGTGGTGATCATTGGGTGATTTACAGCACTGTGAAAACTGGAAGAGTCGCAAACATCAACGGACTCACCGCCGTTCATCACCGCAAAATTGGTAATCACTACTAAATCAAGTCAAAAGTAAAAAGGTAAAAGGCAAAAGTATAAAGAAAAGATTCTTTTACCTTTTTACTTAATTAATACCCACTCCACAAAAGAAGTCATGTATAAGCCTGTTGATAATAACCCAATTACTACCTACGAACTCAATCGGGGTCGCATTGTTCGCAGTCTAGAACTTATTCAAGATGTAATTGTAATTTCTCTATGTATTGGCTTATTTAGCTTCATGGTGATTCAGGTAAGAGATATGTTTCTCTCCTTACTTCCCCCTCTGAATTTCCAAGTTGTTACCGCCGATATTTTATTTCTGCTGATTTTGGTTGAGTTGTTCCGACTGCTGATTATTTACTTACAAGAACAACGCATATCTATTGGGGTAGCAGTAGAAGTTTCGATTGTTTCTGCCTTGCGAGAAGTGATTGTTAAAGGCGTACTTGAAACTAATTGGACTCAAGTTTTAGCGACTTGTGCATTCTTATTAGTTCTAGGAATATTATTAGTCTTGCGAGTTTGGCTACCCCCAACCTTTGAAGGCATTGATCCAGAACAACAAGTATCACAACGCTACAAACAAATGCACAAATAAAAAGGAAAAAGGCAAGAAAAAGGGTTTGTTGTAAATAGTAAATTCATTTACACCATGCTGTACTAAAAACTTTAAAAGATAAATTTTCAGACTCCAGACTTTTTTTAAGAGGTTATTATGTCTACTGCTACTATCACACCCAGCCGTCCTAGAGATGTCCAGGTTGCTGAAATTGGACAAAATACAATTATTTTGCGATCGCGCACATGGGACAGACTAAAATTTGAGGTTGAATATTCCCGCCAAAAAGGCACTACAGCCAACTCTTATCTAATTCAAGCTGATAAAAAAGCTGTAATTGACCCGCCTGGTGAATCGTTTACCGAAATCTACATTCACGAATTAACACAACATTTAGATTTAGCAACCTTAGATTACATCATTCTCCACCACGTCAACCCCAACCGCCGCGCTACCCTGAAAGTATTGCTATCTCATGCACCACAAGCAACAATAATTTGTTCTCGTCCGGCGGTTAATGCTTTAAAATCCACCTTTCCCGAATTAGAGTCACACATTCAAGCAGTACGTTCAGAAGATACTTTAGATTTGGGACAAGGCCATTTGTTGTCATTCGTGACTGTACCGACTCCCCGTTGGGCAGATGGACTCTGTACTTATGATTCTGCCAGTAAAATTCTGTATACAGACAAATTTTTTGGCGCACATATCTGCGAAGACACCTTTTTTGACGAAGACTGGAAAAAATTAGACGCAGAACGCCGTTACTATTTTGAATGTCTTCATGCACCCCAAGCTAAACAAGTCGAAGTTGCTTTAGATAAATTGGCTACATTAGGTGCAAGATATTATGCACCAGCACATGGCCCGGTTGTGCGTTACAGTTTGAGCCGCTTTACTTATGATTACCGCCAATGGTGTCAAGGGCAGAAAGCTCAGGAATTTAGCGTTGCCTTATTATATGCTTCCGCTTATGGGAATACGGCAATTGTAGCGAATGCGATCGCTCAAGGATTAATTCAAAACGGCATTAATGTAGAATCAATTGACTGCGAACTAGTAGACACAGCCGAAATTACTCGCATTATCGAAGCCTGCGACGGCTTTATTATCGGTTCCCCCACTTTAGGCGGTCATGCACCCACCCAAATTCAAACAGCCTTGGGGATAATTTTATCAACAGCCACCAAAACAAAATTAGCAGGTGTCTTTGGTTCCTACGGTTGGAGTGGTGAAGCCATTGATTTATTAGAAAGCAAACTCACAGATGCAAATTATCGCTTAGGTTTTGAAACCATTAGAGTGCGCTTTAGTCCCACGGCTGAGACTCTGCAACAGTGTAAAGATGCAGGTGCTACTTTTGCTCAAACCTTGAAAAAAACCAAAAAACTGCGTGTTCCCCGCCAAGCCGTTACAGAAGCACAAGTAGACCGCACAGAACAAGCCGTCGGGAGAATAATTGGGTCTTTGTGCGTTGTAACAACTCGTGACCAAAACAGTCACAAAGGAATTTTAACTTCTTGGGTATCACAAGCCACCTTTAACCCACCCGGAATTATGATTGCCATTTCTCCAGAACAAAATGCTGACTTAATGCGTCATCCCGGTGATAAATTTGTGTTAAATATTCTCAAAGAAGGTAGAAATGTGCGCCGCTATTTTTCCCGCCAAAGCACTTCCGGCGATAACCCATTTGCGAATCTTTCTACCCAAACTGCTACTAATGGTTGTTTGGTTCTTGATGACGCATTAGCCTATTTAGAATGCACAGTCCAAAATCAACTCGAATGTGGCGATCGATGGCTGATTTATGCTGTTGTAGATAAAGGTGAAATGTTAACTAATGATGGCATAACCGCGATTGAACATCGCAAGTCTGGTAGTTTTTATTAATCAAAACCTAATTAACGTCCTGTGTAACTTTCTTTTAAACCTAACCCCCAACCCCTTCCCTACGAGGGAAAGGGCGCAAGACTCAAAGCCTCTCCCCGAAGCGGGGAGAGGTTTGGAGAGGGGTTTTTAGTATCTTTCATGACTTTCCAAACATCCTCTGAGGGTTTTATTTAATTGAGATCATTGCGATTAGGTTTGGGTAATTGCAGTACTTCAGAAAAACGAGAATATTTAACCATATCCGTAGGTGGATAATCTGCCGAGACTGCAATTAACCCTACTTTGATATCCTCGAAATAAATCACACCTCCAATCCGCCGTTCAACAAAGAAAGCTCCATGAAATAAATGATGTTCGGCAATATAAATTAAGAAAAGGTCAGTAATCTTGATTTCTCTGCCAAACATTTGCTGACAAGTTTTGCTAATAACATTATCGAGGTATTGATTATAAGCAGGCTCACCCAAATCAGTAAATTCTGGATGATCTGCAAAATTATCCATATAAAATACCCAGATATTGGATAAGTCTGCTTCATCAGTCAGTTTTTGTTTGAGTGTCTGCCATTGATCGTTTTTCATAGTATAGATATTAAAGACAGTACTTTTAAAAATAAGTGTTACATAAATATGAAATAAGTCATACAAATACAGGTGTTTTCCTATACTTTAAAGATAGAAGTAATAATCGAATAGGATTACTGTATCACTATGCAACTACCTTTTGTATTTAAAACCTTAACATTACTTGGCTTTTTCTTATCTATACCCTTGAGTATGGTTACAAGCCTGCAAGTTGTAGCAGATACATCTTCTGTTGCTACAAAGGCTGATAAACCGCAGCGTTTAAAATTAACTTTATCAGGACATACTGAACCTGTTCGGGCATTAGCTCTTGCACCCAATGGTCAACTTCTTGCTAGTGGTAGCGATGATAAAACAATCAAGCTTTGGAATCCCAAGACAGGTGCATTACTTCGGACTTTAACTGGGCATAAAGAGCAGATTAAATCAATAGTAATTACTCCAGACGCTCAAACTTTGATTAGTACTAGTTTCGATAACACTATCAAATTTTGGAATACGCAAACAGGCGAGCAAATTCGCACAATTGGCGAAAAAACAGGGGTGAGAGCCATGTTATTGACCCCAGATGGACAAACTTTAATTAGTGGTAGTGGCGATACAACCATCAAATTTCGGAATCTCAAAACTCGCAAAATTGATCGTATCTTGAAAGTAGAAGCAACAGCACTTGCGATTAGTCGTGACGGGAAAACTCTCTATAGTGGTGGTGAAACCGGTGGTAAAATTCGAGTTTGGAATATGCTAACAGGTAAAGAATTACGCAGTTTTACCCCACCCCTACCTAAAAAAGAAGAACTGATTACTGGTTCAGAAAAAGCATCATCTCCAATTACTCTTGCTGTTAGCAATGATGGGAAAATGCTACTGAGTGGTGGCTATGATGATAGTTTTCAATCTGCTGGGGTTAGGACTACAGATGGCAAAAGTTTCAAAGCTTGGAACTTGAACACAGGAAAGTTAATTCATAATTTTTCGTTGGGTTCAAGTATTGATGCCTTAGTTATCAGTCCCGATAGCAAGACATTTGTTAGTGGCGGTTTAGGTAGATCAATTATAGTGCGTGATATCATCACTGGAAAATCAGTCTTGGAGTTGATTGGACATGGCGGCGGCATTTATGGACTTGCCTTGAGTAGTGATGGTCAGACTTTATATAGTGGTAGTGGTGATAAATCTGTTAAAGTTTGGCAAATCAAACCTTAGTTTATCAATTTTGTCTCTTGTAAGGGTGTCAGGGCTTTGCAGTTAGTATCAGCCAAATGGTGTAAGTGTTCAAAATCCTCACACCCATTCTTAACAGTAGTCAGAGATGTTAGGACAATTTCACAGCTTGAGTGACAGGAATAGTAAGACTTTCCCTCCTGCCTTCTGCTATATTCCATTCAAATAGTAATAAATCTATATATTTATAGAGTTAGCAATCATAAATTACTAAAATTTATGCTGCTTTTTCCAAAATTCTGTAGCCAGAATTTTGACTCTGGAATTATAATCAGCCAAAAAAGACTGAAATTATCAAGCTAAAATTGGTATGATGCCAGCGATGGGACTTTAAGGAAAATAATTCAGTGACCTTATTTTTGGACTCAGCGATCGCAGCCGAAGCAGAAGCTGCTAAAAAGTTAGGTTGGGTAAAAGGCATCACTACTAACCCAACATTATTAGCCAAAAGCCCGTTACCGGTTGAGACGACGTTAAAACAACTGGCACAATTAACTACAGGGCCAGTGTTTTATCAATTGATGGCTGCTGAATTTGAAGAAATGGTAGCAGAAGGCAGAGCCGCCTTTGAGTTAATTGGACAGCAAACAGTCTTAAAAATTCCCGCGTCGTTAGTTGGTTTTCAGGTGGTGGCTGAACTAGCACCAGAAATTCCCTGTGCAGTCACAGCTATATACAGTGCAGCCCAAGCCGCAGTCTCTCAAGAAGCTGGGGCAAAATATGCGATCGCCTATGTCAATCGAGCCACTAGACTATTAGGTGATGGGGTGGCATTAGTCCGGGAAATGGCAAGTGTTTTAAAGGGAAGCAACACAGAAATTATGGCAGCCAGCATCAAATCTCCCCAAGAAGCCGTCGCATCCCTACAAGCTGGCGCTCACCATCTCACCTTACCCTTAGCAATGTTGCAGTCGATGACAAATCACGAATTGTCAGTGCAAACCATTGATGAATTTGCCGAAAATGGACGCGGGATTTTACAGGCGTAGGAGTGGTGTTTTAGCAACTTGCTGGAAATGTTGAGGTGAGCAGGGGGGCGGAGGAGCTTCAGGTGCAGGGGAGAGCGTACCTTCGTTCCCCCTTTCACCTCTGCACCCTTGCTTGCCTACACAAGTAAGTTTCTTATCCGAACCGTATTGGGGGTTTAGGTATGAAACAACCCCCACACCAATTCTGAGAAACCTGATATTTTCAATATTACTAAATAATGCTTGGTTTATCACTGCTTTAAGGGCATACTACCATAGCTCTGAAAATCCCTATAAAATCTATGTAAAGATGCCTGAAAATATACTAATTTTCAGTATTTGTGTTATTTGATATGAACGGCAAGGGAATAATAAATTTTGATGTTTCAGCTTTATCTATCTAGATAGGCAAACGCTAACTGAAATAAAGGCGTACATACATGACTACTGAATATTGCATTCCTCTGATTCCTGGATATCAAATTAGCGAATTACTATATGCAGGTTCTCGCAGCATAGTATATCGAGCTATGCGTCAATTTGATCAGATGCCAGTAGTAATTAAAGTTTTAACTTCCGAACATCCAACCTTACAAGAATTATTGCAATTTCGCCATCAATATAATATTAGTAAAAATATTGATATTCCGGGAATTATTCATCCCTTAGCTTTAGAAACTTATAAAAATAGTTATATCTTGGTCATGGCGGATACTGGGGGAA
Source organism: Nostoc sp. FACHB-190 (assembly GCF_014696905.1). Lineage (NCBI taxonomy): Bacteria > Bacillati > Cyanobacteriota > Cyanophyceae > Nostocales > Nostocaceae > Nostoc > Nostoc sp. FACHB-190. The sequence goes on from NZ_JACJQW010000003.1 coordinate 55,503, forward strand.
TTGCTTTAAGAGAGTATGCCAAAACCAAATATATCAGTATAGGAGAATTTTTAGAGATTGCTCTCCAATTAACGCAAATTATCCACGATTTACACCAAAATCGCGTTATTCACAAAGATATTAAACCTGCCAATATTTTAATTCATCCCCAAACCAAACAAATTCAGCTTATTGATTTTAGTATTGCTTCATTACTGCCTAAAGAAACCCAAGAAATTAAAAATCCGAATGTCTTAGAAGGGACACTTGCTTATATTTCTCCTGAACAAACGGGGAGAATGAATCGAGGTATTGATTACCGCAGTGATTTTTATTCTTTGGGTGTGACATTTTATGAATTACTCACAGGGAATTTACCTTTTATCTGTGATGATCCAATGGAGTTAGTGCATTGTCATATTGCTAAACAACCAGATGAATTGAACAATGCAAAAATCCCCCAAGTCATTGCCGAGATTGTGATGAAATTGATGGCGAAAAATGCTGAAGACCGTTATCAAACAGCTTTAGGTTTAAAATTTGATTTAGAAAAATGTCTGACAGAATATCAATTAACTGGTAGATTAGACTATTTTACAATTGGTGAGTGGGATATTTGCGATCGCTTCCTCATTCCCGAAAAACTCTATGGACGAAAAGCCGAAGTTGGCGCATTATTAAGCTCTTTTAAACGTGTATCAGCAGGTACGGCAGAATTAACGCTAGTTGCTGGTTTTTCCGGGATTGGTAAAACCGCCGTGATCAATGAAGTGCATAAACCAATTCTCCAACAACGAGGCTATTTTATTAAAGGGAAATTTGACCAATTTAGTCGTAACATTCCCTTGGGTGGTTTTGTGCAAGCCTGCCGCGACTTGATGGGACAGTTACTATCAGAATCTGACATCAAACTTCAGCGATGGCAAGCAAAAATTTTGGCAGTTTTAGGCGATAATGCTCAAGTTTTGATTGACGTAATACCCGAATTAGAATTAATTATTGGTCAACAACCACCTGTAGCAGAGTTAGCCGCTAGTGCGGCACAAAATCGGTTTAATTTGTTATTTCAAAAGTTTATTAATATATTTACCATTGCCGAGCATCCTTTAGTAATATTTTTAGATGATTTACAGTGGGCAGATTTAGCTTCTTTGGAGTTGATTAAAACCCTAATCAAAACAAGTCATTATCTGTTGGTGTTAGGTGCATATCGAGATAATGAAATATCAGCAACTCACCCATTACTGTTATTGCTGGAAGAACTCAACAAAACACAGGCAAGGATTAATAAAATCACCCTGAAACCTTTAGCAGTTGATGATATTAATCATTTGCTGGCAGACACATTAAACTGCTCTTTAGAACTGGCTAAACCACTTACAGAATTAATCAACCGCAAAACTCAAGGTAATCCTTTTTTTACCACTCAGTTTCTCAAAGCATTACATGAAGAAAAATATATTACCTTTAATCGCGATCGCCGCTTTTGGGAGTGTGATCTTGTCCAAGTCAATACACTATCACTCACTGATGATATAGTCCAGTTCATGGCGTTGCAATTACAGAAATTGCCAGATGTCACGCAAAAAGTGTTGAAGTTAGCTGCTTGTATTGGTAACACTTTTGATTTAGCAACCTTAATGCTGATCTCAGAATTATCGCCACAGGAGACAGCAAAAGCATTATGGAAAGCTTTGCAAGCAGGGTTTATTTTACCTAACAGCCAAGTTTATCAGTTATTACAGTCTGATGAGATTGGTGGTTATGAGGTAGAAAATAGCATTAATCCTACATATCAATTTCTACACGATCGCATTCAACAAGCTGCCTATTCTCTTATTTCCGATGACCAAAAGCAAATCACCCATTATCAAATCGGAAAACAATTATTATGCAATACTCCGCTAGAGCAACAGGAAAATAGAATTTTTGATATTGTCAATCATCTGTATCGCGGCATTAATTATATCACTCAGCAACTAGAGAAAGATGAATTTGCTCAATTAAACTTCATAGCAGGTAAAAAGGCTAAAACTTCTACTGCTTATAAAGCGGCTATAAAATATTTTCAAACAGGACTTAGTGTGTTATCAGATGATAGTTGGCAAAATAATTATCAATTTATATTTTCTCTGTACAAAGAACAGGCAGAGTGTGAATATTTTCTAGGAGAATTTTCTGGGTCTGAGGAACTATTTGCCATTGCCTTACGGCATTCACAAAATATTTTCGATCAAGCTGATATTTATGCAGATATAATGATGCTAAAAATCACCCAAGGTGAAGATTTTAATGCTGCCATTACGGCTGGTTTAAAAGCTTTGGATACCTTGGGAATGAGTCTACCAACTCTATCCGTAGCAATTCAATCTGCCATTGATATTGAATTAAATAAGTTAGCCTCATTCCGTGCAACGGAGATTTATTATAATCTGCTGAATTTGCCTGTAATGACTGATCCTAATAAAAAAGCTTGTATGAAGCTTTTAAGTGTTTTATGTTCTATCACTTATCTCACAGGTAGCCATCAAATCAATCAATTAATCCGCTTATTAATGCTCAATACGTCCTTTGAGTATGGCAATTGTGAAAACTCTGGTATTGGTTACTGCTTTTATGGAATGGCACTGATTGAACAAGGAGAATATCAAACCGCCTATCAATTTGGCAAGCAAGCTCTAGAGCTTGATCAAAAGTTCAATCATCCGCAATATCTTGCCCAAAATATTAATATATTTTGCCATACGATTAATCCCTATATGAAACCGTTAAAAACTAATTTACCTCTCTATCAACGTTCATTTGATATTTGCAATGAATGTGGAGATTTAGTATTTGGTGTTTGGGCGGTTTTGTTCATGATTTGGACGATGTTAATTCAAGGCAAATGTTTAGTAGATATTCATACTGAAATGGAGAAATATACAGATTATGTAGAAAAAGTAAATGATATCAATATATTACAGGGGTTTCTCCAACAGCAACAATTTTTATCACATCTACAAGGGAGGATACATCACACTGAATTACTAGCAAATTGGGACAGTGAAGATATTAACTGTATTCAAATTTGGCGGAAAAATAATTTTCCTTCTGGCATCAATTGGTACTGTTTTTTGAGAATTCAGCTATCTTATATTTATGGTGATTATGTTGATGCAGTCAAAACTGCGATCGCTAATCAACAAACTCTGACTACTAATGGTAGTAGTTTCCCAATTATTCAATATCACTTTTATTATCCTCTGAGTCTCATTGCTCTTTACCCCCAAGCAACACCCGAAGAACAAAAATCTTACTGGCAAATTATTCTTCAACATCAACAACAGATTAAAATATGGGCAAATAATTGTCCCGAAAACTTTCTGCATAAATATAATTTATTAGCAGCAGAAATAGCGCGGCTATCTGGTAATATTTGCGAAGCTATTGACCTTTACGATCGCGCGATCGCAGGTGCAATTGAAAATGAATATCTCCAAGAAGCTGCACTGAGTAACGAACTCGCTGCTAAATTTTACCTCGACTGGGGTAAAGAAAAAATTGCTTCAGTTTATATGCAAACCGCTTACTATTACTATGCCAGTTGGGGTGCGATCGCCAAAACCGAAGATTTAGAATATCGCTACCCTGACTTGTTACGTCCCATTCTTCAACAGATTAACCCTACTCTCAACATCTGGGAAAATATCGAAAATTTGTTTGTCCCGAATCTCTCAATTCACTCTTCTACACAAGTCAATCAAGCTTCTAGCTCTAGTATTAATACTGCCCTAGATTTTACCGCCATCATCAAAGCTTCTCAAGCATTATCTAGCACAATTGATTTAGATGAACTGTTACAAAAACTCACAGAGATTATTTTGCAAAATTCTGGTGGCGATTACTGTGCTTTAATCTTGCCTGATAGCGATGGTAATTGGCATCTCAAAGCCATCGGCACACCTGAAAATACCCAAGTTTGTTTTGAACCTCTAGAAAATAATCATCATTTACCAATTAAACTGATCAATTATGTCAAAAATACTCAAGAAGTTGTCGTATTTGATAATCTGCAAACGGATTTGCCTGTTATTAGTGAATATTTAAATATCCACCGTCCAAAAAGTGTGTTGTGTTTACCAGTACTCAATCAAGGAAATTTGATTGGGGTTTTATATTTAAGAAACCAGTATACTAGTGAAGTATTTACACGCGATCGCATTCTCATTCTGGAAATTCTTTGCACCCAAGCAGCGATTTCTCTAGAAAACGCCCGCCTCCACGCCCAAGAACGAGAAAAATCTGAGCGTTTAGAAAAATCTCAACAAAGATTGCAAATCATCATTCAACAAACTCCAGTCGCTATCTTCGAGTGGAATACTCAGTTTGAATGTCAACATTGTAATCCAGCCGCCGAAAAATTGTTTGGCTATACACAAGCAGAAATTGTCGGCAATAATTTGCGGATAATTATCCCGGAAGAACATCATGTTTATGTAGATGATGTGACTGCTTCGATTTTAGCTGAACATGGTGGTTCTCACGCAATTAATGAAAATATTACTAAAGATGGTCGACGGATTATTTGTGAATGGTTTAATGCCCCAATGTTAGATGCTAATGGTCAGGTTTGTGGTGGAGTTTCAATTGGTTTAGATATTAGCGATCGCCAAAAAACAGAAGCAGCAATTCATAAAAAATCCCAAGAATTAGAAACAGCTTTACAAGAACTCAAACAAGCCCAAATTCAGATGGTACAAAATGAAAAAATGGCTTCTTTGGGTAATTTAGTCGCGGGGGTAGCCCATGAAGTTAATAATCCCATTGGTTTTCTCAATGCTAGTATTAACAATGCCCAAGAATATGTGCAGGATTTAATTGGGCATTTAGAACTTTATCAGCAATATTATGCCCAACCTGTTGAGGCAATTCAAGAAAATGCTGAAGACATTGATTTAGACTTTTTAGTTGCAGATTTACCTCATTTGCTAGATTCGATGACGGAAGCCATGCAGCGCATTAAATCAATTAGTATGAGTCTGCGGACGTTCTCTCGTGCTGACACCGATAGCAAAGTCATGGCTAATATTCACGAAGGTTTAGATAGTACCTTATTAATTTTAAAATATCGCTTAAAAGCTAATGACAAACGTCCTACTATTGATGTTCAAACAAATTATGGCAATATTCCTTTAGTTGAATGTTTTCCGGGTCAGTTAAACCAAGTATTTATGAATGTTTTGGCTAATGCTATTGATATGTTTGATGAAATGGCCCAAACGCACACATTTGCGGAATTACAAACTCATCCCCAACAAATTACCATCCGCACTCAAGTTGTTGCCCATCAAGTTTATATTCATATTCAAGATAATGGCAAAGGTATGGGTGCAGAAGTACAAGAGAAAATCTTTGAGCATTTATTTACTACCAAAGGAGTCGGTAAAGGTACTGGGTTAGGATTAGCGATCGCGCGGCAAATTATCGAAGAAAAGCACGGCGGTCAAATCACAGTCAGTTCTGTTTTGGGGGAAGGGACAGAATTTATCATCCAACTGCCAGTGTAAATTTTTACGTTACTATTGAGTAAGGTTGAGCGTTTGGGAATACTAAATCAAGACATTTTCAAGATTTAGATATTATGATTGACACGCTTGTGAAGATTCCCGGATATCGCATTAGTGAAGAACTCTACAATGGTTCGAGAACGCTGGTTTACCGCGCAGTCAGAGAAAGCGACTCAATACCAGTAGTCATAAAACTGCTGAAAAATCCTTATCCCAGCTTTAGCGAACTGTTGTTATTTCGCAATCAATACACTATTGGCAAAAATCTCAACTCACCTCTGATTATCCAAACCTATAGCCTTGAACCCTTACATAATGGCTATATGTTAGTTATGGAAGACTTTGGGGGAATTTCTCTCAAGGATTATTTCAGCAAAAATCAGGGTCTTGCATCTTTAGAAGAGTTTTTAATTTTAGCGATCGCACTCTGCGACACTCTCAACTTACTCTACCACGAGCGAATTATTCATAAAGATATTAAACCCAGCAATATCTTAATTAATCCTGAAACCAAGCAAATCAAATTAATCGACTTTAGTATTGCATCACTCCTACCCAGAGAAACCCAAACCCTAGTTAACCCCAACGTATTAGAAGGCACACTCGCTTATATATCTCCCGAACAGACAGGGAGAATGAACCGGGGTATTGATTATCGCACAGATTTTTATTCCTTGGGTGTGACTTTTTATGAATTCCTCACAGGTGAGTTACCATTCTCATCTAATGATGCGATGGAATTGGTACATTCTCACATTGCGAAAATTCCCCCATTATTACACGCAATTAATCGAGATATCCCCTCAGTTATCTCAGAAATCGTCAGTAAGTTGATGGCGAAAAATGCTGAAGATAGATATCAGAGTGCATTAGGATTAAAATTTGATTTAGAAAAATGCTTAACTCAACTAAGAGAAACTGGTGAGATTCAGAGTTTTGCAATTGCGAGTCGGGATTTGTGCGATCGCTTCATCATTCCTGATAAACTCTATGGCAGAGAAGGCGAAGTACAAACCCTCCTAGAAGCATTTGATAGAGTCAGCCAAGGCGCAACAGAAATGATGCTGGTGGCTGGATTTTCAGGAATTGGTAAAACAGCCGTTGTTAACGAAGTACATAAACCAATTGTTAGACAACGCGGCTACTTTATTAAAGGTAAATATGACCAATTTCAACGCAATATTCCCTTTTCGGCATTTGTACAAGCATTCCGCGATTTAATGGGGCAATTATTGACCGAAAGCGATGTACAAATCCAGCAATGGAAACATAAAATAGTAGAGGCTGTCGGGGAAAATGGACAAGTCATTATTGAAGTCATTCCCGAATTAGAAAACATTATTGGCAAACAAGCACCAGCTAAAAAATTATCAGGAGCCGCCGCCGAAAATCGCTTTAATTTATTATTTCAAAAATTCACCCAAGTCTTTACAACCCCTGAACATCCCCTAGTGATGTTTCTCGATGATTTGCAATGGGCTGATTCCGCATCATTAAAATTAATGCAGCTATTAATGGCTGATATTGGGTATCTTTTTATTATTGGTGCATATCGTGATAACGAAGTCCATTCAGGACATCCATTATTGTTGACATTGGGTGAAATCCAAAAGACACAAGCAACAATTAACACAATTAACTTAGTACCACTCAGTCAAGTGCAAGTGAATCAGTTAGTTGCTGACACACTCAAATGTTCAGAAGCTTTGGCATGGAATCTTTCTGTATTAATCTATCAAAAAACTCAAGGTAATCCATTTTTCGCTACCCAGTTTCTCAAGGCATTACATCAAGATAGACTGATTCAATTTGATTTTGAATTAGGTTGTTGGGAATGTGATATTTCCCAAGTAAAGGCGCAAGCGGTTACAGATGATGTTGTAGCTTTTATGAGTTGGCAATTGCAGAAACTGCCGCCCTCAACACAAGAAATCATCAAACTGGCAGCTTGTATTGGTAATTCTTTTGATTTAGCAACTTTAGCAATTGTTGCAGAACAATCTCAAATTGAAACAGCAGCTTGTTTGTGGAAAGCATTACAAGAAGGGTTGATTATACCCATTGGTGATGTTTATAAGTTTTATGTTGGGCAAGAAAATCTTGTAAGTATATCGGCAAATCAACAGACTGTTAATTACAAATTTATACACGACAGAGTACAACAAGCCGCTTATTCTCTAATTCCCGATGACCAAAAACAAGCAACTCACTATCAAGTCGGTCAACTGCTATGGAAAAACACAGATGTTGCAGCCATAGAACTCAAGATTTTTGATATTGTCAATCAGTTGAATAAAGGTATTGACATTATTATTCAGGCATCAGAATGCTATGAGTTAGCTGAATTAAATTTATTGGCTGGCAAGAAAGCCAAAACTTCAACCGCTTATAAATCAGCCGTTAAGTATTTGGAAGTAGGCATTAAACTATTATCGATAGATAGTTGGCAAAATCACTATCAACTTACTTTTGATTTATATCGAGATTGTGCAGAATGTGAATATTTTAATAGCAATTTTGCTCAGGCAGAAAAGTTATATGATATTGCTTTGCAGAATACTCCAGATGACATTCATAAAGCAGAGATTTATGCTAGTTTGTCAACTCTGCGGATTGTTCAGGGTGAAAATTTGGCAGCAGGTTTTGCAGCTGCACAGGAAGGATTAAGAGTGTTAGGTATTACAGTACCCGATCGCACTGCGCTGCCAACTGAGATTCAAGCTCAACTCGAAAAAGTACAAGCAAAATTAGCAACAATCGAACTTTCATCTTTGCTAGAACAAGCAAAAATGACCGCGACGCTGCAAAAAGCCCAGATGAAATTACTGTTGGGTATGTGTACTGCTGCTTACTTAATCGGTAATGAGGAACTTGGCTTTTTATCCAACCTCCTCATGTTGGATTTGTCATTGAACTATGGCGCAGCAGAAAGTTCTGGTTTTGCTTACTGTTTTTATGGGATTAGTTTGGTGAATCAAGGGGAGTATCAAAAAGCTTATGAGTTCGGTCAATTGGCCTCTGCGCTTGATCGTCAATTTGAGGCGTTACCGTTTATTGTCAAAAGTAACAATCACTTTTGTCATGCAATTAATCTTTATAGCAGACATATTAAGACAAATTTACCGATTTATGACGAATCATTCCGAATTTGTCAGGAAATAGGCGATCTGCTCTATGGTGTTTGGTCAGTTGTGTTTATTACTTGGACTCATCTGATTAAAGGCGACCCGCTCAACGAAGTATACGCTGAAACCGAGAAATATCACAGCTACGTCGAGCGAGTCAACGATCAAAATATGCTGTATATGTTTAGCTTGCAGAGAGAATTTCTGCTGCATTTGCAAGCTTTAACAGAAGTTACCGATTTGTTGGACGATGGGTTAGTAGATCGAACAACTCCCTACATTGAAGTTTGGCGACAAAAGCAGGTAACATATTGTATCAACTGGTATAACCAACTAAAGATTCAGTTACTCTACCTCTACGGTCGTTATACTGAGGCGATCGCTTCAGCAGCAGAAATTGAGCAAACGATGGGCGCGGCGGGAAATTTTTTCCCGATTATTCAATATCACTTCTACTACCCGCTCTCCTTAGCTGCTTTGTATCCTACAGTCACCGCAGAGACAAAAATCCAGTATTGGGGCATTCTACAACAACAACAGCAACTCTTAAAACGTCAGTCCGAGACTTGTTCTGCGAACTTTCTACATCGATATCTACTGCTTTCGGCTGAAATGGCGCACATTTCTGGTAATCCTTTAGAGGCGAGCGATTATTACGATCGTGCCATCTCATTGGCTCAAGAAAACGACTACCTCCAAGAAGAAGCACTAGCAAACGAACTAGCCGCTAAATTTTATCTAGATTGGGGCAAACAGCGTATAGCTCAAGAATACATGATTCAAGCCTACTATTGTTATGCCCGTTGGGGAGCAAAAGCCAAAGTTGCCGACTTAGAAAAACGCTATCCCCAACTACTTGCACCCATATTACAGCAAACTCGTGCGGCTTTTTCTACGAACGAAACTATCTTCACTTTGGGGACTGTCACATCTACACGTTCTTCCAGTTCTAGCACCAGTGTCTCAGATACCCTAGATTTAACCGCAATTCTTAAAGCCTCTCAAACTATCTCTGGGGAAATTGAACTAGAAAAACTACTTGCATCGTTGCTTTCCATCGTGATTGAAACTGCTGGGGCTGATAAATGCGTGTTAATGCTATTGCAAGACAACCATCTATTAATTCAAGGTGCAATTACCCAAGGAACAAACCCAGTCGTCTTGCAAAGTCTTGCGATTGAAGACAGCCAAGATATTCCCCAAAAACTCATTTACAAAGTCAAAAACAACCAACAAACTGTTGTTTTATTGGATGCGATCGCAGATATCACTTTCGCCAATGACCCCTATATTATCCGTCAACAGCCAAAGAGTATTTTGTGTAGTCCGATTTTAAATCAAGGTAAGTTGCTGGGGATTTTATATCTAGAAAATAATTTAGCAAAGGGGGCGTTTACGAGCGAACGCGTTGAACTACTCAACCTACTTTGCGCCCAAGCTGCTATTTCCCTAGAAAATGCCCAACTTTATCAACGTTCTCAGGAATATGCCCAACAGTTAGAACAAGCATTACAAGACTTACAACAAGCCCAATTACAAATGGTGCAAACTGAGAAAATGTCAGCCTTGGGTAACTTAGTCGCTGGTGTCGCCCACGAAATGAATAATCCTTTGGGCTTTATTGCAGCTACTCTCAAACAAGCTAAACCCACCTTTGCCGATATTATCGAACACTTAAAAATCTATCAAGAAACCTTACCCGATAAAACTGAAGAAATCCTCGACCACGAGGCAGAAATTGATTTGGATTATACCATAGAAGACTTGCCTAAAATGCTGGATTCTATGACAATGGCTTGCGACAGATTAAAAAATATCAGCACTTCCCTACGCACTTTTTCCCGTGCTGACAGAGATTACAAAGTACCATTTAATCTTCACGAAGGCATTGATAGTACAATTTTAATTCTCAAACATCGTCTCAAAGCCAACGAACAACGTCCGGCGATTGAAGTAGTAACTAATTACGCTAATTTACCTCAACTTGAATGTTTCCCTGGGCAATTAAATCAGGTATTTATGAATATTTTGGCGAATGCCATTGATGCTTTAGATGAATCAAATCACGGACGGAGTTTTGCAGAAATTCAAGCTCATCCTAACCAAATTACAATCACCACATCAATAGCAGATAAATTTGTCAAAATCTCCATTGCTGATAATGGTAAAGGAATGAGTGCAGAGGTAAAACATAAAATATTTGACCATTTATTTACTACCAAGGGAGTCGGCAAAGGTACGGGCTTAGGATTAGCGATCGCGCGGCAAATTATCGAAGAAAAGCACGGCGGTAAAATTACGGTTAATTCGATTTTAGGTGAGGGAACAGAATTTATAATTTCCCTGCCGATTATATAAAAAGGAATCAGAAGACAGAATTGGTGAATACTTCACTCATAAGATACACCTAGCTTGTCTAAGGATTCACTGATCTGTGTTGTTCACATCTCAAATAGGAATACCATATTGTCTGATTAATAAATTCAGTAATTCATAATCTCTTTAACTAATTATTAGTGATTAAACCTCTCACAAATGGGAATACTAAGTTTATCTAAACTTGCTGCGCGTGGTTTCATCCATGTAGAGAAGCAACCACCCAAAGAAACTAGAGGTATATATCAATGACTACTGAGTTGCAGACACCCGTCATTCCTGGATATCAAATTAGTTCTCAATTGTATGCAGGTTCTAGAACCATAGTATATCGTGCTATCCGTCAAGTTGATCAACTGCCAGTAGTCATCAAACTTCTCACTTCCGAATATCCGAGTTTTCACGAGTTATTGCAATTTCGGAACCAATACACAATTAGTAAAAATCTGCAAATTTCGGGTGTTATTCGTCCCTTGTCATTAGAAACTTATGGGCATGGTTATATATTAGTGATGCCGGATACGGGAGCGATCGCTCTAAGAGAATATATCAAAACCACGACTCTTTCTTTAGCGGAATTTTTAGCGATCGCGATTCAACTCAGTAATATTCTCCAAGATTTACATCAACACCGTGTAATCCACAAGGATATTAAACCTGCGAATATCCTGATTCATCCCCATAGCAAACAGATACAATTAATTGACTTTAGTATTGCTTCTTTATTACCGCGAGAAACTCAAGAAATCAAAAGTCCCAATGTTTTAGAAGGGACACTTGCTTATATTTCTCCAGAACAAACCGGGAGAATGAACCGGGGTATTGATTACCGCAGTGATTTTTATTCTTTGGGTGTGACTTTTTATGAACTGCTGACGGGGACTTTACCGTTTATCTGCGATGATCCAATGGAGTTAGTGCATTGTCATATCGCCAAAACTCTGATTTTGGGTAATCAAATAGATATTCCCCAGGTAATTGCAGATATTGTGCTGAAATTAATGGCGAAAAACGCCGAAGATAGATATCAAAGTGCTTTGGGATTAAAGCATGATTTAGAAACTTGCACTCAGCAATTACAAGATACTGGTACAATTACCAATTTTGCCATTGGACAACGGGATATTTGCGATCGCTTTCTCATCCCCGAAAAACTCTACGGACGTGAAGCCGAAGTTATCAGCCTGTTGCAAGCCTTTGAACGTGTCGCCAAGGGTACATCTGAAATGATGCTGGTTGCGGGATTTTCGGGAATTGGGAAAACCGCCGTCGTCAACGAAGTGCATAAACCCATCACCCGCCAGCAAGGCTACTTCATCAAAGGAAAATTTGATCAGTTTAACCGAAATATTCCCTTATTGGCTTTTGTCCAAGCTTTGCGCGATTTGATTGGGCAGTTATTATCAGAATCAGATACCCAATTAAATCAATGGCGCAGTCAGATTCTCGCGGCTTTGGGCGATAATGGACAAGTTTTAATTGAAGTGATGCCAGAACTCGAAAGAGTCATTGGTAAACAACCACCTGCACCAGAATTATCAGGAACAGCCGCCCAAAACAGATTTAACTTATTATTTCAGAAATTTATTGCCGTCTTTACGACCGCCGAACATCCATTAGTGATGTTTATTGATGATTTGCAATGGGCAGATTCCGCATCTTTGCAATTAATTAAACTGCTAATGGCAGATAAAAATTATCTGTTATTGTTGGGGGCTTATCGAGATAATGAAGTTTCGCCAACTCACCCGTTAATCTTAACAGTTGCGGAACTCCAGCAAGTTGGTAGAACTGTAAATACAATTACCCTTGCGCCTTTGACTTTGAGTGACACCAATCAGTTAATTGCCGATACACTGCATTGTACAACTGAGCGATCGCTTCCTCTCACAGAATTAATTATCCGTAAAACCAAAGGTAATCCCTTTTTCATTACCCAATTTCTCAAAGCCTTACACGAAGATGGGGAAATTAAATTTAACCGTGAACAAGGCTATTGGGAATGTGATATTGCTCAAATTAATGCCTTATCTCTCACCGATGATGTGGTTGAGTTTATGGCACAGCAGTTACAAAAGTTACCTGATGAAACTCAAAATGTTCTCAAGTTAGCTGCTTGCATTGGTAATTCTTTTGATTTAGCTACCTTAGCAATTGTTTCCGAACAATTACAAATGGAAGCAGCAACAGCCTTGTGGAAAGCTTTACAAGAAGGATTAATTCTGCCCCAAAGTGAAGTTTATAAATTTTATCTCAGCCACGAACAAGCCAATCAAAACACTCACAAAATTGAGAATTTAACTTATAAATTTTTACACGATCGCGTCCAACAAGCTGCTTATTCTCTCATTCCTGACCGCCAAAAACAAGCTACTCACCGCAAAATTGGGGCATTACTTTTAAATAATACCTTAGAATCAGAGTTAGACAACCGAATTTTTGATATTGTCAATCAACTCAATATCGGTATTGAATTAATTACAGAACTATCTCCAAGAGAACAATTAGCCGAGTTAAACTTGCGGGCGGGACACAAAGCCAAAGTAGCTACCGCCTACGCGGCGGCTGTGAGTTATTTAAACACAGGTTTAACACTGTTAACCGAAAATTGCTGGCAAAATCAGTATGAACTGACTCTGCAAATGTATGAATCTTTAGCAGAATCAGAATATTTAAATACTAATTTTGCCCAATCTAAATATTTCATTGATCAAACTTTGTTGTCTGCGCGTCAACCACTCGATAAAATCAAAGTTTATGAAATTCAAATCTTAGCTTACACCGCCCAAAATCAACTGCTAGAAGCTATCAATACAGGTAGGGAGGCTTTGAATTTACTGGGTGTTGATTTCCCAGAAGATTGTGATTTTGAGACAATGATTGCCGAACACCAACAACTCAAAATTATTTTAGGCGATCGCCCCATCGAATCTCTCGCAAATTTACCAATTCTCCAAGCACCTGATCAATTGGCAGCAATGCGAATCTTAGTAGGTTTATTTGCATCTGTGTATTTAGCCAAACCACAATTGTTACCTTTAAAGATATTCACAATGGTGAAAATCTGCATTCGATGTGGTAACTCTCCCCAAGCCGCCATCGCTTATAGTTTATATGGCTTATTTTTATGTGCGACTGGTGAAATTGAACGTGGCTATCAATTTGGGCAACTGGCAACTACTATTTTAGAGCAATTGCAAGCCAAAGAATTAACTAGTAAAGTAAATCTGACTTTTGCTTTATTTATTAAACATTGGCGAGATTCTTTACGTTCCACATTACCTGTATTTTTATCTGGTTTAGCCAGTGGTTTGGAACATGGTGATTTAGAATATGTTGGTTATTGTGCCAACTGCTATTGCCAATTTTTATTTTGGACAGGTGAACATCTAGAAATTGCCGAAGCAGAAGCCGATAAATATTGTCTGCTCATTGAAGATATTAAGCAAGAAGCTTCGTTAATTTGGGCAAATACTTGGCGACAAACAGTGATTAATCTGCGTGGCAAAGCCGAAAACGTGATGACGCTGGTTGGTACAAGTTTTGATGAAACTGTGACTTTACCTGCCTTAATTCAAAGTCGCAATGTCAACGGTATTTGCTATGTTTATCTTGCTAAACTCTTACTCTGTTATTTGTTTGGTGATATTGAAACTGCGAGAGAATACGCCAGCAAATTTGAAGAATATGAACAAGGGGCGGCGGGTTTATTAATTACTCCCCTGAAGAACTTTTATCAATCTTTGAGTTTATTGTCAGAATATTCTAGCCCAGATACTCTCACAACAACTGTAGATTTAGAGAAGGTTGCCAAGAATCAACAATCTATGCAGATATGGGCTGATCATGCCCCTGCGAATTATCTGCATAAGTTTCAACTAATAGAAGCAGAAACTTATCGGGTATTAGGCAAATATTATGAAGCCGGGGATTTGTACGATCGCGCGATCGCCCTCGCCCAAGCCAACGGCTACCTCCAAGAACAAGCCCTCGCCTATGAACTGGCTGCTAAGTTTTACCTCGCTTGGGGTAAAGAAAAAATCGCCACAACTTATATGCAGGAAGCTTACTACGGTTATGCCCATTGGGGTGCAGAAGCCAAAACCAAAGATTTAGAAAGTCGTTACTCTAATTTACTGCGTCCCATTTTTCAGCAAGCTACAGCAACTCTCAACCCCTTAGAAACCCTGGCGGCTGTGACGAGTTCTAATGTTTCATTTCATAGTGCCACTACTGCCTCTTCTAACACCAGTTTGAATCTAGCTTTAGATTTTGCCGCTATTATCAAAGCCTCGCAAAGTCTTTCCAGCACCATTCAATTAGATGATTTGCTGTCTCAATTAACACAAATTATTCTGCAAAACTCTGGTGCTGATCACTGCGCCTTGATGTTACCCAACCGTGCGGGAATCTGGCAAGTCAGGGCGATCGCCACAACCGACACCACAGAACTTTGTGCGGAACCTTTGGAGAACAATCCTAATTTGCCAGTCAAGCTGATACAGTACGTCAAAAACACCCAAGAAGTCGTAGTAGTTGACAATCTCAAAACTGATTTGCCTGTCATTGGTGAATATTTAACTCTGCACCAACCAAAGAGTGTATTGTGCTTACCAATTCTCAATCAAGGCAATTTAATTGGGATTTTGTACTTAAAAAATCAGTCTAGCAGTGGGGTGTTTACAAGCGATCGCATCTTGATTCTCAACTTTTTGTGTACTCAAGCCGCCATTTCCCTAGAAAATGCCCGCCTCTATCACCAAGCCCAAGAATATGCCCAACAGTTGGAACAATCCCAACTCCAAATAGTACAAAATGAAAAAATGGCATCTTTGGGTAACTTAGTCGCCGGGGTTGCCCATGAAGTTAATAACCCCATTGGCTTTCTTTACGGTAGTATCCGTAACGCCCAAGAATACACCCAAGATTTAATCGGACATCTAGAACTGTATCAACAACATTATTCTGAACCTGCTGCCCCAATTCAAAATAACGCCCAAAATATCGACTTGGAATTTTTAATCGAAGATTTACCCAAGTTGCTGCATTCCATGACAGAAGCAACGGAACGCATTAAATCTATTAGCAACAGTCTGCGTACCTTCTCCCGTGCCGATACAGTCAATAAAGTCATAGCTAACATTCATGATGGTTTGGATAGCACATTAATGATTTTAAAATACCGCCTAAAAGCCAATGAACAGCGCCCCGCCATCAATATTCAACAAGAATATGGCCATATCCCAGAAATTGAATGCTTTCCTGGACAGTTAAACCAAGTATTTATGAATATCTTGGCTAATGCCATTGATATGTTTGATGAGATGGCGCAAACTCGCACATTTGCGGAATTACAAACCCATCCCCAAGAAATTACGATCCGTACTTATGTCACTGCCAATCAAGTTTATATCCATATTCGAGATAACGGCAAAGGTATAAGTGCAGATGTGACAAATCGCATCTTTGACCATTTATTTACTACTAAGGGAGTCGGTAAAGGTACGGGCTTGGGATTAGCTATAGCAAAGCAAATTATCGAAGAAAAACACGGCGGTAAAATCACAGTCAATTCTGCTCTAGGTGAAGGGACAGAATTTATCATCCAACTGCCAGTGTAAATTTTTACGTCATCATAGAGGAAAGTTGATCCTTTGGGAATACTAAATCAAGACATTTTGAAGATTTAGTGATTATGATTGACACTCTTGTGAAGATTCCCGGATATCGCATCAGCGAACAACTCTATGATGGCTCCCGAACACTAGTTTATCGCGCAGTCAGAGAAAGCGACTCAACACCAGTAGTTATCAAACTGCTGAAAAACCCCTATCCCAGCTTTAGCGAATTGTTATTATTTCGCAATCAATACACTATTGGGAAAAACCTCAATTCATCTCTGATTATCCAAACATATAGCCTCGAACCCTTACATAATGGCTATATGTTAGTCATGGAAGACTTTGGGGGAATTTCCCTCAAGGATTATTTTGCCAAAAATCAAAATGTTGCATCTATTGAGGAGTTTTTAGTTTTAGCGATCGCACTCTGCGATATCCTAGACTTACTCTACCATGAGCGAATTATTCATAAAGATATCAAACCCAGCAATATATTAATTAACCCCGAAACTAAACAAGTTAAATTAATTGACTTTAGTATTGCATCATTATTACCCAGAGAAACCCAAACCCTAGTTAATCCAAATGTATTGGAAGGAACATTAGCTTATATCTCTCCTGAACAAACAGGGAGAATGAATCGCGGGATTGACTACCGCACAGATTTTTATTCCCTGGGTGTGACTTTCTATGAACTATTAACAGGAGAATTACCATTCCAATCTCATGATGCGATGGAATTGGTACATTCTCATATTGCGAAAGTTCCCACACTCATACATGAAATTAATCCAGATATCCCTTCAGTCATCTCAGAAGTTGTCAGTAAACTGATGGCGAAAAATGCTGAAGATAGATATCAGAGTGCGTTGGGATTGAAATTTGATTTAGAAAACTGTCTAAATCAACTAAAAGAAATTGGCGAAATCCAAAGCTTTGAGATTAGACAAAGAGATTTGTGCGATCGCTTCATCATCCCTGATAAACTCTATGGCAGAGAAACCGAAGTTCAAACCCTTTTAGAAGCCTTTGATAGAGTTAGCCTTGGCGCAACCGAAATGATACTAGTAGCTGGGTTTTCGGGAATTGGGAAAACAGCAGTTGTAAAAGAAGTACATAAACCCATTGTCAGGCAACGCGGCTACTTTATTAAAGGTAAGTATGACCAATTTCAACGGAATATTCCCTTCAGTGCTTTTGTGCAAGCCTTCCGCGATTTAATGGGGCAATTGTTGACTGAAAGTGATGTAAAGATTCAGGAATGGAGAAATAAAATATTAGATGCTGTTGGGGAAAATGGACAAGTAATTATTGAAGTCATCCCCGAATTAGAAATAATTATTGGCAAACAACCAGCAGCAGTAGAATTATCAGGAACAGCCGCAGAAAATAGATTTAATTTATTATTTCAAAAATTCACCCAAGTCTTTACAACTAAAGAACATCCTTTAGTCATATTTTTAGATGATTTACAATGGGCTGATTCGGCATCATTCAAGTTGATGCAGCTATTAATGGCTGATACCAGGCATCTTTTCATCATTGGTGCGTACCGTGATCATGAAGTTTATCCAGCACATCCATTAATGTTGACTTTGAGTGAGATCCAGAAAACACAAGCAACAATTAACACAGTTACTTTAGCAGCACTCAGTCAATCACAAGTCAATCAGCTAGTTGCTGATACCCTCAAATGTCCAGAAGAAATGGTATGGGAATTTTCAGTATTGATACATCAAAAAGCTCAGGGAAATCCATTTTTTACCGCACAATTTCTCAAAGCATTACATCAAGAAGAACTGATTAAATTTGATGTTGATTTAGCCTGCTGGCAATGTGACATTATACAGGTGAGGACTCAAGCAGTTACAGATGACGTTGTGGCTTTTATGGCATTTCAATTGAAAAAACTGCCACAAGCAACTCAAAATGTATTGCAGTTGGCTGCTTATATTGGTAATCAATTCGATCTATCCACTTTGGCTATTGTTTCAGAACAATCCCAAATTGAGACTGCTGCTGCTTTATGGAAAGCATTACAAGAACGGTTGATTTTACCAATTGGTAATATTTATAAGTTTTATGTTGGGCAAGAAACTCTAGTCAGTACACCAGAAAATCAAGAGATTGTTACATACAAATTTTTCCACGATCGCATTCAACAAGCAGCTTATTCCTTGATTCCCGATGACCAAAAACTTGCAACTCACCTGAAAATTGGACAATTATTACTGCACAGTTCCTCGGAAGTAGAACTGGAAGAAAAACTGTTTGATATTGTCAGGCATTTAAACCAAGGAATTGAGCTAATTACCCAACCGCAAGCACGGGAAGCACTAGCCCAACTTAACTTAAAAGCTGGGCAGAAAGCTAGAAATTCTACAGCTTATGTTGCAGCCAGAGTCTATTTGCAAACAGGGATTGATTTACTGACAGTCAACTGCTGGCAAGATCAGTATGAATTGACGATGAATCTCCATATTGCTGCTACCGAAGTTGCCTATTTGAATGCAGATTTTGATGGCATGGAGAAAATAGCAGCACTGGCGTTAAAAGAAGCTGAGACAATTTTAGACAAAATCAAAATATACCAAATTCAAATCGTCGCTCAGACATCTCAGGGCAAGATATTAGAAGCCATTACAGTAGGAAGAGATGCCCTATCTCAATTGGGGGTTGA
This sequence comes from Nostoc sp. FACHB-190, assembly GCF_014696905.1. NCBI lineage: Bacteria > Bacillati > Cyanobacteriota > Cyanophyceae > Nostocales > Nostocaceae > Nostoc > Nostoc sp. FACHB-190. The sequence goes on from NZ_JACJQW010000003.1 coordinate 74,833, forward strand.
ACTCCCCACAGCACCTGACGAAGCCAAAATTAGCAAAGCCCTAGAAACCCTAGCTAACCTTCAAAGCGGTAGAGAGATTGAAGAATTAGTCAATCTACCTGTAATGAGCGATTGCCATACTCAGGCAGCTATGCAACTCTTAGGAACATTATTTTCGCCGATTCTACAGGCAATGCCGGGATTACTGCCCATACTGAGTGCAACGATGGTAAGTTTATCACTCCAGTTTGGGAATACACCAGGATCGACTGTGGGGTATATGATTCACGGTATGGTGTTGTGTGCCTTTTTGGGAGAAGTGAAAACAGGCTATAGCTTTGGGCGATTAGCAATAAACTTGCTCGATCAATTTAATGTCGGGGAATTCAAATCTAAAGTTCTACTGCTGTTTTCAGCCTGGGTTCAACATCATCGGGAATCTCTCAGGGTAACAACGCTGACGATGAAAGATGGCTATGTAACTGGTATAGAAACTGGTGATTTTCTCAACGCTGGCTACAACTCGCTCAATTACTTTATTGCCAAACTTTTTGCTGGGATAGAACTGGATATTTGGGAACCCGAAATAGCAGATTACAGGGCTGTCTTAGTGCAGATAAAACAACATTCTGCCCTGACTTATTTGGATATGATGCAGCAGACTGTACATAACTTGAAGGAAACCCGGATTCTGTCAGATTGTTTAGTTGGCAGCGCCTATGATGAAACGGTGATGATTCCTAAGCACTATCAGGACAAGGATCTCACCGCGATCGCTATTGCTTACACTTACAAACTGATGCTGGCATACTTTTTTGGTAACTACACCTCTGCCCTAGAATATAACACCCAAGCCAAACAGTATTTAATGGCAGTATCAGGGATGATTTTTATTCCCATGTTTCATTTCTATACAGCCCTGACGCATTTGGCACTGTTGTCTACACAGCCAGAGTCAGAACTAGATGAATTTCTCGCCTTGGTTGAAACCCATCAAACCACGTTGCAACAGTGGGCGCATTTTGCACCCATGAATCATCTCCATAAATGGTATTTAGTTGAGGCAGAACGACAACGGATTTTTGGCAATAAAGCGGAAGCAATTGAATATTATGATCGCGCTATTTCTGGAGCTAAAGAAAATGGCTATATCCAAGAAGAAGGACTAGCTAACGAACTAGCAGCAAAGTTTTATCTCAATTGGGGTAAACAGCATATTGCTCAGGAATACATGACCCAAGCTTACTATGCCTATGCTCGCTGGGGAGCTAAAGCCAAAGTTGCCGACTTGGAAAGACGCTATCCCCAACTGCTTGCTCCCATCCTCCAGCAAACCCGTTTTTCCTTATCCACTAACGAAACTATCCTCGCATTAGGGAGTGTCTCATCCAGCAGTTCCTCTAGTTCTAGCAGCAGTGTCTCCGATACCCTAGATTTGAAAGCTATCCTCAAAGCATCTCAAAGTATCTCCGGGAAAATTGAACTGGAAAAACTGCTGTCATCGTTGCTTTCCATCGTCATTGAAAATGCTGGGGCTGATAAATGTGTGTTAATGCTGTTACGAGACTCGCGCCTGCTGATTGCTGGCTCAATTACTCAGAGGAATGAGCCTGTTGTATTGCAAAACCTGGCGGTTGAGGATAGCCAGGAAATTCCCTTAAAACTCATTTACAAAGTCAAGCGCAATAGTCAAACTATAATTCTGCTGGATGCAACCGCAGATATCACCTTAGCCAACGATCCATATATTATTCGTCAACAGCCTCAGAGTATTTTGTGCAGCCCGATTTTACATCAAGGGAAGTTGCTGGGAATTTTATATCTAGAAAATAATTTAGTGACGGGGGCGTTTACAAGCGATCGCATCGAACTACTCAACCTCATCTGCGCTCAAGCCGCCATTTCCATAGAAAATGCCCAACTTTATCAACGTTCTCAGGAATCCGCCCAACAATTACAGCGATCGGTTGACGAATTGAGCGCCAGCAATTCTCGCTTTCATAACTTGGTAGATAATCTTCCTGGGGCTGTTTATCAAGTCCATTTGTCTACTAATGGTGAACAATCTTTACCTTATATCAGTGCAGGCTGTTATAAATTATGGGAAATACCAGTCCAGCAATTCAATACCAATGTCAAGACTCTCATTGATATAGTTCATCCAGAAGATATTGTGACTTTCCAACAGGCGCTAGGAGGCGCAATGACAACTCTGACTTCTGGGCAATGGTCAGGTAGAATTTTGACACCTTCTGGAATTGTCAAGTGGGTTCAGGCGGAAGGCTACATCCGCAAACTTGTGGATGGAAGTTTTGTTTGGGATTGCATTATGTTAGATATTAGCGAACGCAAACAAGCTGAATTGGCTTTGCAACAAGCTCAATTACAAATCGTTCAAAGTGAAAAAATGTCTGCCTTGGGTAACTTAGTCGCTGGTGTCGCCCATGAAATGAATAATCCTTTGGGATTTATTGCGGCAACTCTCAAACAAGCTAAACCCACCTTTGCTGATATTATCGAACACTTGAAAATCTATCAAGAAACTTTACCCGATAAGAGTTCAGAAATTCTTGATCACGAAGCAGAAATTGACTTGGAATATAGCATAGAAGACCTGCCTAAAATGCTCGATTCTATGACAATAGCTTGTGATAGATTGAAAAACATTAGCACCTCTCTACGTACTTTCTCCCGTGCTGATCGAGATTATAAAGTGCCATTTAATCTTCATGAAGGCATTGATAGTACAATTTTGATTCTCAAACACCGTCTCAAAGCTAACGAACAACGTCCCGCAATTGAAGTAATCACTAACTACGGTAATTTACCCCAAATTGAATGTTTCCCTGGGCAATTAAATCAGGTATTCATGAATATTTTGGCAAATGCTATCGACGCATTAGATGAATCGAATCACGGACGTAGTTTTGAGTCAATTCAAGCTCATCCTAATCAAATTATAATTACCACATCGATAGCAGAGAAAACTGTGAAAATCTCCATTGCTGATAATGGTAAAGGGATGAGTGAAGAAGTAAAACACAAAATATTTGACCATTTATTTACTACTAAAGCTGTTGGTAAAGGTACGGGCTTGGGATTAGCTATAGCAAAGCAAATTATCGAAGAAAAACACGGTGGTAAAATCACAGTCAATTCTGTTCTAGGTGAAGGGACAGAGTTTGTGATTTTCCTTCCTATCTCATAAAAGCATTTTGAGTATAACCAAATACCTTCCGTTGTGGATTTTGCTAATCATTCACAATGATGTCGCTTTTGATTAATCCTTTTTGTAAAGCCATCATCACAGCTTGAGTGCGATCGCTCGCCTCTAACTTTTGTAAAATAGCATGAATATGCACTCGCACTGTTCCTGGTGCAATATATAGTGCAGCTGCAATTTCTTGATTGGTTTTACCTGCTGCTAACAGCGATAAAATTTCTTGTTCGCGCCCAGTTAGGGGATTGGTAGGCTTTAAGATATTGTCTGTCTGGGGTGATGGTTCAGCCAAAACAGAAGAACGAATTTCTTTAGTTGCAGTTTCATCCCACCAAGAAGCGCCAGCCGCCACAGAACGCAATGCTAAAACTAATTTTTCCGCAGCAATGCCTTTAAGACAATAACCTTGAGCGCCTGCTTCAATTAACTTGAAAATTAAAGACTTTTGCGAGTGGGAAGTGAGAATTAAAATTGGCAATGCCGGATTTTGCTGCTTAATTTGTCTACAAGTTTCAATTCCACCAATTCCCGGTAAACCCACATCTAACAACACAATATCTAGAGGATGTTCTTTGACTAACTCAATAGCTGTTTCACCATCTTCAGTCTCAGCAATAATTTCTAACCCAGGTTCTTGCTGCAACCGTACTTGCAAACCTAAGCGAAAAAGCTCATCATCTTCAACTAACAAAATTTTGATGGGGGTAGAAGACATTTCACACAGGTAAAGGGAATAGATAAGACTTCGAGGTAACCGTGACTTCAGCCGCTAGGCGCAAGATGTGGATAAACAGGTAGTTTAAAAGCAAACACAGCACCAGTCGGCACTTTGTTTTCTGCCCAGATTATACCCCCGTGGGCTTCAATAATTTGCCGAGATAAATAAAGCCCTAAACCTGAGCCTTTGGCTTGACGGGTGCTATGTCCTTGATAAAATCTTTCAAATAAGTGAGAAAACTGTTCTGGTTGAATACCCGCACCCGTATCTAAAATTTTCACGACTTGATAAGAAGTTTGGGGTTCTAAAAAAACTTCCACCTTCCCACCACGGCGGGAATGATTAATAGCATTGACTAACAGATTATTAAACACACGATGCAGTTGCAACGCATCACCATACACCCACAATGATTGTCGCCAATTAGAATCACCATAACCGACCGACAGATGAACACGACGATTTGCCGCTAATTCCATCAAATCACCAGCCGCCTCCTCTGCCAAGATAGTTAAATCCACTGGTGCTAAGTCCAGTTTTAAACCTTCGGTATCGTTGCGATAAACATCTAAAAGCGTTTCTACCAATTGTAAGGAAGTTTGATGACTGCGTGCCATTGTTGATAAAACTTGTTGCTGCATTGGTACAACTGGGCCGAATTTTTCTTGTTGAAAAGCTTTGATAGTTTCAATTGCTCCTAACAACGGTGTTTTTAAATCATGAGTCAGCGTCGAAGCAAAATCTTCTCGTACCTTCACCAATTCCGCTTGCGATTCTAACTTGGCGCGAGTGAGAGCGATCGCCTCTTGAGAACGACGCAGGCGATCGCTTAAAATACCAGTCACAATCAAAGCCATCACTGCAATTAAGCGACTAGCGACCGTGGAGACTTTCACTAATTCATTTCCAGGTACAACCAAATTCAACAACGTCAAACACACCGCCACCAAAGTCGCTAAAAAAGTTGCCCTGCCACCAAACCAATAGTTTGTTAATAAAATTGCGCCTGTATAAAGATATCCAAAAACATATTCTGTTGGTGTTTTAAACTCCATCACCATCACACCAACAAATAGACACAATATAATAATAAATCTGCCTAATTCATAGCGTTGACTATTCTTTTGAGCTACAAATTTATCTGCGTTCATCGGCGTTCATCCTCTGCTATCGGCGGTTAATTCCTTGTTCCTGTATCCTCAACTGTGAGCATGGATATATTCAATATAGTACTAACGCAATAACTCTCTAAAACTCTTATAACTTCGTGTCCTTTGCGTCCTTTGCGGTTCGTTTTTTCTTAATTTTGCGTAAGTACTACAATATATATTCTTGATTAATACCTCATGACAATAGTTTATCTTCTCTGCGCTCTCTGCGTCTTGGCGGTTCGTTTATCATAAATTAACAGCGTTTAGAAACAAACTAAACGCTAGATATAGAAAAAAATAAACGCTGTATAAGTATAAATTTATATCCTCTATCCCTTGTTTTTCCCTCATAAAAAATCGATGATCTAAATTAATTCAATTAATTACAAATCGTCTAAATAATTAATATTTATGCTCCAAGGATGGATTCAAATTGGACTAACGCTACTGATTGTAGTAGCCATAACTCCATTTTTTGGGCGATATATGGCGCGTGTTTATCAAGAGCGCAGCACATTTCTCGACCCAATTTTAAACCCAATTGAACGCATACTTTACTCTTTAGTTGGCGTTCAGACTAAAGCAGAGATGACAGGCTGGCAATATGCCAGAGCCATTCTCTACAGCAATATCGTTATGGGTTTGCTCATATTCTTCATTCTCATGAATCAAGGATGGCTACCCTTTAACCCAACAAAAATCCCGGCACCAACTTGGGATACAGCCCTACACACAACAATTTCTTTTATTACTAACACTAACCAACAGCATTATTCTGGTGAAACATATTTGAGTTACGCCAGTCAAATGTGGGGGCTTGGTTATCACATGTTTACCTCAGCCGCCACGGGTTTAGCAGTGGGAATTGCCTTTATTCGTGGGTTAACAGGTAGACCATTAGGTAACTTTTATGTAGATTTAATTCGCTCAATTACGCGAATTTTATTACCTATTTGTATTGTTGGTGGAATTGCATTGATGGCGGCTGGTGTTCCCGAAACCTTAGCAGGGCCAGTTGTATTCCCCACCTTAGAAGATTCTAGTGTAAGTCAGGCGATCGCTCTCGGCCCCGTTGCCCATTTTGAAATCATCAAACAACTCGGAGAAAACGGCGGCGGCTTTTTTGCCATCAACTCAGCCCATCCCTTTGAAAATCCCAACGGATTTTCTAACTTAATTCAAATTGTGGCGATGTTATCAATTCCCACATCCTTGATTTATACCTACGGCTTATTTGCCAACAACACTAAACAAGCCTGGTTAGTTTACGGGATGGTGGGCGTAATTTACATCGTATTTATTATCATCACCGCCATTGGTGAATATAACGGCAACCCCGCAGTCAACGCACTCTTAGGTAGTACCCAACCCAACTTAGAAGGTAAAGAAGTCCGCTTCGGCTGGGCGCAGTCAGCCTTATTTGCCGTCAGTACCACCGGAACCATGTGCGGTGCAGTCAACAGTTTACATGACTCCTTTATGCCCAACGGTGGTTTTGTCACCCTCTCCAATATGTTTTTACAAATAATTTGGGGTGGACAAGGCACAGGTACAGCTTATTTATTTGCCTACCTCATCTTGGCAGTATTCGTCACAGGCTTAATGGTAGGACGCACACCAGAATTTCTCGGACGCAAAATCGAAAAGCGCGAGGTAGTACTAGCGAGTTTCTTGATTCTCCTAGTTCACCCCATCTCCATTATGATTCCTGCTGGTATTGCTTTAGCCTTCCCCGACCAACTAGCAGGAATCAGCAACCCTGGCTTTCATGGCTTTGCCCAAGTCCTTTATGAATATGCTTCGGCTGCGGCTAACAACGGTTCAGGCTTTGAAGGTTTAGGCGACTCCCAACCATCGCCCATCGCCATTGCAGCAGGCGCAAAAACCACAGCAACCGCCCTCTGGTGGAACCTCAGCACTTGCTTCAGCCTCCTCGCCGGACGCTATATTCCCATCATCGGCTTACTCTTACTCGCCGATAGTATGTCTCGCAAACCCCAAGTCCCTTTCACCGTTGGCACATTACGCACCGACACCGGACTATTTACAGGCGTAACCGCAGGCGTAATTTTAATTCTCGGCGCACTCACATTCTTTCCCGTCCTCGCCTTCGGCCCCATCGGTGAAGCCTTCTGGATAGCCAAAGGTATCGGCTAAGACAATACTCCTTTGCGCCTCCGCGTCTCTGCGTGAAAACATTCACTCTCTCTATGAAAACCAACACAACACCTCGTCTACCTCAAGGAACCCGTGACTCGCGCAAACATACCCCTAAATCAGATATGCGGGGACTCTACCAAAGAGCAATTAAAGAGTCATTTGTCAAACTCCACCCCAAAATAGCTGTTCGTAACCCAGTCATGTTTATCGTCTGGGTAGGAACAATTGTTACCTTTCTCGTTACCCTCGACCCCAATTTATTCGGCACAATTCAAGCAGATGTTAATCAACAACGCTTATTAAACGGTTTAATTACACTTATTCTGTTCTTCACCGTTGTCTTTGCCAACTTTGCCGAAGCCGTAGCCGAAGGACGCGGTAAAGCCCAGGCTGATTCCTTGCGCTCCACCCGTTCTGATACCGTTGCGAGTAAAATTCTTCCTGATGGTTCAATTCAAACAGTTAATTCTACAGAACTGCGACGTGGCGATTTAGTCAAAGTCGTAGCTAATAACATGATTCCCGCCGATGGCGAAGTGATTCAAGGTCTTGGTTCTGTAGATGAGTCAGCCATCACCGGAGAATCAGCCCCAGTACTCAAACAACCAGGTACAGATATTGCCAGTTCAGTTACAGGCGGTACGCGCTTGCTTTCTGATGAATTAACAATTCGGATTACTGCTGATCCTGGTAAGGGTTTTATTGACCGCATGATTGCCTTGGTAGAAGGCGCAGAACGCACCAAAACACCTAACGAAATTGCCTTAACGGTACTGTTAGCAGTATTAACCCAAGTCTTTTTAATTGTGGTGGCAACAATGCCGCCCTTTGTTAACTTTATTGCTAACTTTATCAGTACCATATTTGGTGCGGAAGCCGGTAACAGCTTACGGGCTGGTGCGAGTGTGGCGATTTTGATTTCATTATTAGTTGCTTTGATACCAACAACCATCGGTGGTTTACTCAGTGCGATCGGCATTGCAGGGATGGATAGAGTAGCGCAATTTAACGTGATTGCCACCTCTGGACGCGCCGTCGAAGCCTGTGGTGATATTAATACCCTAGTGCTAGATAAAACAGGTACAATCACCTTGGGCAACCGGATGGCGGATGAGTTTATCCCTGTCAACAGTTACACCATTGAAGATGTCGCCAGAGTTGCCCATGCTGCCAGTGTATTTGATGAAACACCAGAAGGGAGATCAATTGTCAAACTGGCAGATACTTATCGAGTGGGTGTAGATTTCGATATCAACCAAGCAGAAGGTGTAGAATTTTCTGCCAAAACCCGGATGAGTGGGACAAATCTCCCCAACGGTAAGCAAGTCCGTAAAGGGGCGGTAGATGCCATTAAAAGCTTTGTTCGCTCTCGTGGAGGCAAGATTGCTAGTGATGTTGATGCAGCTTATGAGCGAGTTTCGCGGTTAGGCGGTACACCCTTAGCCGTTTGTCAAGATGACCAAATTTTTGGGGTTATCTATCTCAAAGATATTGTTAAACCTGGTTTACGCGAAAGATTCGACCAACTCCGGCGGATGGGTGTCAAGACAATTATGCTCACAGGTGATAACCGCATTACTGCTGGTGTGATTGCTCAAGAAGCTGGTGTTGATGATTTTATCGCTGAAGCCACACCAGAAGACAAAATTGGTGTAATTCGTGCCGAACAATCTCAAGGTAAGTTAGTAGCGATGACCGGAGATGGTACTAATGATGCACCCGCATTAGCTCAAGCCAACGTGGGTTTAGCCATGAACTCTGGGACACAAGCTGCAAAAGAAGCCGCCAACATGGTGGATTTAGATTCTGACCCCACCAAGTTAATTGATTTGGTAACTATTGGTAAACAGTTATTAATTACCCGTGGGGCGTTAACTACTTTTTCTATTGCCAATGATATTGCTAAGTATTTCGCCATTATTCCCACTATCTTTGCGGCGGCGGGAATTGGCGCACTCAACATTATGGGATTGAAATGCGCCCAATCAGCAATTATCTCAGCCCTAATTTACAACGCCCTAATTATTCCGGTACTGATTCCTTTAGCACTAACGGGAGTCAAATTCCGTCCCCTGACAGCAGATCAATTATTAAGACGCAACATTTTCATTTATGGTTTGGGTGGAATTGTTGCACCTTTTATTGCCATCAAATTAATTGATGTCATCCTACCTTTGTCTTGATCAGAGGGAGTAGGGAGTAGGGAGTGGAGAGTAGGGAATGTGATGTTTATGTATAGCATTTCCTCGTCTGTTGAGAGACCATTTATAGCAATCATAAATCATTTGTGAAACTTTCTCTCTTCTTTTTATTCTCTTTCTTTGTGTCCTTTGCGTCCTTTGCGGTTCGTTTCCATATCTATGTTTTTCACGACTCCTACACGGATTGCTATATCTATTTCCATCTGCTTCCATCTTTCTTGTACCTCACCATCATAAGAACCACTATATTTTTGAGTGGAATAGTTGTATGCAATCTTTTCGTTTACCTCAAATATTGACAGAAATAATTGATTTTACTGCTGATTACCGCATTCCAAAACTGCCTTTGTATATATTTTTGGGAATGTGTTTAAACATCGTGCTTGCGCCTGTTGTTTATGCTGCCACCGGAGAAAGTTTTTCCCATGTTCAAGCTTGGTCACTAGGTCTGTTAGGACTAGTAACTTTGAGCCTTTCTACTTATTTATTTTTTGTTATGTTTGTCCCGGAGAAATTCTAATGAGTTTTGCACGCGAAGTTAACAGAGCCATTCGTTCTACTTTAGTTCTTTGGATAATTGGCGCTATTATCTATCCCTTGACGATGATTAGTATTGGACAGATTATTTTGCCATTTCAAGTCAATGGTAGTCTGATAAAAAATAGCCAAGGTCAAGTAATTGGCTCTAGTTTAATTGGTCAACCTTTCACTTCCGAAAGATACTTTAATAGTCGTCCTAGTACCACCAGTTACAGTACTGCTGACCCAAAAAAAGATGATGCTGGAGTATTAAAAACAGGGGTTTCTGGAGCGAGTAATTTAGCACCAAGTAATTCAGCATTAATTGAACGTATCAAAGGTAAAGATGATCCTGACCCCAGCCAACGTGTTGAAGGTGATTTAAATCGGTTAAAAAAAGCAGGTATTCAACCTACTGCCGATTTAGTTTACACTTCTGGTTCTAGCCTCGACCCCCACATTACCCCGGAAGCTGCCAAAGCACAAGTTAACCGTGTAGCCAAAGCGCGAGGACTACAACCCCAACAGTTAGAAACTTTGATTGCTCAAAATACCGATGGTCGCTTTTTGGGAATTTTTGGTGAACCGGGAGTTAATGTTTTGAAATTGAACTTAGCTTTGGATGCTTTGAAATCTTCAAGGTAGTCAGATTTTATAAAAATATTCATGGGAGCATCCCACTTTTTTATATGTCATTGCGAGGAACGAAGCAATCGCAAAATACTCCCATTCTGAACGAGTCCATGAGATTGCTTCGTCGTTCCTCCTCTCTGCGAGACGCTACGCGTAGCTTGCTTCTCCGAAGGAGTACGCAAAGACAATTATCCTCTATATTAAAAATAAAAACTGGGATGCACCCAACATTAATTTAATGAGGCGATCGCACCTACTAAATTTGGTTGCGATCGCCTCATTATTTTATACTTAACCCAACGACTTTAATTAACTACGTGCATCATCAATTAAGCAAGCCTGAAACTTTTCTTGCTTGGCTTTTGGGCTATTGATTAGCAAGTCACTAATTAAAGTGTTAGGTGTAATATCACCTCTGAGGTTAAGCCACAGTTCACCTAATACAGCATTGGTGCATTTAACCTCTGTCTTATCTCCAGCATCAGCAACAAGAGATGACAAGGCTTGATCGATTTCCTTGAGAGTAAGTTGGCGACCAATATTACTCGCTACTAATGCTTGAATTGGTGATTTGTTTAAGACATCAAGCAAAGCAATGGCTTCAGTGAAATATTCCTCTGCTGTGCCTTGATAGCAAGTACCATGCTTAATCCATTCATGTCTTTGCAAGTTAGAAGCGGTTCCTGGCATTACTGCTTGTAGCTTTGTCCAAGTTTCTGGTGAAAGTTCTTTCTCTACAGCTGGCAACTTTGACCAATCACTAGTTTTATCAAAATTGATATCACTTTGACTGACTCCACAGTAAATATTAGATGCTGGCTGAGGCCACAAACCATGTAAAACGAAGTGAGTAGCTTCGGGACGGTCTGGGTGTTGTGCTAAATTTTTACACTCAGCTTTGTCGGGTTTGCTTTCACAAAAAGCAGGTTGCCAACTTACTGCTAGTAAATAGTCATTACCCACAGCTACAGGAATTACAGGAGGGATGTTTCCTGTAGTATCAGTAGATACACCATTAGAACTAACGCAACTAATAGCAACCCAACGCTGAGAAGGGCTGGCACCAGCAATTTCCAGCAGGTAGTGAGTCGGGTTATCCTTATTTTGATCAACGATTTGATAAGTTTGTCCCGGCTGTAATCTGACATCACCAGGGTTTGTGCCTTTTTTAATCGAGCTTACGGCTTCACAAGCATCAACAGCCGTGGTGAATTGACCTGCTGAGGAACTTACAGCTAGAGCCGGAGAAGACCATAAAAGACACGAAAATGCTAACAAAACTACTAACGCCAGCCTTTGTTTGAGCGATCGCAGCATAGAATACTCCTTATATCCATACCTAAATATTCATAGGCGCAAAATGTTTTTCCTGATTTTAGTTAGTAATACGCTTGTAGTATTTTTTGTCTCTAAAATCGGCTCCATTATAAGCGCATACAAAGAAAATCTATAAGTGGTAATACTTAAATTAAAATAAAATCATTAACTCTATATATAGTGTTGAGTTGCTGGATTAGATGACAAATTAAAGAATTTAGAGTTTTATTACTGTGTAAAAATATTAGCCACGATTACTTATTCTTGATTGTGCATCTGAGTTAATCTGGCTAACTTATTTCTGGAAATTCCTAATGTAAAAACTTGTTGTTCTTTAGTCCTTGAGTGTATTTGTAGTTCAAAATTTTGAATAAAACTTCTAAACTTCAGGAACTCAAACCCGCGACTTTTGTAACAAAATTCAATTTGATGGTTAAATCAATGTTTTCAACAAAACGGCTCAATAGACGGTTTATGCGTTGGCTACTGGCAGAAAACCGCCGAGAGAAGGAAGGGCCTTACCATAAAGAAGAAGCACACCGCCAGCATCCTTGGTGGCAGGTTATGTGCTTGACGGGTGTAGACTATTTTTCTACCCTTGGTTATCAACCGGGAATTGCTGCCTTAGCGGCTGGTGCGCTTTCTCCTATTGCTACCTTCATTTTGGTTTTATTGACACTTTTTGGTGCATTGCCAATTTACCGCCGCATTGCTGCTAAAAGCCCACATGGTGAAGGTTCGATTGCGATGTTGGAGCATTTATTATCTTGGTGGCAAGGCAAATTACTGGTATTGTGTCTACTTGGCTTTGTGGCAACCGACTTTATTATTACTATTACTCTGTCGGCGGCTGATGCCACAGCCCATATCATCGAAAATCCCCTAACACCACATTTGCTGCACAGTCAAGGTATTGCTATTACACTCATATTAGTTGCTTTACTGGGTGCAGTTTTCTTGAGAGGTTTTAAAGAAGCAATTGGGATTGCAGTATTTTTAGTGGCAGTTTATCTGCTGTTGAATTTGATTGTAATTGGCATTGGTTTATATCAGATAGTAATTCACCCAGAAGCGATCGCCAATTGGCAAACGGCACTTTTCGCGCGAAATAACAATTTCTTTGTCCTCATCGGCTTGGCTGTCTTGTTATTTCCTCGCTTGGCTTTGGGTTTATCTGGATTTGAAACTGGTGTTACCGTGATGCCCTTAGTTCAAGGTGGTAGTAACGATACCCCAGAAATGCCCAGAGGCAGAATCCGCAATACCCGCAAGCTACTAACGGCTGCGGCGGTAATTATGAGCTTCTTTTTGCTCACCAGCAGTCTTGTCACTACAGTTTTAATTCCAGCCGCAGAATTTGCCACAGGCGGAAAAGCCAATGGACGCGCCCTGGCTTATCTGGCACATCTTTATTTAGGCAATGGCTTTGGTACAATTTACGATTTAAGCACTATTTCTATTCTGTGGTTTGCTGGGGCATCAGCAATGGCAGGACTACTAAATATTGTGCCACGTTACTTACCACGCTATGGAATGGCACCGAGTTGGGCGTTATTGAATCGCCCACTTGTATTAGTATATACAAGCATTGCCTTCGTAGTTACAATTATTTTCCAAGCTAATGTCGAAGCGCAGGGTGGTGCTTATGCTACAGGTGTGTTGGTATTAATTAGTTCTGCTGCCTTTGCTGTGACTTTATCAGCCCACCGACACAATTCCAGACAGGGGCGAATTGTTTTTGCTTTGATTACCCTGGTCTTTATCTATACAACAATTGTCAATATCATTGAGCGACCAGAAGGGATTAAAATTGCGGCGTTCTTCATTGGTACAATCATTGTAACTTCCCTGGTTTCCCGTGTTTGGCGCTCAACGGAACTGCGAGTAGAACAAATAGAAGTTGATGAAAATGCCCGTGAATTTATTGCCGAAGAAAGTCAAGGCGCAATTAGAATCATTGCTAATCGCTTAAATGTAGGCAATGAACAAGAATATTTATTAAAAGAAAAAGAGGTACGGGAAGACAACCACATTCCGCCTACAGATCCGGTGCTGTTTTTAGAGATTTTGGTATCTGATGCGTCAGATTTTACTGATGTGATTAGAGTCAAAGGCGTAAAAGTTGGGGATTATCGAATTTTACGGGCGGAAAGTGCCGCAGTTCCAAATGCGATCGCTGCTTTGTTGCTTTACATTCGTGACCAAACTGGTAAAATTCCTCACGCCTACTTCGGTTGGGTAGAAGGAAATCCCATCCAGTACTTACTAAGGTTTATCTTGTTTGGTGAAGGTGACATTGCTGTAGTTACCCGTGAAGTTCTACGTCGCGCTGAAAAAAATTCCCACAGGCGACCGGGGATTCATGTTGGTGGGTAATATATGAACAGCAGGGACAAGGGAGACAAGGAAGATAAGGGAGACAAGGGAGATAACCCGGATTTCTCACCACACCTTTCAAAGCCTGTGCAGGGGAGCAGGGGAGCAGGGGAGCAGGGGAGAATGAAGGTACTCTCTCCCCTGCCCTTCCGCACCTCTGCCCCTCTGCCCCATCAAACGCCTGAAGCTTGTGAGAAATGCGGGATAAGTAGATGTGCAGTTAGTCAAACTATCACATAGATTCTGGTTAATATTCAGCCATAACAGTGATATGTGGCTGATGCAGTAAGACGAAAATCAAGGGTTTCAGCGTGTAGGGGTGTATGTCTGCAAAACCCTTACACCCCATACCCTAAAACCCGAAACCCAGTCTCCCCAGACAATCTTTGTGCATAATTCCTACGATAGTTTGACGGGAGTAAGAATTTTTTTCTAGTACTAATGCTTATCCATACAAAATGTGCAAATAGTTAAACCAGCACAATCATTTTGTCTAACCGTCTAGCCACCGCCATGATGAAGATGATAGTTTCAGTGGAGACAGGGCAAGATGTATATTAATCTTTTTATCAGTTCTATCTTAGGAATTTTCACTACATTACTGTTAGCATTTGGCGTGTTGCAATGGTTTCATATCCCTGCTGGTAACTTTCTTGATTGGATAATTGGCGGTGCAAGTTTTTGGTGGTTGTTAGTAATTGTAACTGTCCCTTGGAATGTCCATTTTCAAGCTAAAGAAGTTTTAGCAGAAGCAGCACAATCTTCTGAAAAAGGCATTCCTGTAGATGAAAAACAAATCAAATATGTGCAATTATTAGCCAAGCGATCGCTGTGGCTGGCTATTGCTTTACATATATTTTCTGCCATTGGACTTTACATTCTCGCCGCCACGGGAATTAGTGCGGTAGGTTATATCAGTTCCGGTGCAGCTTTATTATTAACAATTTTGCGTCCCGCTATTCGCGCTTACGAATATTTATATGCAAGGCTAACTATGATTAGCCAAGAATGGAAATATCCCCGCGAAGATATTTATGAACTGCGTAATCGTTTCTCGGAATTAGAACAAAAAGTCCAATATATACAAGAACAACTCAACCCAGAAGAATCATATTCTTTACCAGCTACCCAACAGCGTTTTGCTGACGAAACTCGCAAAGAACTGTCCAGAATTTTAGCGAATTTAGAAGAATTACGCGCCACAAATCAAACAGAACATGAACGTTTAGCCAGAGAAGCCAGAAATGCGATCGCGCAACTTTCCACTGACGGACAATTTCTCGATCATGTCCGCGAAATTATCCGCTTTTTCAAAACAGCTTAGTTAACAGGACGGTTGAGATGGGTGTCAGGGTGTCAGGGTTTAAGGGCTTTGAATACATATAATACAATACGGTTCAGTTAAGAGAATAGTAGGTTGGGTGTAGCGATAGCGTAACCCAACAAAGTCTTGAAAATGTTGGGTTCCGTTCCTCCACCCAACCTACACCAGTCTGTGAAAGCATCCTCAAAACTAGTCTGTTTACTCAGCACTCAGCACTTTCTCTTATTGTTCTAACTTACATTCCAATGCCTTCTTTTGCATGGTTTTAAATATGTTGTAAAAACCGTTAGCGCGGGAAGGTGTCAAACTCACATTTAAACCAGTTTCTTGAATAAAATCTGGTGTTAATTGGACAATTTCTGTAGGACTTAGCCCGTTTAATCCTTCAATTAACAGCGCCACTAGCCCCTTAGTTAACTGAGAATCAGATTCTCCTTGAAATACCACTTTTCCATCATTTAAGGCGGCGGTAACATACACCTGAGACACACAACCAGGAACTTTATTTTCTGGTACTTTATCAGCTTCGGGAAACTCTGGAAGTTTTTGGGCATACCAGATCAGTTGTTCATAACGCCGCTTCGGATCAGATGCACGTTGAAAGCGTTGGACGATTTTAGCCAAAGCAGGTGGTAAAGAATCTAAACTAGAAGACATAACAGAAGCTGTAAATAATTCGGTCTCACCTTGAGTTTAAATTATCTGGTGGGCGATCGCGTTCACTATGAGCAAGTTAATCACTCAACTCTGTAAACCAGAGATTCTGAGTTAGATATCTACTTTTTAAATGGCTCAGGTCGGATTTGAACCAACGACCCCAGGCTTATGAGTCCCGTGCTCTAACCAACTGAGCTACTGAGCCAAACAGTTCCACATTAATTCTTAATATAGCATACACAGTTGTTGATGGCTAGTCTGTTAGGCAATTAATTTCCATCCACAAGCTACTTTAGCAGTTCACCCATCCAAGCAAAAGAGGGATAAAAACTCCCTCTTCTGACAAGAAAATAACTGGGTTGGATGCAGACAAGAACTAAATGCGGTTTTGTTGTGGTAGGAAGGCAATTGGGTTAACTGCGCCCTTACCTGATGGATGAATTTCAAAGTGAGTGTGTGGCCCAGTACTGAAACCAGTGCTACCCATTAAAGCAATAGTTTCGCCTTGACGCACTTGCTGACCGGCACGCACCAGAATCTTGCTGTTATGACCATAGCGGGTCATACTGCCATCAGGGTGACGAATATCCACGAGATTACCGTAACCACCTCTATTCCAGCCAGCTTTTTCAATCACACCATCAGCCGAGGCATAAACTGGTGTACCAGTTGCGTTAGCAACGTCAATACCTTTGTGCATTCTTCCCCAGCGCCAACCGTAGCCAGAGGTAAATACACCTTTGGCTGGCCAAATATAAGCTACAGAGGAGGTAGAAGGCGGAGGAATGGTCTCATCAATTGGTTTGGGCAAGTATTGATCTACTGCTGCCAAAGGTGGCAATTGTGGCGATACTTTAGTTCCCCGCATTCTTCTAGGAGAATCAGCCGCATTGATTCCAATGGGTGGTACTGTTACCCTAGCGCGATTAGGTAAGAACTCTGGGTTAATTGGCTCGTCAGTAGTGCTGCGAATAGCACTAAATTCGGGCTTAACTGGTTGAGCGTTGTAGCTAGGTAAAATTGGTGTTGGAACAGGGATGGGTACAGCAAAGGTCTTATTTCCAGAGACTGGCTTAGTAACTGCTAAGTTGTTAGGAACAGCTACAGGAACTGGAATCGAAATGCTGTTTTTGTCTGTATCAGTAATCGCTTGGGCAACTACATTACCAGTATTACCAGACTCTTGATTGCGGTATTTTTGCTGTAGTCTTTGAATTTCAGCCTGCAAACTCTGAAGACGCTCGTTGTTTCTGCCTCTTGCTACTCTTTGAGTTTGGCTACCTGACTGTAATTCAGTAAAGACTTTGGGTACGGGAGTATCACCACCTACACCGTTAACAGTATTTGTCTGTGTTTGGTTATTTGTTGCTGTGTTTGGTTTGACAGTGTTGTTGTTGACAAAAACTGGTGAAACTGGTGCTAAAGGTACGTTAGGGTTACTGCTGGCAGTGTTAACAGGTACACCAGCAATTTTGACATTGTTGGTCAACTGTACATTAGGCTGATTAACGGCCACAGGTATGGAAATTGCACCATTACGGTTAGCATTTGCCGATGGCAGTATGATTTTTTGATTGATTTTGAGCTGATTGGGATTGCTGATATTGTTGAGTTTGGCTAGTTCTGCAACCGTGGTGTTGTATCGGTTAGCGATCGCAGCTAGAGTATCTCCTGGCTTAACTTCGTAAGCAGTACCAGTATCCGTTGGTGCGGTAATTTGTGGTGTAGCAGGTACAGATGTTGTTGCTAGTGGCTGTACCGATTCACTTGGGAGTTTTGGTTGCTTAACTTCAGGAAAGAACTTGGTTTTGTCTTCATCAACCAATCCAGGTAACTGTTGCCCAACTTCTTGACTGATGCTTTGAGGTGGTAATTTCTCTGCTACAACTACCTCTTGCTTCAATGCAGGAGTTTTGGCTAAATTTTTTGACTCCCCAGACCGTAACTCCGCCAGACTTGCTCTTAAACGGTTCGATTTTGCTTGTAAGTTATATAAGGCAAATTCTTGCTGTGCTTTTAATTTAGCTTTGACTTCATCGTTAGCAGCTTTGATCTCAGATGCGTCGTTAGCTGTTAGATTTTCCTGTGCTTCGCTATCTTTGGCATTTTTCTCGGCTGCTGTTTGGGCAACATTCTCTGGTGTTGGAACTTCCACAGGCATTCCATTTGCTGCCACTTGCAATTTAGCTTCAAGCCCAGGCAACTGAGAAATTGCTGTTGGTTCCACAATGACAGGATTTTCTGGCATGGTTGCTGCGGAGACTAGTTGGCTCTCCAGCGTCGCGGGAACAAACTTCATTTCAGTGTCAGGAGCAACAGGCAAGTTTGAGGCTACTTTTTGGCTGCCTACAGGTGCTGCTGCTTGAGCTTGATCGCTTTGTCGAGTCACGAAAAGGCTGGTCGCTCCAACTGAAATAGCCAAGCCAATCATGGCTGCTTGTGTGCTAACTCGACGATTAGCCTTGGAATTTACCACACTTAACTGCTCACTAGGGACACCATCATTGCTGGGGGTATTTTTCAGCACAGCTTTTACTCTTTTTTTCAATGCTCGTTTCAAAGACGACCTCCTATGATCACTAGCGCTTAACTGACCTCGATTTTGCAGTCGGAATACTAGTCAATGATTTAGATCACATCTGACGATAGACCTGGATCACATTCACCAGAGATACTTAGGCAAGATTAACCTGCTTCTCTGATTTAGACAAGTTTACACCTGTTAGCAGAACATAAAGTTGCTGTGCTTACTTGTCCGCTCCACTCCTCACACCCTAGAACTTTCGCTCTTTACATTATTCGCTGGGATTGGAAAGTTGATATTAGCCGAATCTGCTTTATATTGTCAGCAATTTTAGTTGCTATTTTTTTTTTAAAGCGATGCCTCCTGCTGTAAATATCTTCAAGGTTTTTTTTACCAATCCGTCTTCCCAACAGGAGACTTTACGTTGATTCTTCCCTAAAAGACAACCGTACAAACTCTCCAGTACTTTTGTCCTCCTGAAATATACCTATTCAGACAAAATAGTACAAATGCCTTATCCGTATGGATTTGCAGCCCTTTATTTTTGGAAATCAAATAAATCTAATTCATCAAAATCTATCATTCAAATTTGGTATATTTTCAAAATTAATATAGAAATTTCTTATATAAAACTTGTCTGGTGAACCCGTTTTTTAAGTTGTTTCACTGCTTTTTTAAAATTCAAAGTATAAAAAGTGCAATTATTTTTCGTTGGTGACAGAATTATTATCTGCTAGAAATGCCGTTGCAATTTGATTTTTAGGGTTACATGAGTATTTGTACTTATAGAAAGTCTGTTCAAACACTACATTAGATAACCGAGTTGTCGCCTGGCTTCAAACAGGCCAATGGCAACGCTGACTGACAGATTCAGGCTCCGAACCCCTGGCTCAAACATTGGAATATAAAGGGTTTTATCACAAATTGATAATGCTTCTGGTGACAAACCAGTGGTTTCGCTACCAAACAGTAACCAATCATTTGCATCAAACTGAAATTGAGTGTAATTACTACTTCCCCTCACAGAAAAACCCAGACATCTACCGCCGCGCTGTTGATGAAAGTCTTGAAAAACTGCCAGGGATTCATGATAGTGGAGTTTGACATAAGGCCAATAATCTAAACCGGCTCGTTTGAGGTAGCGATCGCTAATTTCAAAGCCCAAAGGCCCCACTAAATGTAATTCTGTACCTGTTGCTGCACAAGTACGCGCTATATTGCCTGTATTAGGGGGAATTTGCGGATTGACTAAAACAACTTGGGGCATCTGCTATGGAACTGCGCTTTTGTATAAAAAGTTATATTGACAATAAAAAATCTACCAAAAGGTAGAGGTTATCTATAGGTTTTCTTAATAACCATTTTGTAGTTTACATCGATTAGTTTTTTAAAACAAAAAAATTGCTACATTTTCTCAGAATTTTTGGAAAATGTATCTGACTAACTGGCCAATACAACTATTTTGTCCTTAAAAAACTAGAAACCAGACCCAAACTCATTCTTTGGCTATTTTTTGGAAAATCTATCGGATGTATGAAACCATTAACGATGGTTTTGGGCTAGTGGGATTTTCCTGGCTGGGTATTTGTCATTAGTCATTTGTCCTTGGTATTTACAAATGACTAATGGGATTGAATCACCTGAAGTTATCTTTATGCCAGTAAGGAAGAACACAATTTATGTTCTAGTTCCATTTCTCGTTCTTTTGTCGCCACAATTGCCTGAGAAATAACGCGCTGACAGTCAAAACCGACGCTATGAAGTTGTAGCCATTGCTGGGCTTCATTGCCTTCACGGAGAATTTTATGCAATGGTGACAAGAAACAGCTAAAGCCTTGTTGTTTAGCGATCGCCCAAACTTCTTGATATAGTTCCGCAATCCAATCTCTGGCTAAAATAATTCTGCCATCTTGCCAATGTTGTAGTTGAGCATCCAAACTGGCACTAGCGGCTGCTATTTCATTGTTAGTGGTCAGTGCAATTAATTCTTCTGGTGATAATTTACTGTTAGTTAAAGGATCTAAATCTGGGTTATTAATTATCTGCAATAAACGTGCTTCTAACAATGCGGTAATTGCGAGTAAAGCAATGGGGTCTGTGACTAAATCACAAATTCGCAATTCCAGACGATTGAGATCATAAGGGCGGCGATCGCCATTTGGTCTAACCGATACCCATAAATGCCGGACATTTTGCATTGTTCCAGCTAATAACTGCTCTTCTACCCATTGAATATGATGGGCATGGCTGGTAAATAATGGTACGTAGGCGGGAGTTTGGGGAAATAAACCCCAACGAGTCGAGTGATAGCCAGTGGTTTGACCATTGAAAAAGGGTGATGAAGCACTCAGGGCCAGAAATAAGGGTGCTTCTAAGCGAATAAATCGACAAGCCCGCATTAATGTTTCTGGGTCGCTAATACCTACATTAATGTGTACGCTGGCAGTGACGACATTTGTGCCGTAGGTCTGCTCAATATAATCATGATAGGGATTGCTGGGGTCAGAACGAAAGAAGCGATCGCCCCCACTTAAAGACAAAGTACTTCCAGGTATCAAAGTGTAGTTACCCAAACGCTGGAGGTATTTGCGTAATTCTCGACGCGGACTTAGTAAAGCACACAACAGATTTTCGTAACTTGTGGATGGCTTTGTTATGTATTCCACGTTGCGACTGTCTGGTTCTCGCATAAACCCATTTAAGTCCGCAACAATCTTATCGGAGAGACCAACAATTTCACCTTGAGGTGTGCCAGTGTACATCTCAATCTCAAAGCCCTTTAGCAGTACCACTTAATTCTCCTTGGCTCTCCCAGCCTTTTAATTGTATCGAATTAGACTATTTTTTGGTTTAAACTTGCCGTTCTGGAAACGTTAAGAATCTTTTAGCAGAAGATGAACCACGGTAAACGATTTGTTTCATCCCTTAGTAATTACTTAAAATAAAAGTATCAATTTTATTTCTATCTTGGTATGGAGATTCACATACTACATTAGGGTGAAAAAACCGTACTTGATTTTCTACCTTATTTGCAAGTTGAACTGAGTAATTACACAATAGAGTAAATCTCGCCAGAGATAACTACTACCAACGATACATACTACTGGATAACCGACGCACAAAACTACTCAATAACGATAATTTTTAACACCGAGCTAATTAATTTTCAGGGCTTTTGACTTGTGCGCTAAGTGCCATTAATTTTACTTTATGACTTACGCAACAGTCATATTTTTTCTGTAGAGTGTGTGACGCAACAAAAGTATTTGAACGTAGTAATGAAGCTTATAGCGTCACGCACCAATGCTTAATTTTGACACTTGCATCAGTCCGGTTACTTTTTACTCAGCACTCAGAACTTTTTCGGTAATACTTGTCATACTGAGGGGTAAAAATTAACGTGCTAAAATTTCCACTCAGGTTTTTGCCAGAATTTAGATATGGAACTAATATTTTGATTTGGGAAATATAAGTAGGATGTGTTAGCGACAGTGTAACGCATCTAGCACAAATTTTTAGGTGCGTTACGGCTTAAGCCTAACACACCCTACATATACTGAGCGAGTCAAGATTAACGTGCTAAAATTTCCACTCAGGTTTTTGCCAGAATTTAGATATATAAGCTTTGCTTTTAATGCAAATAAAAATCAAGAAAATAGTAGATATTGCGATGAGTTTTTTATTTTAATATATTATTTATTATTTTTCTGCTTATTGATAACTTATGAGAAAAAATCTTATGTTAATTGGATTACAAACAAATATTTGATAATTGTGCAGAATCATATATACAAAGATTTTTCTATATGTAATATCTAAAAACAAAAGGTAGATAAGCTACATTATCATAATAGTTTTTCTGTTAAAGCCGGGATTTTTATAGCTTTCTATTATTTTTTTTGACAATTACTAAAAAAATCCTTAAGCTAATAGATAGATGGCCAACTATCAACCAAATAACTCCGATTTTGTGAGGTAAATTCAAAATCGTTGTTATAAAGTATCAGCATGAACAAATGAATTGAACTGAATCATTGACGATAAATAGTAACTTCAACAAATTGAGCTTAAACAAAGCTAATGCCTGATTTACTGGATGGCGCTACGCAGTTTTGAAAATCATCCATTCAGGTAGGAATGTTTGTAGTGATGGTCATGCTTGTCTGTTAAACATGAAACTTTGGCTAAGGTGCAGGAAACTATGCTTGATTTTTTTACATCGTTGAACGACCATAATCTACCCTATCCAGATACGCTACATCCCATTGTTGTTCACTTTGTAATTGCAATGGTATTGTTTGCATTTTTCTGTGACTTAGTAGGTTATTTTACTGGCAAGGCTCGCTTATTTGAGGTGAGTTGGTGGAATATGTTTGTTGCTACGATCGCCATTTTCGTAGCGATTATTTTTGGACAATTTGAAGCTGGTTTAGCCCAGCCTTACGACGTAGCTAAATCAGTTTTAAATATTCATACCCTGATTGGTTGGTCACTGTCTGGCCTCATCGCCACAATTACCGCCTGGCGCTATGTACTTCGTTCGCGTAACCCGCAAAAATTACCAGTTCATTATTTAGCCGTGGGATTTGTCTTAGTGGCAATTGTCGGCTTGCAAGTTTATTTAGGTGATGAATTGGTTTGGGTATATGGATTGCACACAGTACCAGTTGTTGAAGCTGTTAAGGATGGGATGCTGCCATGAATTCAGAACTAATTAATCAATTAAACGTAGAAATAGGCGCGAACGGATTACCTTACACTCTGCCTATTCACCCAAATTTGGTGCATCTGACCATTGGTCTATTCATCATTGGTATTACCTTTGATATCGTCGGTGTTTTGTTCCCCATGCAAAAATGGGTGTTCAAATTTTTGGCAATTACTGTTGAACGAGCCAACTTCTTTGATGTGGGTTGGTACAACATGGTTGCGGCAACTGCCATCACCTTTTTTACTGTAGCTGCTGGCTTTTACGAAATGTTCTTAGCCTCTCCACCAACAGATATCAAGAGTGCATGGGGAATGCCAGCAATGGAAACCATGCTGTGGCACGGTATTGGTGGTGTTGTCCTCCTCGCTTTATTTGTTGGGATGACCATGTGGAGAGGATGGCAACGCTTTTCTTGGAGTAAGGATTACGACGTAGAAGTGCAGTGGAGCTATTTATTTGCGGGAGTCGCAATTATGTTTTTGATGTTCCTGCACGGCACATTAGGAGCGCAGTTAGCTGCTGAATTTGGCGTTCACAACACCGCAGATAGACTACTGAAATTAGGCGAAGACCTGAACACAATGCTCAAATAACTTTTGTCATTCGTCCTTTGTTTTTTGTCATTTGTTAATGACTAATGACCAATACTTCGGCTTCGCTCAGTACAAGTGACCAATGACTAATGACTCATGACTCATGACCAAAACCCATGAAACTCTCAAAGATTTTAAGTGTATTAACATTAATTACTGGTGCGATCGCAATTAGCATCACCAGTATCTGGATAGGTAAACAAGCCTATTCCTGGCTACCTCCCCAAGCGGCGGCCGAATCTCATCTGATTGACGATTTGATTAGTTTTTTGGTGACATTAGGTGCATTTATTTTTCTGGGTGTCACCAGCACTTTGATGTATTCTGTGATTTTCCATCGTGCTGAAAAAGGCGACCTCAGCGATGGCCCCCACATTGAAGGTAACGTCACTTTGGAAGTTGTCTGGACAGCCATCCCCATTATGTTAGTACTGTGGATTGCTGGCTATAGCTCCCAAGTTTACGAACAAATGGGTATTCAAGGCCCCACCCAACTAGTGCATTTGCATAACCCCGTGGGGATGGAATCAGCTTATGCTGCACCCCAAGAAGGTGTAATCAGTGAACCTGTAGAAAAAATTGATGTCATCGCCAAACAATGGGCGTGGGTATTTCATTACCCTGAAAAAGATGTTACCAGTACCGAATTGCATTTACCAAGCGATCGCCGCGTGCGTTTAGCACTGCAATCAGAAGACGTACTGCATGGCTTTTATATCCCAGCATTCCGCCTCAAACAAGACATCATTCCCAACCATACCATCGACTTTGAATTTACCCCCATTCGCCAGGGTCAATATCACCTCACCGACTCCCAATATAGCGGCACTTACTTTGCCACCATGCAGGCAAACGTAGTTGTGGAATCTGACGAAGACTATCACAAATGGTTGGCTAAAATCGCCACACACAAACTCTCCCCCGCCAATAACCAAGCTGCTTCTGAATACGCCCAAACAGCCAATGAACCCGTGAAAAATGGTTGGGATACCGTCGTACCCGCCGCACCTCCTTTGGTTAATTATTCCGGTTGACAGCAAACTAATTCCCTGCACCCTCAAATCCTTCACACCCCTGTTTCTTCAAAAGAACAATGACTAACATCCCTATTGATGGTCTCAACCTACCGGTTGGGAAACCACACCACGAAACCCCAGGAGGCTGGAAACAATATTTCAGCTTTAGCACCGACCACAAAGTCATCGGTATTCAATACCTTGTTACTTCCTTTTTCTTCTTTCTCATCGGCGGTATCTTCGCCATGATTCTCCGGGGAGAATTAATCACCCCCGAAGCCGACTTAATTGACCGCACCGTATATAACGGTATGTTCACCATGCACGGCACAGTCATGCTGTTCTTGTGGACATTTCCCTCACTAGTAGGTTTTGCTAACTACCTCGTCCCCTTAATGATTGGGGCGCGAGACATGGCCTTTCCCCGCCTCAACGCCGTCGCCTTTTGGATGGTTCCCGTAGTCGGGATTTTGTTGATGTCCAGCTTTTTTGTCCCTGGTGGCCCTGCCCAAGCAGGTTGGTGGGCTTATCCTCCCGTCAGTTTGCAAAATCCCACAGGCCACTTGATTAACGGTCAAGTTTTGTGGCTGTTGGCAGTCGCCATCTCTGGTGTCTCCTCAATTATGGGTGCTGTCAACTTTGTGACCACCATCGTCAAGATGCGTGCGCCCGGTATGACCTTCTTTCGGATGCCTTTGTTTGTCTGGGCAGTCCTCAGCGCCCAAATCATCCAATTGTTTGGTTTACCAGCCCTGACAGCAGGCGCAGTCATGTTGTTACTTGACCTCACCGTTGGTACTGGCTTTTTCAACCCCAGCAACGGCGGCAACCCAGTCATGTTCCAGCATTACTTCTGGTTCTATTCTCACCCGGCTGTGTATGTGATTATCTTGCCAGTTTTCGGTATCTTCTCCGAAATCTTCCCTGTCTACTCTCGCAAACCTTTATTCGGTTACAAAGTCGTTGCGATTTCATCACTGTTAATTGCCGTCGTCAGCGCCATTGTTTGGGTACACCACATGTATGTCAGTGGTACTCCTGCTTGGATGCGGTTGATTTTCATGTTAACCACCATGTTTGTGTCTGTACCGACTGGTATTAAGGTATTTGCTTGGGTAGCGACAATTTGGGGTGGTAAGTTGCGCCTCAATACACCCATGTTATTTGCCTTGGGTGGATTAATCATGTTTGTCTTTGCTGGCATCACAGGGATTATGTTGTCTTCTGTACCTGTGGATGTTCACGTTAACAATACCTATTTTGTCGTGGGACACTTCCACTACGTCCTTTTCGGTACAGTGACAATGGGCTTGTATGCTGCTATTTATCACTGGTTCCCCAAAATGACCGGGCGGATGTACTACGAAGGCTGGGGTAAATTACATTTCTGGTTGTCATTTATTGGTACTAACCTCAACTTCTTACCCATGCACCCACTAGGTCTGCAAGGGATGTTACGCCGGGTTTCTTCCTACGCGCCAGAGTATGAACAGTGGAATATCGTTGCCAGTCTGGGTGCATTTTTGTTAGGTATGTCTACCTTGCCATTCATCTTCAACATGGTGATTTCTTGGATGCAAGGCGAAAAAGCACCTGATAACCCTTGGCGGGCAATTGGTTTAGAGTGGTTAGTTTCTTCACCACCACCTGTTGAGAACTTTGAAGAAATTCCTGTAGTCATCTCTGAACCTTACGGTTACGGCAAATCAGAACCTTTGGTAGCAGAAGAGAAGGGTGTAGGGGTGTAAGGGTATAGGGGTGTAGGGAATTAACACCCCTTAAACCCTTACACACTTAAACCCTCAAACCCTCACACCCCTATTTCTCTAACGAACGAATCAGGAAAAACAATAACTTCCCAACTGATTCGCATTGATTAACGACAGGAATAATAATTTGTGATGAGGCTAGTTCAACACGAATAGATAATAACAAATGTGTTTCTAGCTCTTTGAGGGAACCTTGGGCGATGTATAAAAATTGAATATACTCGCCACATGTTCTTCTTCCATAACCTTCAGCAATATTAGCTGGAATTGATGACGCATCTCTACGAATTTGAGCAATCATTCCATAAGTTTCTTCTTTGGGAAATGCTTTTGTTGCTTTGTAACACAATTCAGCAACATTCATGGCTTCTTGCCAAACTTTCAAATCTCGATAAGACTGCATTAACTGTTCTGATATTTAGTGCTACTTCGTTTTACTCCACAGTCAATGGAAGTGCCTAGCAGTTTTTACACCCATATACCCTCACACCCTTACACCCTCAGATCCCTATGGACAGTTCTCTAGATTCCTATCAGTTGCAGAATCACTCTCATCATAGCGGTGAGCATGGACATGACGAAGAAGGCAATAAAATGTTTGGTTTTATTGTTTTCTTACTGTCGGAAAGTGTGATTTTCTTGAGTTTTTTCGCCGGCTATATTGTCTATAAGTTGACAACTCCTAATTGGCTACCGGCTGGTGTGGAAGGATTAGAAGTTAGAGAACCAGCAATTAATACTGTTGTGTTGGTTGCGAGTAGCTTTGTAATTTATTTGGCAGAACGCGCCCTACAACGTCAAAACTTATCAGGTTTTCGGATGTATCTGCTGGCAACAATGGCAATGGGCAGTTACTTCTTAGCCGGACAAGCTATTGAATGGAGTCACCTAGCTTTTGGTTTCACTTCTGGAACTTTTGGCGGGATGTTCTACCTGTTAACTGGGTTCCACGGTTTACACGTTTTAACAGGTATTTTGTTGCAATTAATGATTTTGATTCGTTCTTTCATTCCAGGTAATTACGAATCTGGCCACTTTGGTGTGAATGCTACTTCACTATTTTGGCACTTTGTGGATGTGATTTGGATTGTCTTGTTTGTTCTGCTTTACATTTGGCAGTAAATATTAAGTTTGTCTAAAAACAAAGCAAATTTTCAGGGGAAGAGTAACATAACTCATCTTTTCCTCTGTTTTTCATTTTGAGATATTTTCAAAGAGTAATAATTCAGCACTCAGGAGCCAGAATTCAGAATTTATAGCGTTTACTAGTTGAATGAAGGACGAATCTATCTGCGTCCATCTGCGTTTATCTGCGGTTAATTATTTTTGTCTGTATCTTGCTAGGTTAAGAAAGGCTATAAAAGTACTTCAGTTAAGAGAATAGTAAGGTTGGATGTAGCAATAGCGTAACCCAACATTCACGCATACTCTGTTGGGTTCCGTTCCTCCACCCAACCTACACCTATAGATTTTGATTCCTGAATTCTTACCTCAAAAGCATTTTATGACTTGGAAGAAAATTATGTCACTCTATCTGTGTATAGATGTGAAAAAGTCTCTTTTCAAGATAAAACTTGAAAGGCTGAATGTAGAAAATTGAATTTTACTGAGCTAAAAATTCTCAACAGATACAACTTCCCCAAAAATATTTAATTTACAAATGGCAATCCAATCTTTAGTCGCCAGCCCAATTATTGCATTTACTATTCTGCTCACAGTCATTTTTACTGTACCACCGATATTTGAAAAATTGCGATTGCCGGGATTGGTGGGTTTGCTAGTAGCAGGTGTTATTTTAGGAGAAAATGGTTTAAAGTTACTTAATTCCGAATCTGACACCATCAAACTGCTATCGGATATTGGCAAGATTTATTTGATGTTTGTTGCAGGTTTAGAAATTGACTTAGAGCAGTTTCGCAAAACTAGAAATCGTTCTATTGGATTTGGGGCTCTGACTTTTTTAGTGCCGTTAATAGCTGGTGTTTTAGTTGGGCGGTTATTTAATTTTGGTTGGAATTCTGCTTTTCTGATTGGTTCTTTGCTGGCATCCCATACTTTATTGGCTTATCCAATTGTTAGTCGGTTGGGTGTGGTCACAAATGAAGCGGTGACTGTAACAATTGGCGCAACAATTTTTACTGATACAGGTGCTTTGTTGGTATTAGCCATTTGTGTGGGGATTCATGGTGGAGAATTTACAGCCTTGAGTTTAGCCACACTTTTGGGTGGATTAGCTATTTATGCGGTTGTGGTTTTGTTTGGTTTTGACTGGGCTGGTAAGGAATTTTTTCGGCGTTCGGGAGATGAACAAAGTAATCAGTTTTTATTTATTTTACTAGCATTATTCTTGGCTTCTGTGGGAGCGCAAGTGATTGGAGTTGAGAAAATTGTTGGGGCATTTTTAGCAGGTTTAGCTGTTAATGATGTTTTAGGACGTAGCCCAGTTAAAGAGAAAATTGAGTTTATTGGGAGTGTTTTATTTATCCCATGTTTCTTTGTCGATATGGGGTTGCTGATTGATATCCCAGCATTTCTCAAGACTCTAAGTTCGGTTTGGTTGACTGTGGTCATCGTCATAGCTTTAATTAGCAGTAAATTTATTGCGGCATTTTTAGCAAAATTATTTTATCGCTACAATACGGCAGAAATGCTCACAATGTGGTCGTTATCTCTACCGCAGGTAGCAGCTACATTAGCGGCGGCATTAGTGGCTTATCAAACTGTTAACTCTGCTGGGGAAAGGTTAATCAGTGAAGGTGTTTTAAATAGTGTGATTGTTTTGATGCTGGTGACTGCTATTTTAGGGCCAGTAATTACTTCTAGGTTTGCCACAGCTTTACAAGTTAGTGATGCAGATTTAGAAACAGATAGTCTGGCAACTTGGTGGGAAAGTCCTGAAACTGAGGTAGAAGAAAAACCACATCAATTTACTGTAGTAGTGCCGATTTACAATCCTCAAACCCAGCGTTATTTAATAGAAATGGCGGCATTATTGGCGCGTCATGAAGGGGGGAGAATTGTCCCATTAGCGATTACTAAAGCTTTGATTCAGATGGATGATCCGCAATTGGTGACGGCGCTAGACCAAAGTCAAAAAAGATTGAAGATGGCGCAAGAAATCAGTCAAGAATTTGATGTGGAAGTATCACCAGCAATTCGTATTGATGATGATGCAGCTTTGGGAATTAGTCGTGCGAGTCGAGAACGCAATGCGAATTTAGTGGTGATGGGTTGGTCACAAACAACAGGGTTTCGCGCTCGTTTGTTTGGGAGTGTGATTGATAGTGTGTTTTGGTCTTCACATTGTCCCGTGGCGGTGACACGTTTATTGAGTAGTCCAACCAGTATCCAAAGAATTCTGGTACCCGTTGGTGATTTGACGCGACAAACTATTGGTGCTGTTAGGTTCGCACAAATTGTAGCTGATGTGAATCAGGCAGAGGTGGTATTGTTGCATGTGAGCGATCGCAAAACGCCCCCATCTGTAGTAGAAAAATTTACATCACAATTATCTGAAATTACAGCAAAAGGTCAGTTACAGGTGAAAACTAACATCCAAACAGTTAAAGGCGATGATGTCGCTAGAGTAATTATTCGAGAAGCTCAAGCCTTTGATTTAGCAGTGTTGCGTTCTGTGCGCTATCGCACCGCCGGCGGTTTAGGTGTGAGTCAAGTAACAACCCAAATTTTGAAAGAATTGAAATGCTCAATTGTATTACTAGGAGAGCCTCACTCATAAGCTCTGCTCAATCTAAATACAGCGTATCTTGATTTTATTCACAAACCACAACTTATGACGGGTCTAATCCTTGATTCCTCAGAAAGGTTTACCCCAGCAAACCTTTAATCGTTCCCTTGCTTGAGGCTGGGTATTCAGGTAATCTTTTAACCAGTTGCATCCCCGTGCTAATAACCCATCTAATTCTTCAATCCTCCAAATCAGCACCTGATTTTGGTCAGGATAATTACCCTGAACATGGGCGAGAATATATTTACCATCTGGGCTAAAACTTACTGGCGGTATAAACGTAGATGAATACTTATACTGTGCAAGCTGCCTACCCGACACATCCCAAACACGATATATTTTATCATCTGAAGCTGTGATAATTCGCTGACCATCCGGGCTAAAAATAGCAAATGCAACCATATATTGATGTGGTATTTCAACTAATTGTTGACCTGAAGTATTCCAAATAATCACTCTATTGTCTGGGGAAGTAGTAATAATTAGTTTTCCATCTGGACTAAAGCTAGGGTTAGAAATATCTTGATTCGCCGGAAATTCTGATAATTTTTGACCAGATGTATTCCAAATGCTTGCTATATTTCCATGAGTCGTAATAATACGCTCACCATCTTGGCTGAATCTAGCACCTAAATAACTATTTTCACTTCCGG
This sequence comes from Nostoc sp. FACHB-190, assembly GCF_014696905.1. Classification (NCBI taxonomy): domain Bacteria; kingdom Bacillati; phylum Cyanobacteriota; class Cyanophyceae; order Nostocales; family Nostocaceae; genus Nostoc; species Nostoc sp. FACHB-190. The sequence goes on from NZ_JACJQW010000003.1 coordinate 106,102, forward strand.
GAAATTCTACTATTTTTTCACCGGAAATATTCCACAAGCTAGAGTAGTTTTTGCCGTTATCATCAGACATAGCCATAATATATTGACTATTAGGACTCCAATTAATACCTCTGGCTGGAAATTTAGCTAGAAGCTTACCATCATTTGACCAAATTTTAGTTTTACTATCGTTACTTGTAGTTAAAATATACTTACCATTAGGGCTAAAAGCAGCAAATTCTAACTCTTTTTCATGTCCCGCAAGCAATAATAACTGTTTTCCAGATGTATTCCAAACACGAGCAGTTTTATCATTTGATGCTGTGACAATTAGTTTGCCATCAGGACTAAAATTAGCACTACTAACTATACCTGAATGTCCTGTAAATTTTGCTAACTGCTTACCAAACTTATCCCAAAGTAATACAGATTTCCAAGTTGGGGTAACAATGTATTTACCATCAGGACTCCAGCTTGCTCCCGTAATAGCATCTTTTGATTTGATAGTTACTGGTATTCTATCGGATAAATCCCAGATACGAACAATTCTATCGTGCCCAAAAGTAACAATATATTTTCCATCAGGACTCCAACGGGGACTTGTTTGATTTCCTGTCAATTCGGTGAGTAAATCGCTTGATAAATCCCATACTTTTACAGCTTCATTTCTTATATTCCACACTTTTATAGTGTCATCGGTAGTAAAAAAACGCTGACCATCTGGACTAAATTCTGCATCACTATTCAGTACTTGATCATTTTTTATTTCTCTGATCAGCCTACCAGATAAATCCCAAATCTGAGTTTTTTCAGATGTTGATACAAAAATACGCTGACTGTCGGGGCTAAATCCAGCATCCATAATTGACCATTTGTCATCTCTTTTAAATCGCGCAATTTGTTTACCTGAAATATCCCAAACATAGGAGTCATTAGAGTTAGTTAAGATATATTTTCCATTGGGACTCCAATAAGCACTTTTAACAGCCTTTGAATCTCCTCTTAGCGTTACTAATAGCTGTCCCGATGTATTCCAAATCCGGGCAGTCTGATCATCAGAAGCCGTAAGAATATAGTTACCATCAGGGCTAAAACTAGCACTATTAACTCTATCTTGATGTTGAAGTTTTAGTAATAAATTACCGGATAAATCCCAGATATGAGCTATTTTGTCATCAGAATTGTTAACAAGAGGCTTTCCGTCTGTACCTGGTGCTGGTAGCCTGTCAGAAGTAGTAATGATACGTTTTCCATCTGGGCTAAAGCTGGCGCTAATTAGATATTCTTGATGTTTAAGTATCGCTAATTGTTTACCTGAAGTATTCCAAATCCGAGTGGTTTTATCTACACTAGTGGTAAGAATATGCTTTCCATCTCGACTAAAATCAGCACTATTAACCTGTTCTTTATGTCCTTTAAGTTCTGCCATCAGCTTACCCGAAGTATTCCAAATGCGAGCGGTTTTATCTGCGGAAGTGGTGATCAGATACTTGCCATCGTGGCTCCAGTTCACACTTGTAATAGTATCTTTATGAGCAACAAATTGCTTAACTTCACGGATATTTTCGAGTATTGTCTGCAAGGCTAAAATCGGAATACTTGCAGGATATTTTTCGAGAGAACGTCCAGCTTTTACTAGTTCTTTTAACTTTTGTCCTGCATCTACTGCTGTCACTAAAGATTCAATTTGTTGGGTTTTAAACTGTTGTAGTGCTACAACTCCTGCTTGTTCTAATCTTGTGCCTTCCTGGGCTTCTCGTAATTGATTAGTTGCAGATGTAAAAGCGATAGTTGCTCCGATAAGAGAACAAATCAGAACTCCACCACCGATACGAATTTGTTGTTTGGCTTGATGTTGTGCCGTAGTTAAAGTCTCGTTAGCTTGTGCTAAAATGTGACTCTCTTCTTCTTGAAATGCTAATGCTGTAGCTATTTCTTGTTTTTCCCATTCTTGACTAGCAGTTAAAAACTGGTAATCTTGCTCAGTTAAACTTTTATTAGCCGCCCAATTTTTTGCATCTTCTAATGCTAACCCTTGCAATAATCTAGAATTATCTTGACAGCTTGAAGCAAACCAAGCTGATAATGCTTCTGAATAAGGTCTTAAATCAGCAAGTGCTTTTTCTACCCAGTTTAAATCAAAAACACTTGCATAAATGCGATTATAAACCCTTAAATATCCTTGCTGTTCTACGACTAATCCAGATAGCCGTAATTCTATTTGTTCTGGGCTGTCCGAAGCAGGTATTTGTCCTAATTGTAAAATTTTCTGATATAAACCCAGCAACGCACTTGTATTATGTTTGCTCACCAAAATTCTATCTTTGATGGTTTTTAAGTGGGGTGGTTCATCTTGTGATTCCCAGTTGGCAATTATTTGTTGTGTAACAATATTTTTCACCCATTCGGCTTCTGTAGCTTTGCTCGTTACTTGTGGGGAACTTACTAACAAATCACATAATTTTTGTGTAAGGAATGGTTGTCCTCCAGTCCATAATAAAACTTCTTGTAAAATAGCTTGTGGATTTTTAAGCCCTTTTAACCCTGATGCTAAAGGTGGAATTTCATGTATTTGAAAACCATTAAGTTGAATTGCACGACCGATATTAAAGGGTGTTCTTACTTTATCTGCAATTAGATCGCTGGGTGTTGCTACTCCGAGAAGCACAAAAGTAATCCGATTAAACTCGCTATTAAGATTACGTTTTTCATAACAACTTCTCATCCAGGCAAAAAAATCATCAACCTTAAAGTCTAAGCTTAAAATACTATCAATTTCATCAATAAAAACAACTATTTTAGTTTTGAATTTTTCTAACAAAATTTTTTCAATAAATATATCCAAACGCTGTATTGGCGATAGTTCGGAGTTTTCTTTCCACCATGTTCTAATAAATTCGCTGGGGTTAGCTATTTCAAAATTTGCCACTAATGTGTAAACAATACCTGCATACCACTGTTCCGGATTTATATCTTTACTACCGCGTCCAGAAATATCAATTGTAGTACAAGCGATTCCTTCTGCTTGCAGTCGTTTTATTGTGCGAACTTGCAAGCTAGTTTTACCCATTTGTCGGGAATTAAAAATATAACAAAAGTTACCAGCTTTCAGTTCATTGTAAAGGTCGAAATCTGCTTGTCTAACTACGTAACAGGGAGCATCTGCTGTAAGACTTCCACCAACTTTATAGGAAAAATTGTTGCTCATTATCTGATAATAAGATAATTAATTTGTAGGGTGTATAAAAGCATAGCTTGACACGGCGGATTATATGGTAATACAGTTCAGTTAAGCAGAAAAGTAGGTTGAGTGGAGCGATAGCATAACCCAACAAAGTATGTACGGATATTGGGTTTCGTTCCTCAACCCAACCTACGCCAGAATTAGTTTTTAGTCTTAACTGAACTGTATTGAATTATATGGTGGTGCGTGACGGTAAATAAATTATTCGTTTTCTGCACATATAATTTATACCTTTACACACCATATAGCTATATTTAATTTTGGTGCATTAAGGAATCAAATTGTTTTCTGTTTTTATTCATTAACAACGTTAATTGTTGTTTTTGTTCGTCAATTAACCCTACTGCTGGATTATCTGGGGTAACTCTTTTGATAAGTTGCGATCGCTCTTTTTCTAAACCTGCTATTTTTTCAGATACAGCATTTAAGATCAGGTTTTCTAATGTTCCTTTATATGGTTGGGGTTGTGAGTTAGCTAGTTGTTTGTACAAATCCTGAAGTTGAGCATCAAATTTACCTATTGCTGGGTTCTGAGGTGTATATCTTGCTAAATTTAAAGCTCGCTCGACTTCCATTTTGGCGATCGCATCTAAAGTCCGACCAGTTGTCAATTGTGGTGCTGGCAAGGATACACCCAATTGTGATAATTCAGTTCTGACGTTATCTAACATCTCTTGATATCTGGCATCCATCATCCCAGTTCCGAAAACTCCATTTAAACTTTGCTGCAAAATATTTTCTGCTGCTTTGTAATCTGAAATAGCACTTTCTTTATCACCTAAATCTCGGTATAGATTACCTCTTAATAAGTACTCGTCAACATTGGAACTACTATCACCAATTAATTGATTCAAATCTGAAATTGCTTTCTGTTTTTCGCCTAACTTTTCATAAGCCCTAGCCCTATTCCAATATGCACCACTACTAAAACCAAGCTTGCCTGTATTTTGTCTAATGACTTCGGTATAGTCTGCCACTGCGGCTTTGTAATTCCCAATTGCAGCGTAAGCATTTGCACGATGATAGTAGGGTTCTTCAGCTTGAGGATTTAGCTGAATTGCCTGGGTGAAAGAAGAAACCGCAGCGAGTGAGTCTTTTTGGCAGTCTTCTTGAAAGTGTCCCATGCCTATGAAATCATTTACTGTATTCAGATGTGGTGGCTTGATAGTTTGACAGTCAGTAGAAGCATTAGAAGCTGGTATTTGTGCAACTAATGGTATGGAAAAACCTAGCAGCAAAATAGATGATGCGTAAGCTAATAAGGAAGGTGTAGAAAAGGTAAATTTCATAATTATATAATCCAGAAATATTTTCAGTTAAAGTAGGACTAGGGTTCAGAGATTACATCTCGAACCTTATTCCTACTAATCCGATTTAACCTGGACTACACTTGAGTTTCTGTAGGAGTATATCGAGTACGTATCGACTTTGTAGTGAGATTGAATATTTTAAAATTTCGCCAAAAAAACAAATTTAGCAGTTGTAATATCAGAAATGCCACGTTCAGTTAGAGTACGTCCTGAATTCATATCACAGGTAAAGTCAGCACTACCGCGTAATGGCTATATTCGTCAAACTGATTTAGCAGAACATTTGCAAATATCTCAATCTACTATCAGTAGTTTTCTTAATGGTAGAGCAGTAGATTACCTTAACTTTAGAGAAATTTGTCGTGTTTTAGGACTGGAATGGCAAGATATTGCTGATTTAACTACTGATTTGACAGTGGCAAATGGGAAAGATATATTTTCCTCAGCCACAGAAAATAACAAAGAAACTCAAGAAATAGGTTTATCCCACTCTCTAGAGTATCCATCTGGGCAAGTGCCATTAGATTCGCTATTTTATATTAAGCGATCGCCAATCGAAGAACGATGTTACGAACAAATTCATAAACCCGGTGCTTTAATTAGAATAAAAGCACCCAGACAAATGGGTAAAACTTCACTTTTGGCAAGAATTATTGATAAATCACATTCTCAAGGGGATTGTGCTGTCATTTTAGATTTCCAACTTGCAGCACAACAGGTTTTTGTCAATTCAGATAAGTTTTTGCGTTGGTTTTGTGGCAGTGTTGGTTTAGCTTTAAATATCCCGAATCAAGTTGATGAATATTGGGATTTAGCAGAAATTGTGGGTAGTAGTATGGCATGTAAAGCCTATTTTGAAGAATATCTACTACCTACAATTAATCAGCCGCTAACTCTTGGTTTAGATGAGGTTGATAAAGTTTTTGAATATCCAGAAATTTACCGAGATTTTTTTGGACTGCTACGCGCTTTACACGAAGAAGGCAAACGGCGCGAAATTTGGAAAAAACTGCGATTGGTAATTGTACACTCTACAGAAGTTTACGTTCCTCTTGATATTAATCAATCACCATTTAATGTAGGTCTGGCTGTAGAATTGCCTGAATTTAATAATCAACAAATTTTAGATTTAGTTCAAAAGTATCAACTTGATTGGGATGAAACAGAAGTTGATAAATTAATGATGCTAGTGGGTGGACATCCATTTTTAGTGCGTCTTACTCTTTATAATATAGCCAATGGAAATGTTACTTTAACACAGATACTAGAAAATCACATAAGTTCATCGAGTATCTACGCAGACCATTTACGTCGTCAAAGTTTAATTCTTACGCAGCAGCCGGAATTAGCAAATGCAATGAAAGATTTAGTTATTAATAACTCTGCAAAAATACCGACAGTAACTAAATTTAAATTGCACAGTATTGGACTGGTAAAATTTCAAGGAGATAGCGTATTACCACGCTGTAATTTATATAGTCAGTATTTTCAAATCAATTTGTAAACAAACAAATGTTTTGTTGACCAAGAGAAGACTTCAGGAATACTGGGAGCAAGAATTTAAGAGTGGTTGCCGAGATACCTGCAAACTGCTGTATGTTAAAAGTTAAATTTCTATCGTTGGTCATACCTCAGTGGATTCCCCAAACTGAATCTATATTAGATAACCTAGTTAATATGTTGTCGTGAGCAGAAAGCTTAGATATTTTAGACTTGTGTACGCTCCACACCACTAGGAAGTTAAATTCAATGCAGATTTTTCAAGTTTGGAATCAATTAACCAGGTGGAAGTTTAGTAAATTCTTGAGTCAGACAGTGGCTTTAGGAGTTGGTGCTAGTGTTTTGTTATTCAGTGCTAGTGCTAATGCTGCTGAACAAGTGATTTTAAAGTATGGTAGCTTTCAAGGGCCTGTTTCGGTTGCAGAATTGAACGAGTTTGTGCAAACAGGTAAGACTACCCCAACAATTAGCAATTATTTGCAAGCGGCTAAACAAGACCCAAATGTAGCGCGTAAAGCCTTAGTCGCAGGTATTAAAGCTGAACCTGCTTATTTAAATAGCTTGCTGTCTGGCTGGACAGGGCCGATTTTACTAGCTCAAGTTGGGGATGTGGTGCATCCGCCTGGGGGAGATTTAGATGCACAGGCGCTAGAAACATCTTTAAATAAATCTATTCAACAAGATGGGGAAATTACTTTGTTAGGCGCAATTCGTCATTATCCAGATCATACTGTGGAAATAGAAGGCGATCGCCTCATCCCGGTTTATGAAAGACTCAGTAGTTTGGCGAAAATCCTTTAAGTACTGAGTTTTCAGGAAGGATCTAATTCTAGAAATAAACAAATCTTCAACCCACTCAACCGAGTTTTACCTGTATGAACGCAGGTTACAACCGCTAATTTCGCTTAAACAACCAAAGCTTATCGACATACGACCTTGGTAATAGTTAGAACCGATAAAGGATGGTCAATTTATTTGTATACCACTCCTTATATTTACATTCAGTTCTAACGAGAAAATGTCATGACTAAGGAAATAACCTACCTAGAGTTATCAGAAGATAGTGGAAGTTCCCACAAGTTTTATGAGGTGATTGTTGAAGATACTCAAGTAAGCATCCGCTACGGTCGTATTGGTGACGCGGGACAAACCCAGACGAAAACTTACCCGACATCAGAAAAAGCAAAAGCAGAAGCGGCGAAAAAAATTAACGAAAAGTTGAAAAAAGGCTATGAAAAAGCGGTGATGGGTGTGCGTCAAAAGCGTCCTGTGACTCGCCGCGAAGTGACTAGTACGGCTTCGACAGCTAAACAATCACCAATTTTGTGGAAGTTTGCAGCTAATTCCGCCGCTTTTGGGATTTTTATTGATGCTAACCGTTGCTGGTTGGGTAATCAAGCAGGTCAAGTTTTTGCTTTGAACCATGAAGGTAAAGTGAGCAATCAGTTTAAGCTACCTGATGGGGTGAAATGTTTAGTTGCTGATGATATCTGGATTTACGCTGGCTGTGATGATGGTAATGTCTACGATTTGACTGGGAAGTTACCCCGCGTTGCTTACAAAATTGATGAAAATGTCGATATATTCTGGCTTGATATTAAAGATGGTTTATTGGCTGTCTCTGATGTCAATGGTGGTGTGACAACTATAGATCATGATGATGAATCACAATGGACGCGGTTGAGTCAAGGTAATTCTGGCTGGATGGTTCGCTGTGATGAAGCGGGAATTTATCACGGTCATAGTCAAGGAGTGACTATGTACGATAACAAAGAAGGTCGAATGCTGTGGCATCAAAAAACCGCCGGGAGTGTATTATTTGGTTGGCAAGAAGCATCCACAGTTTACGCTGGTGCAAGCGATCGCAAAATTTATAGTTTTAGTAAGCAAGGTCAACCACTAACAGTATATAAGTGTGATTCCTCAGTTTATTCTTGCGCTACAGCCCAAAATGGTAAATATGTGTTTGCTGGTGACAATAATTCTTCGATTTACTGCTTTAACCAAGCCGGGGAAAGACTGTGGAAGTTGGGGACTGGTTGCGGTTCTGCTTTATCTATGCAGTTTTACGAATCTCGAATTTATATTGTTACTACCGATGGGACTTTAGCTTGTATTGATGCTAGTGAAGATGCGATCGCCTCTGCTCAAGCTGGTACAATTCCTGAAGCAACTGTGATTAAAGCGCCAAAAACTGAGGGAGTCACACCTTCGGCTGTTCTGGAAACTACCACAGATACAAGTGGTGGGGTAATTGTCGAGTGTTTTCAAGATGGCAGTAAACTGCGCGTCAGAGTTATTTCCCCAGGCTACAATTCTAACTGGAATGTGCAGTTTCCCAAAGATATTCGCCAAGCAGGCGATCGCTATCTTGTCCAAGAAATCCGCGAATCAGCTAGAGGCGGCTTTTATCGCGCCTATGGCGATATTAAAAAGATTAATAATTAATACCAAGTTGCAAGTAATCTTGGGTGGGAGTGGGGAGTAGGGAATAGGGAGTATATACTGCGGGGTATGTATCAAAAACCCTTTCATCCACACCCTTTCACCACTCAACCCCATTTAAATTAGTACACCCAGATCATGCTTCTTTCCTACTCCCCACTCCCCATTCCCTACTCCCTACTTACACAAATAGATTCAGGAATCAAACCGTATTCCTATAGTCTCTACGTTTTTTAATCAACACGTTGAATACCAACGTGCTGGGTAAAGACAAACCAATCTTTCGAGAAACCTTTAAACTCAATATCCTTCAGATTAAATTTGAGATGATTATCCTGGAGGGTAAATTTCACAATATTATTGTTGTCTGGCTTATCGGTGAATAAAATTAATTCTGTACCGCCTGGAATTGCCTGCTTGGATTGATCATTCAGCACCTTAGAATCTACAGGTTGGCGCTTAATGATGGTATCTGCATTAAACACCAGTTTGAGGAAACCTTGTTTATTGCCGACAGACTGGCGATCTACAATTATATTTACTGTATTTTTGGCTTGTTGTTTAGTGGCGATCGCTTGAATATTTGTCACAGGCGTAATTTCATCTGGGATAATTTTGGCGTGTTTGCCAAAGGCATACCAGTTACTACTAAAACCCTTAAATTGAATATCTTCTAAAGATAATTTATAGTAATCAGAATGAGCCGCCGGGATTTCGTAAGACTTCAACACCAGTAGAGTCCCAAGGGGAATATTTTGTTGTTTCGTACTTGGCAACTGACCCGATTGTACTGGCTCTTGTTTAAGAATTGTATCCTGAGTAAATAGCACACGATTTAAGCTTGCCATATTCTGAACCTGAGAACTTACATCAAGTTATACAATATCAAAGTTGAATTTTACGGTTTCTGTGCATCTGGAAGGTGAAGTAAATTTATCCTCAGACTTAGCAAAGTTATATCAGAATCCGGTTTGATTTCTGAATCTATTTGTGTAGGTAGGGAGTAGGGAATGGGGAGTGGGGAGTAGGAAAAAAGCCTGAGCTAGATGTACTAATTTTTTTTATAACTCAAATATGAGTCCTATACTTGTAGAGTAAGGTTGGGTTTTTGCGATCGCTCAACTCACTCGCTACCAGTGAGCAAAAAAGGCACGAGGAAAAGCTAAATGAATACTGTGGTTCTCAATCTAGAACCGATAGCACATTTAAGTGATGAACAATTCTATCAATTGTGTCTTGCTAACCGTGATCTCAGCCTAGAAATGAGTGCAGCAGGAGAGTTGATTATTGTGCCACCAGTTGGAGGAGAAAGCGGAAATCAAGAAGCTGGCTTAATAACTGATTTAGAAATCTGGAACCGTCAAGCTAAATTAGGCAAAGTTTTTAGTTCTTCAACTATCTTTATATTACCGAATGGTGCAAAACGTTCTCCCGATGCAGCTTGGGTAAAATTGGCAAGGTGGGAAGCTTTAACACCAGAACAGCGTAAAAAATTCCCGCCACTTGTACCAGATTTTGCGATTGAACTGCGTTCCGAAACAGATAGGCTCAAATCTCTGCAAGAGAAAATGCAAGAATATATAGAAAATGGTTTGCGCTTAGGATGGCTGATTAATTATCAAGATGGCACAGTGGAGATTTATCGACTCGGAAAACCTGTCGAAGTCATACAAATACCAACAATTCTTTCTGGAGAAGATGTATTACCGGGATTTGAAATGCAATTAATCTTATAGCGTTTTGCGGTTTAGTGCAGTACAAATTAATAGGGGATAGAGACTAGAGAAATGGGGAGCATCCCACTTTTTTATATGTCATTGCGAGGAACGAAGCAATCGCAAAATCTTACCATTCTGAACAAGTGCATGAGATTGCTTCGTCGTTCCTCCTCTCTGCGAGACGCTACGCGAACGCAATGACAATTATCCTCTATGTGAAAAATAAAAACTGGGATGCACCCAGAAAAATGTATCTCATGGAGATGAAAAACGCTGTAAATTAACCTCGTTGAAAACCTTTTGCTGTTTGTTTTTGTCCCTTAGCTTTAGGTTTAGTTTTATTAACTTCTGCCAGTGCTTCTTGAAATAAATTATGCAAATGTAAAGGCACACTGGCTATTTCTGGTAATTCTGGCTCGATAGGTTTACCATAATCTTGCAAGAGTTTATCTAAGTCATTACTCAAGTTAAAATCTGGACGCTGCAAAAAATCTTGTAAAACTTTTTCGAGTTGATTTGGGTATTGTTGTGCTAATCGATGCCAAATATAAGCATTGATACTTTTATCTTCTAGATAATAACGCATTAATTTTTCTGCACCTTCAATTTTGTGCCAATCATCAGCTAATAAAATATTTTTAAATTTAGTATAGGTTGGTAAAAATATCAAACCCCAACGGGGATGAGAAATGGTTGTGACTTGTTCCGCTTTTCGCAACTCGGCAGGTAAATCAACCTTTGGTGCAACCATTTTTTGTTGACCATTTTTACCATTTAGCATTTGCGAAACCACATTAGAGTCTACCCCAACTTCTTGTGCGGCTGTGGCGATTTCATCTTGGCTAATGCCTGCTTCTGCTGCTACCTCATCTAAAGATTTAGAAGTATCTAATCCAGCAGCTTGGAGATATTTTTCACTGATAATTGCTTGAAATTCAACTATTTTTTTATTTAATTGATATCCTGGTAAAGTCACTTCATCACTACCAAAAAAGTCAACAAACTGCTGATGATACTGCTCGACTGAGCGCCATGCTTCTTCTAGTAAGTCGGGAGCATCGCTGTAAAGATGACTTTTATAATTATCTTTAAAATTACCAATAGCCACAGCCAGTTTTGGCTTGCCAAGCTTACCTAAAAATGTGTGAGGCCCAGAAAATATCCATTCATTTTCCGTCAAAGGAGAAATGCGGGTAAGTAATATATCTCCTGGCTGAAAACGAGATATGCCCTGTTGTTTTTCACTACCGTTAGACTTGACAATATAATTTTTAGCCGTCAGCCAGTTCATCAATTCCAAACCATCAGGTAAAATTTGGGTGATGGTAAATAAGCCAATAAAGCTACGATGCCAACTGTTGAGTAAATTGCGATCGCCATCGGTTAAATCTGCATCACTGGCAATAAATAACTCTATAGGGGAACTATCACCAACTTTCCCTTCTGTAATAAACCGATCAATAATTAAATTTTGTTGGTTATTGTCCCCATTTCCCTTATGCGACTGTGCGGCTGCATAAACCTCTAAAGCTTGCGCCAGTTCACCTTCCGCATCTAGGACAAAATCAACTAAGGCTTGTTTAAGTGTGTGCGCTCTTTTTACTAGGACATCCACAAGCGAATCTCTCTGCTCAATAGTTGTAGCCTATAGCGTCTTGGCAGAGAAGCACATCTAGCAATAGCCATATTTCTTTTAGGGTATTTGGGTATTTCACGCGATGTGCAACTTATTCTTGAAACCCCTCTCCAAACCTCTCTCCGCTTCGGGGAGAGGCTTTGAATCAGATATTCAAGAAGTGGGAATTTCTACTTATTCCCGCACACCAAACCAAACTTAATTAACCCACTTTCATAACCGCGACTCATTAACCCTAGTGCTAAGGCTCCTTGAATGGTATTCCAGCCAGAACGCAACAAGCCAAAAATTGCACTAGGTGTGATTGCGGAATCAATTACGACATTCCAAAATGGTGCAACCGCAACTGACCAATCAGCAGTGCGGATATTTTTTAATGGTAGTTGATGAGCGATCGCTTCATACTCCGGTAAGGAAATTACATAAGGCAAACAATACACCCGATAAATATCTTGTAAATGCTTTTGTTCATCTGCTGTTAATGGTGCATCATCTGTGGCTCGATGACACCAAGTCGCCATAATTAAAGTCCCACGCGGTTTTAATACCCGATAACATTCTTGCAAAAACTGAGTTTTATCAGGCATGTGTTCGCCACTTTCCAGTGACCAAACCAAATCAAAAGTATCATCTGCAAAGGGCATAGCTTGAGCATTAGCCACTAAAAACTTACTTCTTACCTGTAACAGCATTTCTTGGGCGCGTTCTGTGGCTCTCGCCGCCTGCACAGGACTTAAAGTAATACCCGTAGTCCGAGCATGAAACTTTTCGGCTAAATATAAAGAACTACCGCCAATACCACAACCCACATCCAAAATGTTAGTTGCTGTTTTGACATCTGCCCAATTCAGCAATTCTTCAATTAAATCAATTTGTGCTTGACGGCGGTCTTTTGGTTGCGTTCCATCTGCACCGTAGTAGCCGTGGTGCATGTGTTCGCCCCAAACTTCTTCCCATAAACCCGAAGAAGCATCGTAAAACTGCTGAATTTGCTGATATAGTGTTGTACTCATAAAACAAATAATGCTAAGACAAAACAATGTTTAAATCAACATACTGGTAGGCTACCATGTGTGTTTTTAATTAAATAAAGATGTTTTTCCTTTCCAGGAAAATTTAATTAAGTAAACCCGCCTGGAAGAATTGAGAGGCTCTACCTTAATATGACTGTTTCGCGGACAATTTGCTTGGGTTTTATGGCTGTCATCACTGTCGGCACGATTTTGTTGATGCTGCCAATTTCAACTAGTGACGGCAGTTGGAATAATTTAGTGGTGGCATTGTTCACCTCAACATCTGCCGTTTGTGTGACTGGTTTATCAGTTGTTGACCCTGGGACTTATTTTTCTTTTTGGGGTCAGTTGTTTATTGCCTTGTTAGTTCAAATTGGTGGTTTGGGATATATGACAACCACTACATTTTTGATTTTGCTGATTGGGCATAAATTTGACCTGCGGCAAAAAATGGCGATTCAACAAGCATTAGACAGACCAGGAATGCAAGGTAGCGCCCAAGTGATTCGCTCAATTATTGCCACGACTTTAATTTTTGAAATTACTGGGATATTTTTACTTTTGCCTGTTTTTGTACCGCAATATGGTTGGTTACAAGGGCTATGGTTAGCGATTTTTCATAGTGTGAATTCTTGGAATAATGCAGGATTTAGTTTATTTAAAGATAACTTGATTGGTTATCAAACATCTGTGTTAGTAGTTTTCACAGTCACGACATTAATTATCTTTGGCGGTATCGGTTATCAAGTTATTTTAGAAATGTATCTTTGGTTGCGCGATCGCATTCTCAAACAAAAGACAATTTTAGTACTTTCTTTAGACTTTAAAGTTGCCACCAGCACAACTTTAATTCTGTTAATTCTCGGCACAATTGCCTTTTTTTGTATTGAAATTAGGAATCCTGAAACTTTTGGTAACTTAGACTTAGGCGGTCAGTTTTTAGTAGCTTGGTTTCAATCAGTCACTCCTAGAACTGCCGGATTCAACACTATAGATATTGCTAAAATGACCACTGCTGGTCTATTCATTACCATTGCTTTGATGTTTATTGGTGCTAGTCCTGGTGGTACAGGCGGGGGGATAAAAACCACAACTTTGCGAGTTTTGACAAGTTGTACAAAAGCAATTTTGCAAGGTAAAGAAGAAGTTTTATTGTATGACCGCAAAATCGCTATCTCTTTAATATTGAAAGCCGTGGGTGTATTGGTTGGTTCTGTAGCTACGGTAATTTTGGCAACGGTTCTAATTTCTTTAACAGATCCAAAGTTAGACTTTATTCAAATTTTATTTGAAGTAGTATCCGCCTTTGCTACCGTTGGTCTTTCTACAGGGATTACAGGTACAGTCTCCACCGCCGCTAAACTAATATTAATTATCACCATGTACATTGGTAGAGTTGGGGTTTTATTATTAATGTCCGCGATTTTAGGCGACCCCCGCCCGACAAGAATTCACTATCCTGAAGAAAACCTATTGGTGGGATAGCTAGATACAAGGCAAAAGTAAAAAGGCAAAAGTAAAAAGAAAGAATAACGATACCACAAGCCTTTTAGCAATTTCTTATGGTCACTGAGTTTCGGCTTCGCGGTAATCGAGCGAAGCGATGCACTGAGCTTGTCGTTCGCGTAGCGTCTCCGGTAGGAGAAGTGTCGAGATTCAACTACCGCCTAGTCGAAGTGTGGTCTGTTTATTTACGCCGAACTGTACTAGATACAAGGCAAAAATTAAACATACCAATTCCATTGAATTTGTAAAAATTGAAAGGCCTAGATCCCCGACTTCTTCAAGAAGTCGGGTATTTATTTATGGATAACGAAAACTAACTGTTGGGATAACCGTACTGAGTATCAATACTATTAACTTAAACTGATAAAATATGAAACACTAGGCAAAAAATAAAAATTGTTACTTTAAGTGAGATTTCAGAATTTTTTGTCCTAAATACAGGGAGCGTTAATAAGGAAAGCAACTGTGAACCTTGCATCACTAGGTTTTTTTCGCAGCCTACGTAAAGATAATCAGCAATTTGCGGTCATTGGGCTAGGTCGGTTTGGTCGGTCTGTATGTTCAACCCTGCATAAGTTTGGTTATCAAGTTTTAGCAACAGATGTTGATGAAAAAAGAGTTTGTGAGGCGTTGACAGAAGAAATCGTTGGTCATGCTTTGCAATTAGATTCTACAGAACCAGCCGCACTGAAAGAAGCAGGGATTTTTGAATTTGATACAGTAATTGTAGCGATCGGTAATTACGTTCAAGAAAGTATTATTACTACTCTCAATGTCAAAGAAGGTGGTGTACCTCATGTTGTGGCGAAAGCTTCTAGTGAAGTTCACCGCAAGTTATTGCATAGAGTCGGTGCAGATCATGTTGTTTTCCCGGAGTATGAAGCCGGCTGTGCTTTAGCACGTACTCTTACCAAACCATCTATATTAGATAGATTTGACCTCGACCCAGACCATAGTATTGTTGAGATGATTGTGCCTGATGAATTTCATGGCAAAACCATTACCGAAATTCAACTGCGTAACCGTTATGGTTTAAATTTGCTGGCTGTTAGTCAAGATGGTAAATTTGCCATCAACCCAAACCCCCACCAGCGACTAGAACGTGGTTCAGCAATGGTGGTAATTGGCTGTAATAAAGATATTAATCGCTTACCCATTTAATGCTCTGATTGAGGAACATAGGAATTACACTTAAGTATATGGTGTAAAAACCCTGAAAAAAGAATTTTGTGTTTGATCGGAGTTATGGATTTAATAGTTAAAGATTTAGCAGCAATAGATGATAGACTTTCTCAGCGTCATATTGACCTTGACCCGGCTGGCTATTTCATCATCTATTTGGATAGAGGGGAGGGATTAATCCACGCCAAGCATTTTACGAATGTAATTGATGAGCATGGTTTAGCTGTAGATCCCGAAACAGGTAAAGTCATTCCGGCGCGGGGTAAGGTGGAAAGAACTCACAGCACAGTTTATAGTGGCAGAACTGCCAAGGAACTCAGTGTGAAAATTTTTGAACAAACTCACCCTTGTCCAGTGTCGCAGTTAAACCATGCAGCTTATTTAGGACGAGAATTTGTCCGTGCTGAGGTGGCTTTAGTGACAGGACAAGAGTATGTTCAAGACTAAAGAAAGTATGAAGTATGAAGTGTGAAGTCTGAAATTTTTGACTTCATACTTCAGCCTTCACACTTCAGAGTTAGCCGTTAGATGGTGGCTGTGGCTGATTTACTTGATATATGTAGTAAGTCGCCATCGGGATGACGGTTGCTGCAATTAACAGACCTATCACCCAAGCAGTTGCACTACCTTTGTCGGTATCCTCTGCTTTGGTAAAGGTGCCTTCTACCGTTTCTTTATCGACAATTTGTGGTGGGCCGGGGTCGGGTTCACCAGAGAGAACTTTCACTAAGCGATCGCTCGCATCCAAAAATGCCTGATTATATTTATCACCGTTGCGTAATGGTGCAGCTAAGGTTTCTGTAGCGACACTTTCAGCAATAGCATCAGTCAACAAAGACTTGACTTGATCTCCGGTAATAATTGCAGTGTTGTTAGTAACAGTATCCAGCACTAACAAAGTTTGGTTTGCTTGCGCCTCTTTGGTGGGAAACCATTTTTCAAACAGCCCTTTAGTAAAGCTTTCTGAGGTTTCACCATAATCTAAACGGCGAATTGTGACAAATCGCACTTCATTGCCAGTTTTCTTGGCTAAATCTTCAAAGGTACCACTAATCTTACCTTCGCTAATGCGACTTAGCACTTCACCTTGATCTACAACCCAGTCACCACCGGGGGTTAAATTCGGAATTTGATACACACCAGTAGCTAACGCCGGGGTAGCCAAAAGTGATGCACCAAGAATAATTGCCAGTATTGGTGTTAGCAGCCAAATGATGTATGTTTTAATGCCAAATACTGTTCTGAGGAGCTGTTTCATTTGATTGATCCTAAGACAGACTAGCACCAAAAATACTACACAATCAATGACAAAATCACCCTGTTCAGGAATTTATCTATGTTGAAGGGAACAGAAAAATTGGGTGAAAGGGTTTGGGTTGTAAGGATTTTGAATAAGTACACCCCTATACCCTAATTTCTCACGTATGGGTAGGGGGTGTGGGGAGAGGGGCTCACAAGTGTAGGTTTTTAACAGAGTGATGAGTAGCGACTCTAAAAATCACGATTTAATCAGAGTTCCACCCCCTCACACCCTTACACCCCTACACCCTAAATCAAGTTTTTTGGGGCATAACGTAAAAAACCTACACCAGTCAGGGGGAGAGGGGGGAGTGTCTTTCAAGGGCAGGCTTTTTTTATTAGACAAATTTTTGGGCTTTTAAAACCAAAATTATTGTCTGAACAGTTAAAACTACGTTTCATAATTGAGAATATTCTCAACTATTTATCGAAGGTTTAAAAACCTGCCCTTGAAAGGGGGGGAGTGTGGGGGGAAAAATTTCTTCACCATCCTCCCACACCCCTGAATTTCTCTCTGCGGACTTTACCGAGAATTGAAGAACTTTATGATATAACCGAATTTCTGTCTTTTTCACTGCTACAAAAAGCTATTTGTCAGAAAAAGGGTGATTTTTTCCGGTTTCTAACCCAGAGTGCAGACAGAATTCTATGAAGAAGCTATTTTATTGATCCAAAAATATGCCGCAGAAATCAGCCGCATTAAAGTTTGTAATATTACTGGGTTTTGTTAGCCTTTGTGCTGATGCTACTTATGAAGGCGCACGCAGCATTACAGGGGCTTATTTGCAAGTGTTAGGTGCAAGCGGCACTGTGGTAGGCCTAGTAGCGGGTTTTGGTGAACTCATTGGATATGGTTTGCGCCTCGTGATTGGTTATCTCAGCGACCAGACGCGCAAGTATTGGGGTATTACAACTTTAGGATTTATTTTGAATACTGCCGTTGTCCCACTATTGGCTTTTGCTGGCAGATGGGAAGTAGCCGCAGGTTTGATGATGGCAGAACGCACAGGTAAAGCCGTGCGGACTCCCCCGCGAGATGCACTCCTATCTCATGGTGTGAGTCAAATTGGTAGAGGTTTTGGCTTTGGTTTGCATGAAGCAATGGATCAAACCGGGGCTGTGATGGGGCCTTTAGCAGTAGCAGCAATGGTTTATTTCCAAGGAGAGTACCGCAACGGCTTCACGATTTTGATTGTACCTGCGGTGTTGGGATTGATTGTGTTATTGGTTTTGCAATTTTTGTATCCCAACCCCAGCGATTTGGAAATTGAAGATGAAACGAGTCAAGAAGACGGAATACCGCGAGTTTTTTGGATTTATCTGGGTGCGGTGGCGATTATTGCGGCTGGTTATGCAGATTTTCCGTTAATTGCTTTTCATTTCCAAAAAGGAGATATTGCTTCTGGGCAAACAATCCCCTTATTTTATGCCTTGGCAATGGGAGTTGATGCCGTAGCTGCGCTGATATTTGGCTATTTATTTGACCGTGCTGGTATTTCGATTTTGATGGTTGCAGCTTTTATTTCATCTTTTTTTGCGCCTTTGGTATTTTTAGGCAATACCCAATTAGCACTGTTAGGTATAGCATTGTGGGGTATTGGGATGGGAGCGCAAGAGTCGATTTTAAAAGCTGCGATCGCAGGACTTGTCCCCAAAAACAAACGCGCCACAGCTTATGGTATCTTCAGTACAGGCTATGGTTTTGCTTGGTTTTTAGGCAGCACTTTAATGGGTATTTTATACGATCGCTCCATCACCTTATTAGTCATCTTTTCGACTGCAACTCAACTACTCGCAATTCCCTTCTTTGCTTGGGTGCAATTGCAAGCGAATAAATCCCAACCAGAGTTAACAGATAAACCCGTTTAAATCAAAGAATCTGGGTCTATAAGCTGTTAATCACTTAATTTGCTTGTTTAGACCGCAGGGGTGCATGGGAGCAGAGGGGCAGGGGAGAGGTTACTGTTAATTCTCCCTTGCGCCCCTGCACCCCTGCACCCAAGATACCTTCACAAGTAAATTCCTTATCCGAAAAGTATTGCCTAGCCTCTATCAATTTGTACTGCACTAAACAGAAAAGCGTTATGCTGTAAACACAACGCTTTAGTTTTTGCTTTAAGCTTGCGACTTATTAATACGTTTTCGTAGTTCAGCCTCAAATTCTTCATCTGTAGTGCAAAGCACACCAGGGCGTTCATTCAATCTGTCCATATATTTGTGAAAAGCTTCTGTGTCATGAGGATGAGTTCTAATGTAAGTCAGCAAATCCTTATCAGACATTTCATCGAAATTCATTTTGCTCATTTAATAAATACCTCTCCATTGGGAAAGATTTCTACTTCAATTGTGTCTCCAATCAAAACAAAAATTCGTTTGGTACGTTCGTCCAATCTAACTATATTGATTGGCTGCATTAAATTACTTGCTGCTACGCATCTACGGTATAACGCTCGTAACTGCTCCGGTGTTGGTTCCATATCCTCCTTATTTTAATTTACGTTGAGCCTCTCTTAGTTTTACCCACAAACCAACCCACAACACCCAAACCCAACAACAACGGTGTTAACCAATCTCCCCAACGCACGTATAAAGTCTGCGTTTGGCGGCGATATATAGTCTCTGCGTGAGTTTCATAGGTGTTATAGCCAGATATCCACAAAGTTCTACCGTGGGGATTGACAAAAGCTGAATAGCCTGTATTTGTTGCCCTTGCTGACCATTTATCAGTTTCAATTGCCCGCATGATATCCTGAGCATGATGCTGGAATGGCATGGCTGCACTGTAATGGGCATCGTTAGAAGAACTGAGGATAAATTGTCCACCCGCCGCAGCTTGACGGCGAAATATTTCAGGAAATGCAGATTCGTAGCAAATACCAACTATCGCCCTACCAAAAGGTGTATCAAATATCTGGTTGGCTGCACCATGAACTTGGTGTTCATCTAACGGTGATAAGCGACTAATTAATTTACCTAAAATTTCTTCAAAGGGTATAAATTCGCCCAAGGGTACTAATTTCGATTTATCGTAGCGGCTGGTGGTTTCACCTTTGCTATTAACTGTAAATAAACTGTTTGTATAACTGCGTCCTTTTTCCCCAAATGCACCAACCCAAATTACTACGCCTGTTTTTTGGACTGCGGAAATTAAGGGCGTATCTCCAAAATTGCGTTCAAAGATAGGTAACGCGCCTTCGGGTGTGAGGACTGCATTAACACCTTGTGCGGCGAGAGTTACATAGCCATTTGTATAGCCTGTAATGGCGCGGCGATAACCTTCAGGTTTGACTTTGATTTTGTTGGGGATGTTACCTTGAATGATGCCAATTTTTAAGGCTGCTTCTGGTGGTTGGGCTATGGGTTGGCTGTATAGGTAAAAGCCTATTAGGTGTAGGGTGATGAATAATGCTGTTGCTGAGGTTAAATATTTATTTACGAACCGCCGAGGCGCAGAGAACGCAGAGGATAGGTAGGCTTCGGCGATGAGGCCATTGATTGAGGCGATCGCAGATGTTACAGTATTAGGGCCAGAGAGTTGACCGAGGTGTAAAATTATCAAGTTATGCGGTGATTGAGTATAAGCTAGAGAACTCCACCACAGCGAACCGGAACTCCACAAACTTTCTAAGCCGCACCATAAGGCTGTACCAATTAAAACACGCAACCAAGGTTTTGACTGATTCAGGTGTGCCATCACCGCACCCCAAATAGTTACAAATAGCCCTCCCCACAGGCTAATAAATCCCCAGCAAAACACGGTGATAGCTAAACTCGGCCACCAAGGTACACCCAACCAATCCATCGGGTGTATACCAGTAATCCAAAATAAGGCGACGCTGTGATAACCGATACCCCAGAGTAAGGGTAAAAGGTAAAAGTGAGCCAGCGCGGTCTTGGGGGTTTCCCCCATGAGCGACTGGCGAACTCCGAAGGAGGTAAAAGGTAGAAGCCAGGGTTTTGGCTTTTTAGCTTCTAAATGATGTTTACTTTTTTGAACAACTATTACCCAAAGTGGGGCTAAGGCTATCCAAGCCAAAAACCACGCACCTACAGGCGCAACGGTTAGCCCCATCAAAACGCCACTAATCAAAGAAAGCAAAAGGTAAAAGGCAAAAGTTAAAAATGAATGATCGCCTTTTCCTTTTTCCTTTTTACTTTTTACTTTTGCGTTCATTCCGCTTCTTCTGTATCACCCGTATCAGGCGGTACGATCGCAACTCCGGTAATGGCATCATCCTCATCCAAGCGTTGAACTCTCACACCTGTTGCCGATCGCGATTGTATTGAAATCGCATTGGTCGCCTGCCGGATAATAATAC
This sequence comes from Nostoc sp. FACHB-190, assembly GCF_014696905.1. Lineage (NCBI taxonomy): Bacteria > Bacillati > Cyanobacteriota > Cyanophyceae > Nostocales > Nostocaceae > Nostoc > Nostoc sp. FACHB-190. The sequence goes on from NZ_JACJQW010000003.1 coordinate 127,253, forward strand.
CGCGATTTGTGACCATCATGATTTCGTCGTCGTTGTTGACGATTTGCAAGGTGGCTAATTTGTCTTTGGTTTTGCGGTTTTTGAATTTAGTCGCCATTAAACCTTGACCTGCGCGGTTTTGCAAGCGGAATTGCCCGACGGGAACACGTTTCCCATAGCCGCCCATTGTAATAACTAGCACCCAAGGGCCGACACTACCGTTAGCTGCTACTTCTGTGGTTTCTTCGATAATTTCGACTTCTTCGGTTTCGATTTCTTCGATGTCTGACTCTTCTGTTCCCGTGTCGAGTGTGTCTAAAATAGCGGCGGGAATAATATCCATCCCCACAAGTTCATCGCCGGTTTTGAGTTTCATTGATTTCACACCACGGGTCGCCCTCCCTAGAGGACGCAGTTGTTCGTGGGTACATCTAAAGTGAATGGCCATCCCCAGACGTGAACCAATGATGATGCTATCTTCAACTCTGGCGCGACGTACCCACCGTAGTTGATCCCCTTCTTCTAAGGAAATAGCAATTAAACCATTGGCGCGAATATTACTAAAGGCGGCTAATGCGGTTTTCTTGATATTGCCACCTTTAGTTAGCATGACTAAATATTCGTCGTCGCTGAATTCATCAACGGGGACAATGGAGGTGATTTTCTCTTCTTTGGGAATGGGTAACATCTGGACGATGGGTGTACCGCGACTGGTGCGAGAACCCACAGGAATTTGATAAGCTTTGAGACAGTAAACTACACCGCGATCGCTAAAGAATAAAACACTGTCGTGGTCGCAGCAAGTTAAGAAATGCTCTACAGTATCATCATCTTTGACTTTGGCTGCGGCTTTCCCTCTGGTGGCGCGGCTTTGCGCTTCAAAGGTATTCACCGGCATCCGTTTGATGTAACCTTGTTCTGTTAACAGAATAATTGCCTTTTCGTTCGCAATTAAGTCACGTTCATCAATTTCGCCTTCGGCGTGGGTAATAATTGTGCGTCGGGGTGTGGCGAAGTTGGTTTTAATTTGGGAAATTTCGGTTTCAATAATTTCTAAGATTCTTTCTCGCCGCGCCAAAATATCTTGTAAATTAGCGATTTGTTTTTGCAAATCTTCGTGTTCTAGGCGAATTTTATCGGCTTCTAGGGCTGTCAATCGCCGTAGCTGCATTTGTAAAATTGCGTCGGCTTGGACTTCCGAAAGTCCATAATTTGTAATTAATTCACCTTTGGCTGTGGGTGCATCCGGCGCATGACGAATTAAGTTAATAATTGCATCTAAATGGGATAAGGCAATCAATAACCCTTGCAAAATATGGTCGCGTTCTTCGGCTTTTCGCAGTTCGTATTGGGTGCGTCTGGTAATGGATACGATGCGGAAATCGAGAAAGACTTCTAAAAACTGTTTGAGGGTGAGGATTTGCGGTTCCCCGTTCACCAACGCCAGCATATTTGCCCCAAAGTTGGCTTGCAGTGGGGTTTGCTTGTAAAGGTTGTTCAATACCACGCGGGGATAAGCATCGCGCTTGAGTTCGATGACAATTCGCATCCCGTCGCGATCGCTTTCGTCACGGATATCTGCAATGCCTTCGATGCGCTTATCATTCACCAATTCGGCGATTTTCTCAATTAATGCTGCTTTGTTGGTTTGATAAGGCAGTTCGGTAACAATAATTGCTTCCCGTTCAGGACGACCACGCTGTTCAATGGTTTCGATATTGGCAACACCGCGCATGGTAATCGAACCACGCCCAGTGGTGTAAGCTTCTTTAATTGCTGCCGTGCCGAGAATGTGCGCCCCAGTCGGAAAGTCTGGCCCAGGGATATACTGCATTAACTGGAGGTCGGTGATTTCGGGGTTGTGAATCAACGCGACTACCCCGTCAATCAGTTCGCCTAAGTTGTGGGGCGGGATATTTGTCGCCATCCCCACCGCAATTCCCGATGAACCATTGAGTAGCAGTTGGGGAATGCGCGATGGTAAAACTGTGGGTTCTTGTTGGGAACCGTCGAAGTTATCCGCAAAGTCTACGGTTTCTGATTCAATGTCTTGGAGTAGGGCGGCGCTGGTTAAAGCTTGCAAGCGACATTCTGTGTATCGCATTGCGGCTGGGGGATCGTTATCTACCGAACCAAAGTTACCATGTCCGTTGATTAAGGGCGATCGCATGGAAAAATCCTGCGCCATCCGCACCAAGGCATCATAGACTGCTGTGTCGCCGTGGGGGTGATATTTACCCAACACTTCCCCAACCACACGGGCGCATTTTCTAAATGGGCGATCGTGCGTTAAACCTAGCTCGTGCATAGCGTAAAGAATACGGCGATGCACAGGTTTCAGACCATCCCTGGCATCTGGTAGCGCCCGACCTACTATCACACTCATGGCGTATTCCAGATAAGACCGGGACATTTCGTTCCGCAGATCCGTTGGGATAATCCTCTCCTGTGAGGTTGTCATAACCTAAAAAACTCCAAAAATCGTAGTATTTAGCCTTTATAGTTGGCAAAGCGTAAAATTATTCCAAATTACTCTTGAATAATTGACATATTTTGATACAATTCTAGCACGTATTGTTTTTTTTTGCCCGCAGAGTTATCATCAAGCCTCTGGTTTCATAGCTGCTGCGAATGTGTGAAATCAGGCTTAACTAAGCAAGCGGGAGTTAAACAAAAAAAATATCCAAATTTTACCCAAAATAAACGTAATTTGCCAAAATACTCGTTATACCCAACCTCAACCAACAAGAGGTCAAGAATGATCGACAGTTAACGACTCAAGCTATAGCAATCCTAGTTTGATGTGCGAACAACAGAGATCAGGGCGACAAGGTAGACAAGGGCGAGATGTTGGTAATTCATTTAGGACTGCTAGAGACAAAACCAACAGCAATCACGCCAATGTAACGGGATTTTAATATCATTTGTTGGTTATCGGTTGACCGGGGCTATCATAATACAGTTCAATTATCAATATTGAGTTTGACAGATGACATTTCAACAATTAGCGATCGGTAGCTATTTCCGTCTTCCTGGAATAAGTTACAGTTGTGTATATCGCAAAGCCAGTTATTCTTATTGCAGTCTCAATAAACTATTACAACCAATTCGTCCCACAACAAAAGTTATTCCTTTAAATGCCAAAGAAATTGCTAAATATTTTGCCGAGCAGAAAGAATTTATGAATCAACTCAAGAGATAAAGGCTAATAATATAGCAGTCATTGATTTAGACACACAAAAGACAAGGAGGAAAAGGGAGACAAGGCAGAGATATTTGTAAATAATTTAGGATTGCTATATGGCGTTTACTAGTTGACTGAAGGACAAATCTATCTGCGTCCATCTGCGTTTATCTGCGGTTAATTATTTTTGCCTATACATCACTAGGCGAAGAAAAGCTATATTCAGTGATTAATTAATGAATCGCTTCTGGCTGCGACTTCATTTGAGCCGCAATCAAAGGTACTTTAGGTGCTAGAAAAAATCCCACCAAACTAGCAAATAAAATTGGTGTAAATGGACTGAAACTAGTGAGTTTTGAGAGTAACAAAGTTGTACTAATGGGTGTGCGTGTTACGGCTGCATTTAGCGCCGCCATTGTACAAATCATGGCTAAAGCAGGATTAACACCCGGAATCAAAACTACCACAGCTTTACCAATACAAGCACCAGTGAAAAATAAGGGGATAATAAATCCACCACGCCAGCCACCTGTAACTGTCATACTAATAGCTGCCATTTTACCCAAAGCCAGTGTTAACAGAAAAATCCCCGAAAAACTAGTTGTCAGAACAGTTTCTAACTCTTCATGGCCAAAATAACGGGTGAGAGGTAAGAAAGTGGCTAAACTACCAATTCCCAACCCGGCTAATGTGGTGCGTAAATAAATGGGGCCGGGTATGCGGTGAACAACATTGTCGCAGGTGCGAAAAATCCAGATGAAAATCCATCCTGCGATCGCCCCAATCATCCCAAACAAAATCGCCAAGGCAAAATCATCGATATTTTCTAAGCGATATTGGGGAAAATGCCAAGTTGGTGCAATTCCTAAATGAGTAATCGCCGTAAATACCAAATAACTCGCACAACTAGACACAATTGCCGGCATTAACGCTTCGTAATATTCCACAACATGCTGATGATGCAAGATTTCTAAAGCAAACATCGCCCCGCCTAGAGGTGCGCCAAACAAAGCCGTAAAACCAGCCGCCATCGCGGCCAAACTCATCGATCGCAAATCTTCACCTTCAAGTTTCAGGCGATCGCCTAGCCAAGTCCCAAAGGAACCTGTAACCTGCACCAATGGCGCTTCTGGGCCAGCACTTCCACCAGCCGCAATACTAACTAAAGAAGCTAGAATCATCGAGGGGTTTTTTCGTCCATCCAAGCGTCCACCGCGAAAATGAATATTATCCACAATCACGGCAATTTCCCCAGGATTACCCAAAAAATGAATCACTAGCCCCACAATTAAACCAGCCAGTGGCATCACAATTAACAAACTTAAACCTTGGAATCTTTCCAACTGGTGAGTTAACAGTTCTAAAACATTCCAGTACAACCCAGCAAACAAACCACTAACCGTCCCTACCACAACCCAACGCAACACCCAGCGAGAAATCATCAAGGGATTACGCCTTGACAGTCCAAACAGTTGCGTTAATGCCCAACTTTGGGGTTGATTATTTGGGGGTGGCGGATTTAATGGCACTGTTAATATCCTTTTGAGAAAACTACAAATAATGAAGATTTACTACTATCTTGTATAATACTTCCGTTATCCCTGCTCACTCTAGCAGTCATAAATCAGTTATAAACAAAGCCACTGACTCAGCCCTAGTCTCTATTTGCTGCTGAGATGAGTTATAAATCCCATCAAATTGGTATATCATTGAGCAATTTAGATTTTTGAGGGGTTGCATCATGACTAATGTAATTTTTGACTTACTGCCAGAAATATCAATTATTATTTGTACCTACAATCGCGGCAAATATTTAAATCGTTGTATTAATAGCGTACTTGCCCAAACTTTTCAAGATTGGGAGTTAATTATAGTAGACGATGGCAGTAACGATAATACGTTTGAAATTGTAGATCAATATATTAATGTTTTTCCGAATGTTCGTTATTTAAAGCATCAAAACAAAAAACAATGTCATGCTAAAAATGCTGGCATTCAAGCATCTTTTGGGAAATACATCACGTTTTTAGATAGCGATGATGCTTATTTGCCAGAACATCTAGAAACTCGCCTTAAATATCTACGGCAGTATCCAGAAATTGATTTAATTGAAGGTGGATTTCTTACCGATGAAGAAATTTGGGTTGCTGACTATTTTCAACCCGGTAAAACCATAAATCTGCGAGAATGCGTACTTGGCCCGACATTTTTTGGCAAGAGACAAGTCTTTTTTGATTTGCAAGGTTTTAATAATATGACTTACGGAGAAGATACTGATTTTTGGGAACGGGCAGAGAAATTATTCAGAACTCAAAAATTACCTGATTTGCAAACATATATTTATACAAGAGCAGAAACTAGTGTGACTAAAAGTTTCTTAGAATCAACTTCCCAGTCCCCATTGCCATAAACAATATTTAAAGACTAGCATGAGTATCATACCAAGGCTCTTTTAGTTGCAGACTTTCTAGTAATATTTTTCCCAAAGGGAATTTTAAAATCCCATTTGTACCCAAAAGTCTATATTCCAGAAAAACCCGTTTGTAGACCTTGAGTACTTCAGTTTCAGACAACCAAACTCCTGGGGCTTCTTCCCCAAAAAGTCCACTAGCACCGTATTCAAATTGATGGCTGATATATTGACCTTCTTTCGCTGGGAAGGGACAGATTTGTCGAGGTACATCTGGTTGTCTGATAGCTTTAAATTTCTTGTATCCAAGTTCCTTTAACAGCGCAAATTCTTTTAACAGGTCATGCCAAGACGCTTTTGTAGATTCTATAGATAGAAACTGCGGTTTGCTTTCAACTTTCTGTAAACCCTGTAAGCATAATATATCAGCACCTTCAATATCAACTTTTAGATAATAGGGAGTGCCAAACTCCTGTAAAATATCTTCAAATCTTCGCCCTTCTACTGTTATAGCTGTAGAGCGTGTGCCAAAAAACTCGTTACGCTGGACAAAATCGGGTGAAGTTGTACTCCAAAAACTTCTGTCTAGGTTGACATATAGAGTAATTGGTTGATTTAGAGGGGATACAGCAATATTTAAGAGTAGCAACTGACCAGTTTCTATATAAGAATTTAGTTTTTGCTTAGTGTCACTATAAATATTGGGGTTAGCTTCAATACCAATAACTCGAAATCCTTTTTTGAGATAAAACTCAGTATCTTCTCCTGTATGAACACCAACATCTATGACTAAATTTTTATCCATCTTCGACCTATCCTAATTGCAAATACATAATATTTTAATCTAAATTAGTATTTTTAGAGATACTTTATAAATAGGCGTTTAGCGATCATACAGACTGTGTATAACGGAAAGTTATATGAAACTTACTATTTTTTCGTTCTCCAATCTTAAAATTCTTTATCAGTTTCTTGGCTCTATTTGGCGAATTACTATTTTTCTATTTATCTTGAGTATCAGCATTGTTTTGTTATCTAGTTGTGAGGTAAGAGAAACTCAAAATGAGCAAATTACTCGCATCACACTATGGCATGGAATTAATCCACCTGTAAATCGTGATGTATTCCAAAAATTAGTAGATAAATTCAATCAAACTCATGTTGATGTCCAGGTAGAATCTATTTACGCTGGTCAACTGGGTCAACAACTACCAAAAATCTTAACAGCAGTTGTTGGTAAAGTACCGCCCGATATTCTCTGCTTTTACCCCCAAATTACTGGTCAGTTAGTCGAACTTAGTGCAGTTCGTCCGTTAGAAGGTTGGTTTGACAAACTACCTTTAAAATCAGAACTTAGCCAGAAGCTTTTAGACGAATTAAAGTTAGATGGGCATTTATGGTCAGTACCACTGTATACAAGTAATATTGGCATTTTTTATCGTCCCACATTATTTAAAGCTGCGGGGATTACAAATACACCCAAAAATTGGGAAGAATTGCGACAAGCTGCCAAAAAATTAACTGTAGACCGCAATGGAGATGGACGGCCAGAACAATATGGAATGTTGCTACCTATGGGTAAGGGAGAATGGACGGTTTTTAGTTGGTTTCCCTTTTTATCGAGTGCTGGCGGTGAAATTGTCAGCAATGGTGTCCCGAATTTAAATAACCCCCAAGCAGTACACGCGCTTCAATTTTGGCAAGACTTATTAAAAGATGGTTCCGCCACTCTTTCGCCACCAGAACGCGGCTATGAAGAAGATGCTTTTCTTCAGGGACGTGTAGCTATGCAAATTACTGGCCCTTGGACTTATATCACCAAGTCTCAGACAGACTATCAAGTTTTCCCTATACCCAGAGATGTTGAATCAGCGACTGTCACAGGTACAGGTAACTTTTATGTGATGAAAACTACGCCAGAGAAAGAACAAGCTGCACTGAAATTTTTAGAATATGTTTTGAGTGAAGAATTTCAAACAGAATGGTCTATTGGTACAGGTTTTTTGCCAGTGAATCTCAAATCTGCCCAAAGCGAAGCTTATCAGCAATATATCCAGCAAAAACCTTGGATCAAAGTTTTTTTAGATCAAATGTCTGTAGCCCGATCTCGTCCTACTTTAGCTGGATATAGTCGTATATCTGAAAGTCTTGGTCGAGCAATTGAGGCGACGTTGCTAGGTGATTCTCCCCAATCTGCACTTAAGCAAGCCCAAGAACGTTTAGAACTGATTTGGGGAAAGTGAAACAGAGCAAATTTACACCAATTTTATAGAAAATTATGAGTGATGAAGTCTCTCATTGCGATCGCCACAATACAGCAATGAATGAATATTGTATTTGCCAGCAGTGCTTTTGAGAATTTGCCGAACTATTTGATTTTCAGTTTCTGCCCTAATTGATGATGGCTGATAGCAGCTTATCTAAAAACATGATTTATGTTTTTAGATATAAAAATTTTATGAAGCTTCAGTAAAAACACTTGCTTCAGATGGTTTTTTAGAGAAAAGTGTTGTGTATCAGCATCAATAGCATAACTTACGTATAAAGATTTTCGATTGAGATGAAAGGGATGTAAGAGTTCTGCACACCTACACCCCTTTAAAGCCTCATACCCTTATACCTTTCTGCGTATCAACTTTGTCATCTTCACAAGCGTAAATACAATGAAAAATTTTGGTTTGACGAATACTTTACTAGTGGCTGGTACAGGAGCAGCATTTGTTTTTACTGCTAGTCCATCTCCAGCAGCAGTGATCAATATTTCAGATTTTACAGAATGGGAAAGTATTGGAAATGTTAACTTGAGTGGTGAGCAAGCTGCTCTGTTTACTGGTGATGGTGTTTCTGACACTAATCTAGAGAACTTCTTGGGACTAGCGTCTGGAACTTTAGATACTTTTAATGGTCAAAATGTCACTGATGGTTCTGCTATCAAAAACACGCTGACAGTCCAAGCTGGAGATGTTTTGACATTTGATTGGCTCTTCCAAGCTGGTGATTATCTACCTTACAATGATTTTTCTTTCTACTCTATTGGTACTTCTCTAAATAGACTGGCTGATGTGCTTCAGGTAGGTAATTTTGGCCAAACTGCATCTCGAACTGCTTACACATTCACCACAGGCGGCACTTACACTATAGGATTCGGGGTGGTAAATACATTTGATCGGTTTTCTGGTGATCGGTTTTCTGGATCAAATCTGACTGTTCGCAGTTCTCGGAATGATGAGCCTGTTCCTGAACCTATGACTATTGTCGGTTCATTGGTAGCAGGTGCTTTTGGTGTGGCTTTACGCCATAAGAAAAAGCAACAACAAAAGGTTGACTCGGATGTGTGACCAAACAATCTCTATGGTTGTGTGTAGTAATGCAGTTAAATGTAAATAAATATTAATATGAGAGCGATCGCCCATCGCTCTTATTTTATGGATTAAAAACTAGAAACTACAAAATTTGATAAGTCATTGTACCTGTACCCAATTTGTGAGATTCTAGATAATCGCTGCTATTAAACTTCAATTCACTGGGTAATAAACTTAGATGTCTTCTTTACGTTAGCTACAGATACGCCCCTCCCAGACTCTCAGACGTGGGTATTGATGCGTCTAGTGAGATTGCTGACAACCAGAGTTTCAGGTTATCGAAGGTCAAGCTGACCCATAATTTTAGAGATTTGGAGAATACAGAAAATACTGGTGCAACCCGCAAATAAATATGTGTCGATTTTGCTCCAGGATTAACCATCCCCTAAACTTTTAACTGTTATTTGACTATTAGGATAGGACAAAGATATGGAAAATAAGCTGATGCTGATGATTCCTGGCCCCACACCAGTGCCAGAGGCTGCTTTACTTGCTTTAGCTAAACACCCCATCGGACACCGTACCAATGAGTTTAGTAACATTTTGGCAGATGTGACAGCTAATCTAAAATGGCTGCACCAAACCGAAAGCGATGTGCTGATGCTGAATGTTAGTGGTACAGGTGCGGTAGAAGCCGGGATCATTAATTTTCTATCCCCTGGCGATCGCATTTTAGTTGGTAGTAATGGTAAATTTGGTGAACGCTGGGCGGAAGTCGGTCAAGCCTACGGGTTAAATGTAGAAACCATTACAGCAGAATGGGGTCAACCTTTAGACCCAGCGCAGTTTGCGGCCAAACTACAAGCCGACACAGCCAAAGAAATCAAAGCTGTCATTGTCACCCACAGCGAAACCTCCACTGGCGTTCTCAACGATTTGGAAACCATCAACCGCCACGTTAAAGAACATGGCGAAGCTTTAATTATTGTGGATGCTGTCACCAGTTTGGGCGCATTTAATTTACCTGTGGATGCTTGGGGATTAGATGTCGTCGCGTCCGGTTCTCAAAAAGGTTACATGATTCCCCCTGGCTTGGGTTTTGTGTCTGTCAGCGCCAAAGCTTGGGAAGCTTACAAAACAGCTAAATTGCCGAAATATTATCTAGATTTAGGCAAATACAAGAAATCCACCGCTAAAAATACCACTCCTTTCACTCCCCCAGTAAATCTGATTGTGGCACTGCATACCACCTTGGGCATGATGAAAGAAGAAGGCTTAGAATCTATTTTTGGCAGACACGAACGCCAAAAGAATGCGACTCGCGCCGCTATTAAAGGTTTAAACTTGCCCTTATTTGCAGCCGATAGCCATGCTAGTCCAGCCATTACAGCCGTAGCACCACAAAATATTGAAGCGGATAAAATTCGCTCATTGATTAAAAAACGCTTTGATATTGCCTTAGCTGGTGGTCAAGACCATTTGAAAAATAAAATTTTCCGCATTGGTCACTTGGGTTTTGTGAGCGATCGCGATATTCTTAGCTGCATAGCATCCCTAGAAGTTGTACTGTTAGAACTCGGTTATGAAAACTTTACTCCGGGTGCTGGTGTAGCGGCAGCAGCTAAAGTATTGAATGGTTAATCGTCAATGGTCAATGGTCAATAGTTATTCATCAAACTTCTGACCAATAACCAATGACCAAAAATTAAAAGAGCGAGTAGAATTACCATCTTTAACTCGCTCTTTCAACCTGGACTTACATAAATAGGCTTGGTAAAAGTCAGTTTTCCTGTATATCAGCCTTGGAACAAGGCCGTTTGGATGTGACATACCTGATTTTCTCCTGCAAGAGTTTTCATACTTAAACAGTTTCTAACCAATCGTAAATTTTTTCTAACTGTTCCATCGTAATCAACCCATACTGCCAAAGAATCATCGGTAAAGGCCCTGGGTCTTGCTCCCGATGCCGTAAAGCTACTGCCAAAGATGCTGCCGAAATTGACAAATCTTCCTGTAAAAAATGAATCAGCCTTGAATATGTTGATGGTGACATTTGTAACTCACCTCCTTGTCTAGTGTGTACGCTCATAAATCAATTCACCATTCCTCTTTTGTCCGCAGCTACTATTTCAGTTGAGACTGTGCAATTACCGGATGAAGATCCGAAAATATTGCTTGATTATCCGCAAATAGAACAATTTTCCTAAAAAACTAGGAAATTCCTGGCTTTCAATCATCCGTTTGCTCAGTTTTTTAGTAGCATCTTCGGCAAGTTAAATAAGTATCATGCTGAATTTGCCTGAGTGTTCTATTTAATTACACATTGAGTAACAAACATTCCATAGCCTATGCTCCCTTATGCCAGACTGTTTACACTTACGCCAAAAGGAAGATTTTTCACTATGGAACCTTAAGATTGTTATTTTACCTCTTAAGTAGTTTTTTTTACTATTTTTGTCATCATATTAGATGCTTGAAAAATAATTTGCGAGTTCACATCTACTTAACAGTTTTTTTACAGAAAAATTATTGATGAAATGTTGCTATGGCTAATTACACCAAGGTTTTTAAGTCTGATTACCGTAAGCTACTGTGATTTAAAAACTTAATTTTGACATTATCTCCTATTTTGAGTTTCAGTTCTTTGGCTCGCCCTGCACGTAATTCTATTACAGTATCAACAGGTACATTTGGCCCGTAAGTGGCACAAGGCTCACTAGCACAAGGTGGCGCAGAAGCCTGAATATACTTGATTACGCCATTTTGTAAAAAGACCATATCCAGTGGCACAGGTACATTTTTCATCCAAAACTGCACAGGCTGTGCAGACGGAAACTTGAATAACATCCCGCGATTATCTGGCAATGCAGGTCTATTCATCAAACCTTTTGCTTGCTCTTCTGGAGTCACCGCTACTTCTAATTCAATGGTTGTCCCGTTGGGAACAACTGCTTTAGCTGAAATTGGTAGTGTTTGTCCAGTTTGCACTGCAATGGGAGTTTTGGCTGTTGTCTGCGTAGAACATCCCATGAGAAACAGACTGAGCAGAATTGGCAGTAAACTTAGCCAACGTATCATAAAATTTGCCATTTGGTTATTTAAATTTTGATTTTACAGAATTTACCCTAGAAAGCCCACTTCTTTTTGTATCTTTTTTGGTCTTATGGCAATGACAGCGTTGTTTATTTGAGTGCATGGGAAGAGTGGGAGGTGTGGGAGGTGTGGGAGGTGTGGGAGGTGTGGGAAGTGTGGGAAGTGTGGGAAGTGTGGGAGGATGGTGAAGAGATCGCGTAACCCAACAAAGTCTTGAGGATGTTGGGGTTTAGGGGCGTGTAGTTAAGTTAAGATAGCGCCTCCCATTAACCTGTCATACCGATATTTCAACTCTTCTTTCATCAAATACCAGCGTTCTAAGGTAACATCAATCTCGATAACTTTCTCGGCAGCTTGCCGTGCTAAGATTAATACTTCTTCATCTTCAACTAAACTGGCTAAGGTAAAATCTGGCACACCTGATTGGCGAGTCCCCAACACTTCACCAGGGCCACGGAAACGCATATCCATTTCGGAAATGAAGAAGCCATCCTGAGATTGTTCTAAGACTTTCAACCGTTGTTGAGCATCAGGGCTTCTAGAACTACTCATCAACAAACAATAAGACTGAGCCGCACCCCGACCGACACGCCCCCGTAGTTGATGCAGTTGAGATAAACCAAATCGCTCTGCATTTTCAATGAGCATCACAGTAGCATTAGGTACGTCCACACCAACTTCAACTACTGTTGTTGATACTAAAATTTGGGTTTTGTTGTCTCGAAATTTGGTAATTGCTTCGTCTTTCTCGGCGGAACTCATGCGCCCGTGGAGTAAGCCGACTTGAAATTCAGGAAAGACGGTTTCTTGTAATTTTTGATGCTCTTCTACTGCCGATCGCAAGTCTAATTTCTCAGATTCTTCTACCAAAGGCAACACCACATAAGTTTGCCGACCTTGAGCAACTTCGCGGCGGATGAGGTCGTAAGCATGGCTACGCTGCTGGCTTGTCAATGCAGTGGTTTGAATTTTCTGCCGTCCTGGTGGTAATTCATCAATTTGGCTGACATCCAAATCTCCGTGAATTGTCAAGGCTAATGTCCGGGGAATGGGAGTCGCGGTCATTGTTAAGACATGGGGTTGTTCGCCTTTTTGTTGTAGTAACGCCCGTTGCTTTACCCCAAAGCGATGTTGTTCATCAATGACTACCAAACCCAAGCGGTGAAAGTTTACCGGGTCTTGAATTAAGGCGTGAGTTCCCACTAACAAAGGTAATTGCCCTGTGGCTAACAATGAATGAATTTCTCGACGTTTGGCAGTTTTGGTGGAACCTGTGAGCAATTCCACAGGCAAATGTAATAAATTAAACCAGCTAACTAACTTGCGATAATGCTGTTCTGCCAAAACTTCTGTTGGAGCCATCAAAGCGGCTTGGTAGCCAGATTGAATCGCCGCTAAAATTGCTACCACAGCCACGACGGTTTTCCCGGAACCAACATCGCCCTGTACTAGACGATTCATTGGTGTGGTTTTTTGCAAATCATTCAAAATATCATTCAGGACTCGTTGCTGTGCGCCGGTGAGTTGAAAGGGTAAGATTTCGTAGAATTTGCCAATTAACTGCCCTTTAGGCGCAAGTATGGCACTGGTTTGAATGGCTTTGGCTTGTTGCTGACGTTGGAGTAAGCCGAGTTGCAGGTAGAAAAACTCATCAAAAACCAGACGACGACGGGCAGCTTGTAAAGTATCGCTATCAGAGGGAAAGTGAATATTAGCGATCGCATCTTTCAATTCCATCAAATTATACTTTTCTCGCAAACCCTTGGGCAGTGGGTCTTTGAGATGGGCTGCTGCTGGTAAGGCTGCTATCACCGCCTGACGCACCATATTCGCCATCACCCCTTCAGTTAAGGCATAAATTGGCACTACCCGCCCAATAGTCAAGGACTCAATGGTGTCTCCTGGATGTGCCAAAACTTCCAGTTCTGGGTTATCCAATGTCAAGCCATATTTACTTTCTTTCACCAACCCACAAGCCGCCACCATACTACCGACTGGGTAACGGCGTTTCATACTTTCTTGCCAAGCACGACTCGTAAACCGCGCCCCTGCCGAAAAGCGACCGACTTTAATTTGTCCGGTATTATCTTTGAGTACCAGTTCTAAAATTGATAATTTTTGATTTTTCGGGCTAGTGAAACAATTGCAACGCTTCACACTAGCCACAATAGTGACTGTCTCACCCGCCTGTAACTCGCGGATATTTACTTGACGCGCATAATCAATATGGTCACGGGGATAGTAAAACAGCAAATCTCGCACCGTGTACAAATGCAAAGCCGCTAATTTATCAGCTTTCCGAATACCTATTTCTGGCAAATCGCTGAGTTTTTGGTCAATTCTGGGTGCTAGTCTGCGACTGACTTCATTCACCACAGGCGTAGAATTAGGGATTTTCGCTTTATAATTTCTTCCCTGCTTCTCTAACTCCTCTGGGTCTTCTAGTTGTTTTTGCAGCTGGTCAAGATACCTACGAGTGGTAGCAATTAAGTTTTGTCTGTCTTTGACTGCCAAATTGGGATAGTCGGCAAATTTTGTGGCTAATTCTTGCCAACGACGACGCTCCACAGCAGGCAAAGCCGACGGAAATTTCCCAAAAGTCAAACTGAGAAATTCACTAAAGCGGTATTGTCTGCCCATCAAGTCTGTAAAGCCATTTTCTGCCTCTACAGCCAAGGCTTTATGTAAGCGTATCCAATCTGGTGTGTCATTAGTCATTGGTTATTTGTCATTAGTCATTGGTCATTGGTTATTTGTCATTAGTCTAGGACTTACGCACCAAGATTGTCTGTGGGGATTGGGTGTAGGGGTGAAAGGGTATGGGGTTTAATGGTTTTGAATACTTACACCCTTACACCCTCATACCCATGTACCCTGTTCTAAAACCTTATTTTTTCGTTTTTTTGCGTAAGTCCTATAGTCATTGGTCATTAATATTTATACAAATTGACAAATGACGAAGAACACATGACAAATCACTAATCCTCATACCAACTTGAGCGCCAAGCTGCTTCGGCTTCAGCAATTGAACGTTCCCGTTGCTTCTTTTGATATTCTCGGCCGAGTTTTTGGAGTTGTACTAATATATTCCGAATTTGTTTGCGGCTAGATGCTAGGGTTGCGTCGGCAAATTCAATTTCTCCCAGTCGCAGATTAATTGTCATAATCTGTGTCAAACTCGATTCTTCCTCGTCTTGCTCGTTGTCAATTTCAATGACCAAGTTGAGGAGATTTGGCGGCCCTGGCATCACTTCGGCGGCTGCTTCTGAGGCGGCGGCGGCGGCTTCTAAAATTGGTTCTGGGACTTTTTTGGGCAGAATATCAGCTTGTTGCAACAACACATTTGTATCATGAGAAACTTTTTTGAGCGCCTGTTGTGTTAATTCTTCCAAGTGATTTTGCCATTTGGCTATTTCTACAGGGTTAGAAGAATCAGGAGGATTGAGTTTTGGGTTCTCCGTCACCGCCTCTTCTTCTGTCTCGTTTCCCTCATTTTCCTCTTCTGTAACTATTTCACCATTCATATAGGTGATTAATTCTTCAGATAGCTGTTTTCCGAGTTGGCGGATGGCTTGTTGCAATTTTTGACGTTGATTCAACGACAACTTTAAAAAGTTTTCGGGATACCCCTGAGTACACAGATGGTAACTTGCCAGAATCAACTGCTTCCGCACAGCTTCACCTAAGAGGGTGAGATAAACAGTATAAGCACTTTGGAGTTCTGCTGCGATCGCACGTATCGCTTCTTCCAGCATCGCCAAATCCCGTTCAATTCGCTCAATTGCTCTCGCCATATCTTTTTTTAATTGCCCATCATCCAATTTTAGATTTGAGATTTGAGATTTGAGATTTTGGATTGAGAATTGCTGTATGTAAGCAGGTCGGTGGAATTAAAGATAACTAGTGAGGGCTGTCATTTGTGATTTGTCGTTGGTCATTTGTAAGTGTTTCCAGGCTATTTACGCTTCGTAATATAGTTTGGTTTATTTCCACCGACTTACTTATCTAGCTTCTATCAATCATTTTCTAAATTGGTATTACGATTATTATGGTACAAATGTACCCAGCTATCTTCTAATAATAAAATACAGGTCAGCTTAGTGTAAAACTGACCTGTCTTAAAAAAGTTATTGGTCATTTGTTCATAACTAATGACCAATGACCAATAACTAATGACTAAAAACCAAATTACTTCGCCCCGATTTGAGCTGCAACTTCATCAGCAAAGTTAGTTTCTTGTTTTTCAATACCTTCGCCGAGGATGTAGCGCACAAAGCGGCTAACTGTTACTTCTGCACCGACTTTAGCCTTGACTTGCTTGACCAATTCTTCAACAGAAATACTTTGGTCGCGGATATAAGGCTGATCGAGCAAAGCTATTTCTTTAAGACGTTTTTCAATTCGTCCTTGAACAATCTTTTCTCGGATGCTCTCTGGTTTGTTTGCCAAATCATCCTTGCCCATTTCGATGTCCTTTTCTTTTTGGACAACTTCGGCTGGGATTTGGTCTACGCTGACATACTCAACGTTGGGACAAGCTGCAACTTGCATAGCAACGTTCCGTGCCAACCCTTTGAATTCTTCGTTACCCGCAGCCGACTCAGAGGCAGATTCTAGCTCAACTAATACACCAACACGACCGCCAGTGTGAATATAGCTATCTACTACTCCGGTTTTACCGCCTGCTACTGTAAAGTTGACAAAACGACGTACTTGGATATTTTCACCGAGTGTAGCAATGGTTTGCTTGATGAATTCATCTACAGTTACGCTCTTATCTCCAATGTAAGGTTGAGCCAGTAAAGACTCAACACTTTCAGCAGTGGCGGCTTGCTGTGCTAGGCTCTTAACCAAAGATTTAAAAGCTTCATTGCGAGCCACGAAATCTGTTTGGCAGTTAACTTCTATTAGTACACCTACTTTGCCATCAGCTTGAATGTAGGTGTCTACTAGACCTTCAGCTGCAATGCGATCGCTTTTTGTGCCCGCAGAAGTGATACCTTTTTTACGTAGCCAATCTATCGCTTGTTCGATGTCGCCGTCATTTTCTTTTAGCGCCTTCTTGCAGTCCATCATGCCGGCACCAGTTTTTTGGCGTAGCTCTTGGACGAGTTTTGCAGATATGTCCGCCATGTTGCCTCAATTCCTAACTTGACCTAGAGTTTTTATCGCTTACGGGCGTTGAGTATTTCTATCTTACTCAGAAAGTGAAGACACTCTGAAGTCTGAAGTGAGAAGTATGAAGTATGAAAAATAAAATTTCATACTTCATACTTTATCCTTCATACTTTATTCTTCTTCGTCTTCGTCGTCAGGAATTAACGAGTCTGAGTAATCACTTTCGTCGTAATCGTAATCTTCCTCAGCGCCTTCGTAATCGTCGTATTCTTCTTCTACATCCAGTTGGCCATGACGACCTTCATAAATTGCATCTGCCAACTTGCCAACTATCAGCTTAATGGATCTAATAGCATCATCATTTGCTGGGATAGGAATATCAACTACATCTGGGTCGCAGTTGGTATCCAACATAGACACAATGGGAATTGACAGTTTTTGACATTCTTGAACTGCGTTATATTCCCGGCGTTGGTCTACAATGATCACCACATCAGGGACTTTCCGCATGGTTTTAATCCCACCCAGGTATTTTTGTAGCTTCGCCATTTCCCGACGCAGCATCGAAGCTTCTTTTTTCGGCAACAAATCTAAAGCACCGTTTTCTTCCCGGCGTTCTAAATCTTTCAGCCTTTCTACCCGTGTTTTAATAGTTGACCAGTTGGTGAGCATTCCACCCAACCAACGCTGGTTAATATAGTGAGCGCCACAACGAGATGCTTCTTGAGCAATAATTCCTGCTGCTTGACGCTTCGTACCAACAAACAAGAATTTCTTACCTTGCTCCGCTTGGGTTCTCATATAGTTGTACGCGTTATCCATCAACTGGGCTGTTTGCACCAAGTCGATGATATGTACACCATTGCGGGCAGTGTAAATGTACGGGGACATTTTTGGGTTCCAGCGACGGGTTTGATGCCCAAAGTGAACCCCTGACTCCATCATTTGAGCCAATGAAACGACTGGCATATATTCTTAACTCCTATTCGGGTTAAACCTCCACCCAGGTGTATTTTCCCAAAAGAAAACACCCGAACTCCTGGATGTGCGGAATTTAGACAACTCTACTAGGGTAACACAAATCATTCATGTCGGTTAACCTCTCCTTCCCAATGTTCCACAGCAACACCAGCCGTTGGGTGGACGTAATTTTATTGGTAATCCCAAACAACCGACAATCTCTGTTTGTAATTTAGTTGATGGAGAATATCAGATTAGTAAGTTTAGAGATAGCGATGCCATTATCTCCCAAACTTTTCCTGAATTACATCTGACTCCAAATCAAATTTTTCAATCTGGGTTGGTATAAATTTTGAATTTGTAATTCAACTGAAAAAATCAGCTAAAAAATGCGTAGATTGGATTTTACTCAGTACCCTACAAAAAGCCAGCAAAAATCCAACCTACACAAATTTAAAATTAATTCAATTAATTAACGTCGTCTACTACCAAAACCACCGCTACGGCTGGGAGTCCGACTCCGGCCACCACTACCAAAACTACTACCGGAATTACGTCTAGTAGTACTCGATTTGCCTGATGGTTGCAGTTCACTAGCGCCATAACCAGAACCACTAGGACGATTTGTAGTTCTTGTTGGGGTTGTGCTGCGGACGTTAGAACCACTGGGATAGGTGTTTCTAATATTGCCTGTAGTACGGAAAGCTGTACGATTTCTTACTGCTGCGGGTGGTGCATTATAGCGGCTGCGGTAACTGCTAACTGCTTGGTCGTAGCTAGAACCATAACCACCAAAACCAGTTAATCCGCCTGGTTGATAAACAGGGGGTACATAATATTGGGGTCTAAATAACAGACTACCAATTGCTTGACCTGCTATACTCCCAGCCAGAGAACCAGCAAAGGGCGACCAAAAACTGTTTTCTTGTCGAACGACAACCGTTTCTTGTCTTCCTGTTTGGGGGTTAGTTTGGGTTTGAGTTACGTTGTGGACGTACTCAATTTTGAAGTCTTCTGTCAGGTATAAAGCTGGCTGGCCTTTTTCTACTTTCAGGTAAGATTTTTTACCTGCTTTAATTTCGTCATCAGTCAGCCTGGCCATTTGCAAGTTTTCGGTTGTAAAGGTGGGAGGTGTGCTGTTTAGTAAAAACAGTGTATATTCTCCCGTTCCATCGTCATAGGTAGCCTGTTGTACTTGATACTGACCATCAGTTAATTTGGTGGCAGTAGAAGTTTGGCTAACATTCCGGCCTGTAGGAGTAGTTTGCTCTCCACCGCCACAGGCAACAGTTGTTATACACAAACTCAAGGCTAAAACAACAACTGTAAATTTACGTAATATGGTCATGATCATTGCAGTATTGTCTTATCTCCGAGCTTAACAACTTCTTAAAATGGTTGGTGTGCGGACAACCCAACAACTTACAAAGGTATCAATTCTGGGTAATATTGCAACAATTCATCGTTGCTCAGTTCATCGCCTAGCTGTGCTGGCGAAAAATGTACTTGAATGGCTCTGAATTTGTGTTTGTAGTGCAGATTAATCAGGGCTTTTAACCCTTCTTTGAGTGCGCGAATATTCGATAGGTCGGTTTCTAACTCTGGTACTTCACCTTCCAAAGCGACGGTAATCATCACCACAACATTGCGTGTCACGGGAATAGATAAAGGTTCATCAAACCCAGAAGGAGAATCCCAATCAATATCAGCACCGTACCTTTCGGCCGAGTCAGTAAATAACTCGTTGACATAATCACCTGCTTCGCCTTCACTCCAAAATACGTCGCCTTCGTTGGCAGCAGACATCCAATCTTGATCGTAGCGCAGAAGGGTTTCGCTCAGTTCGACTAATGATTCTCCTAAAACCTGCATATCGCCTTCAGAATCGATCGCATCTCTCGCACCACGATTTAATACACCTAAAATTGGCGCAACATCTGACCCACCCAAGTGAATAAATAACCGAGAGACTACATAGCGAGTCCGACCAACCATTTTGTTAAAGGTATCACGCATTTGCTACCTCCAAAAATTCGTTTGAGTTTTTCTTTATTCATTGATATAGTGAAAGCTTTTGAGAAAATCTACAACTATATTTAACGAAAGTGATGCAATTGTGGCAGTATCAGAGGATTTATCTGCTAAAAATGCGGCATCAAGTTGCGAGGTATGAATAAATTTTTTCCCAAAGTAGGGGTTATCATATACTGTCAGGGTTTGGGCACTGGTATTAGTTAAGATTGTTTGCGTAGGCGCTCGAAAGAAATTTAATTTTGCTGCTAGTTCCAGATTTTTTTTCATTTGCCGAATGGTTTGCGCCTGACTAATAGCTTCTTCGATGAGTGTGGTCAGTGTCTTCACCCGATGGGAGATTTTGATGTCTAAGTCAGGTACATCTTTTTTATTCAGAATCTCTACCACTTGATAAATGCTTTTGTGGGTATTAGTCGCATCTCTAAAGGGAAGAATTGCCAAACAGGCTGTAGGTAATAAAGCTTCATCGCTGTCTACTCGAAATGTGAATACAGTCCGGCGACGGCCAATTTCCATGCTGGGGGGTTGTTTGATGATGCGATATTCTTGAGCAATGTGGAAATAAGCACCCGCAAGGGCAAAGTTCGCTTCTGGTTCTAAGGCTGCATCGACGATAATTCTAATGGTTGGGGGGGTTTCGTTAAAAAATTCCCGTGGGTCGTCGGCTTCAAATTTTTGGATGATCGAGCGATCGCCTTTTGGACTAAGATCAACCCATTCACAAATCATTCCTTCTGTTTTTAACCCAAACCGAGACGCAGAATGCAGTTTTGCCCCAGTTAAGGTTGCGCCTGTTAAATCAGCACCAACCCATTCGGCTTTAATTAATGTCGCCTCTGTTAAGTTGGCATGGACAAAACTTGTATTGGTTAAATTAGCATTGCTCAAGTTTGCCCCCATCAAGGTCGCACCACTCAATTTTGCACCGCTTAAATCAGCCCAACTGAGGTTTGCGCCACTCAAATCAGCCCAACGCAGGTTTGCGCCACTTAAATCAGCCCCACTGAGGTTAGCATGGGTGAGATTTGCCTGTTTCAATTCTGCATCACGTAAGTTAGCACCACTGAGGTCGCTACGGTGTAAGTCGGCGGCGTTTAAGTTCGCCATTTCTAAGTTCGCACCAGCTAAGGTACAACCTTTTAAGATTGTTTCATGCAAGTTAGCGCGGCGAAGATTGGCTTTACGTAGGGTGGCTTCACGTAAGTCAGCATTACTGAGATTAGCTTCAAATAAGTCAGCGCGACTCAGGTCTGCCCGAATTAACTCCGCACGTACTAAAGAAGCACCACGCAATTGAGCGCGGCTGAGGTCAGAACGAATCAAGTTTGCCACATTCAAACTAGCGTGATTCATGATTGTACCCACGAAATTCACGCCACTCAGTCGGGCGACATTCAACTTAGCATGGCTCAAATTAGCCTCGCTGAGATTTGCCCCACTGAGATTAACGACACTCAAATTAGCATGACTCAGGTTGATACCATTGAGTTTGACACCACTCAGGTTCGCTTCGCCAAGTTCGACTCCGCTAAAATCTGTAACCCCTGCTGCGTATTGTTCGAGTAATTCCTCTACAGTCATTGATGCTACCCATACAAAGTTAAGGGAATAGGGAGTGGGGAGTGGGGAGTAGGAAATGGGGCAGGGAGTAGGGAGCAGAGGGGAGAAAATTTTCCCCTTGTCCCCTGCTCCTTGTCTCCCTTGCTTCTTCTCAATCCTTAGCCCCTAAAATGTACATAAAAATAAACTGTCTAAATTTATGAATATTGGTATTTTGGGTTTGGGATTGATAGGCGGTTCTTTGGGTTATGATTTGCGATCGCAAGGTCATCATCTCTTGGGGGTCAGTCGCCGGGAATCTACCTGTCAAACAGCTGTAGCCCTTGGCAGTGTGGATGAGGCATCTGTGGAAATGAGTTTGTTAGCAGCCGCAGACGTAATTTTTATTTGTACGCCTATCGCCCTTATTGTTCCCCAAGTTGAGCAGTTAATTACACATCTTTCTCCCGCTACGATTATTACTGATGTGGGTTCGGTGAAAGCACCTATAGTCGAGGCAATTTCACCGATGTGGGAACGGTTTGTGGGCGGTCATCCAATGGCGGGAACGGCTGATAGTGGCATAGAGGCGGCGCAAAAAAATTTATTTGTCGATAGACCTTACGTACTCACACCAGATACCCATACACCCCAAGATGCGATCGCTATTTTAGAGGAGATTGTGCGATCGCTGGGCGCAAAAATTTACCACTGTCAACCAGCCCAACATGACCGCGCTGTTAGTTGGATTTCCCATTTACCTGTAATGGTGAGTGCGGCTTTAATTACTGCTTGTATGGCTGAAACTGACCCCGCAGTTTTACAATTAGCGCAAAATTTAGCTAGTTCTGGGTTCCGCGATACTAGCCGAGTCGGTGGTGGAAACCCTGAGTTGGGAGTGATGATGGCAAAATATAATCGTCAAGCCTTGTTGAGTTCATTACAACAATATCGCCACAACATTAATGAAGTTATTAACTTGATTGAACAAGAAGATTGGAACACCTTAGAAGCCAAGTTGCAGTCAACCCAACGAGCAAGACCTTTGTTTACCGAGTAAGTAGGAATTTGAATTTTCGCATTCCAAAATACTGAAGCAAAAAATAGCGATCGCTATCATGGTCTATGAGTAGAAGGACTAAATTAAATCTAACTGGAGATTACCGGGTTTCGACACTTCGACAGGCTCAGTGACCACGCTTCGACAGGCTCAGTGCATCGCTCTAATAGTATTTTTCTTTTTCCCCCTGCACCCTGCACCCCTGCCCATTTCCTACTCCCCACTCCCCACTCCCTACTCCCCACCCCTGACTTCCCACTTTTCCTCGACCCTAATATTAGAGTAAAGTAAACAAGTGTAAAGAAGTATCACTTTTCTCTCCTACTTTTTAAAACAACTTGTTCACTTTTAGTGTTGATATTTGTATAAGAGAATCCATGCAGTCTTGTTTTTGGCGACGAATTTTAGTATCTATTGGCATATTTTTGGTGGCTGGGTCAATTTGGTTAACAAATCCTTCCGCAGCACTGGCTTATGACAATCCTGATTTATTACCTAACTTCCAAACTCCGGTTATTGACTTAGCGAAAACGCTTACTGACATTCAAGAAGACAAGCTAGTTTCAGATATCAAGCAATTTGAAACCGATACTGGCTGGAAACTGCGCGTATTAACTCAGTACGATCGCACCCCTGGTCGAGCAGTGATCAATTATTGGGGTTTAGATGATAAAAGTATCCTGCTAGTTGCAGATTCTCGTGGCGGTAACATTCTCAGCTTTAGTGTGGGCGATGACGTTTATGAGCTTTTACCCCGGACATTTTGGATAGAATTACAAACTCGTTTTGGTAACTTGTACTTTGTGCGAGAACAAGGCGAAGACCAAGCAATTTTACAAGCCCTCGACTCAGTTAAAGGCTGCTTACTCAAAGGCGGTTGTAACGTTGTACCTGGGCTACCCAGAGAACAGTGGATTCTTACCTTAGTGACCTCAGTCATTGGTGGGATAATTTGTGGATTTGCCGCCCAACCCCGCAATGATAAACAAATTGTTGCTTGGCAATGGGCATTAATTTTCTCGCCATTATGGGGGATTTTGTTTATCGCCTTCGGTATTGGGCCAGTCGTAACGCGCACTAGTGATTGGCTACCCCTAGTGCGAAATATTTCTGGCTTTTTCATTGGTGCTTTAGTGGCTTACCTATCCCCTGTGTTCAGCCGTCCTTCTTCGAGTGCGGAGTTGTGATTGTTGGTAGTTATCACAAAGGGTGTAAGGGTTTAGAACACCTACACCCTTACACCAGCCTGAAATGATAACCTAGTGTGGAAGTCCTGTTGATTTTGACTCAGCATTCACTCTTAGCTGATAAGCTGAAAGCTGGTATATCGGCGCTGAATAGTGATGGAATGGCACGTAACTGATGCTCAAAGTTTAGCAATCATCGACAGTGAAATTGGCGATCATGTCTTTTCACCCGCAGAGTATGAAATTGTGAGGCGGGTGATATACGCCACTGCTGACTTTGAATATAAATCTTTAATTCGGTTTTCGGAACATGCTTTACAAGCTGGTGCAGCAGCATTAGCAGCACGCACCACAATCGTAGTAGATGTCCCAATGGTACAAGTAGGTATTGCTTCCGACATCCAAAGCACGTTTGCTAACCCAGTCTATTGCAGCATGGAAACTGTCACACGTCCGCAAAAGGAAAAAACACTGGCAGCATGGGGAATTGAAACTCTCGCCAAACGTTATCCAGAGGGCATTTTTGTAGTTGGTCAGGCACAAACAGCACTAACAGCACTAATAGATTTAATTGAAGCGGAAGAAATTCGCCCAGCTTTAATTATTGCGACTCCAGTCGGATTTATTGATGTAGATACTGATAAAAGCCGCCTGCAAGATTCTCTAGTTCCCTATATTACTATTGAAAGTCGTAAAGGAAATGCCGTTGTTGCTGCTGCTGTTGTTGATGGATTGGTAGATTTAGCTTGGCAAGCTTACGGACAGAATGCGAGTCGGGGAAGTTAGGAGAAGGCAGGAGGCAGAAGGAGAAATATTAAATTTCATACTTCATACTTCACTCTGTTTTCCGCCGCCTTCGCCGTGGTCTATCTTGTTGGTCTTCGCGGATGCGGCGGCTGGCTTCTGAAAAGAAGTCTCGGCGGAGATAGGGATAATCGTTAACCCAGATGTCGCGGCTGGGAATGTAAACATCGCTGAAATCTTCAATGGTGCCTAAATCGGCACGGTTGGACATAACAATCATTTCCGCTATTTGACCACGGGCGATCGCTTTATGATAAGGCCGCAGAGGTGCATCTAACTCAACGCTAAACCCTGTATCGTCACCTACCTCTAGATTTATTCGTTTCTCCCGGTTTTCAACAATTACCAATTCGCCTTTGCTGTTGACAGTTTCTTGTTTACCCATCAATCTATCTGTAATCCACCAATCTAATATGCGTCCCCGGAAAAAGCCACTGTACTTATAACGACGACATTTGGCATTCCGAATACTGGCTTGGAACACTGGGTACCACAGCCAAAACATCGCCCCAATAACCCCCAAGAAAAATAGGAGGGGGCCAAAATCCAGGCCAAACAGGGCTTTCACTAGTAAAACCACAACTACAGAAACTACCGAAACTAATAGTCGCTGTAGAAAATTAGAAAATTTCCCCCAGTAGTACTTGTACTGCTGACCAGTAGCAATGAGGGGGATAATTTGTTCAAATTTCTGGCGAGTCAGTGGAACAAGCATGGGTGCTGGGTGTTGAGTGCTAGTGTTTAACAAGGAGTCAGAATTCAGGAGTCAGAATATTCTGGATTCTGCATTCTGAATTCTTCTTTTAAAGTATCTTTTCTAAACCATACACTAACGACTTTAACTGTGAGACTTTGCGAATTGCCAGTAACACTCCAGGCATATAGCAGGCGCGATCGCTTGTATCATGGCGTAAGGTATAAATTTGACCAGCAGCACCAAAAATTACTTCTTGATGGGCAATTAATCCTGGCAAGCGTACGCTATGAATTCTAATTCCTTCATCGGCTAGGCTGCCTCTGGCTCCCGGTATTTTCTCGGTTTCATGGACAATTGCTGGGTTAAAAGTTTTACCGATTTCTGCTAGTAACTGAGCAGTTTGAATTGCTGTACCACTGGGTGCATCAGCTTTTTGGTTGTGATGCAATTCGATAATTTCTACATGGTCAAAATATTGTGATGCGGTGACGGCGGCTTGTTGGAGTAACACCATCCCAATGGAGAAATTAGGAATAATCAAGCAGCCAGTACTGGCTTTTTCGGCGAAGTCGGCTAAATTTTGAATTTGTTCGGGACTTAAGCCTGTAGTTCCGACAACCGGACGAATGCCATAGGCGATCGCACTACGTACATTGTCATAAACTGAATCAGGGTGGGTAAAGTCTACTATGACTCCTGGTGGTAGCTGTCGCTCACCCGCCACGTACCCTAACATCGGTTCTAATTGGTCAGTAATTGGTACTTCTAAAGGTTCACTTAAACCAGCAAGTTCCCCAGCATCTTTACCTTGAAGTTCGGGGTTACGGTCAATTGCACCCATCAGAGTTAAATCAGGTGCTTGGGCGACTGCTTTGACTACCTCACGACCCATTTTGCCAGCAGCACCGTTAATAATCACCGGAATCGGAGTTTGATTTGTCATAAGTCAATGGTCAATGGTCAATTATTCATTGTCCATAGTAAACTACTTACGCTCCAAGATTGTCTGTGGAGATTGGGTGAAGGGGTTTGAGGGCTTCGCCGTGAGCTTCAGCCGAACGGTGAAGGGGTAAAAGGGAAGGGTCTTGAACACCCCTATGCGGAAGTCAAAAATCAGAGAATTTTTGACTTTGAACTTTTTACTTTTGACTTGATTTTGCCCTTACATCCTTGCCAAGTTCCGGTTTTGTTGCAGTAAACTAATACCATCTTTTGAGGAGTGCATTATGGCCAACCAAAAATTGATGCAATTACTTTCTTTTGGTTTTATTAGTTTTTGCTTTTGTTTTGGCTTGGGAATTGGTGTTTTCATTCGTTTTGGACAGTTGCAACCATCTAACGCTGCGACTACATCTGAACCCCCCCAGATATTACCCTTTGTTATCCCTGCCCCTACACCGTCACCAGATGATAGCGTTTTTACCTTAAACCCTTAGAGTGCTGAGTTGAAAGTGCTGAGTGCTGAGTCAAATCCTTGTGTTCACAACTGGTACTTAGTTACTAGTGTTACTTTCTGTTGTTGACTTTTCATCTTTTGGGGATGGGCTGTCAGGAGCAGAATTTTGCTTATTTTCTACAGTTGGGACAACTACAGCCGAAGAATCTGGGCTTTTTGATTCTGTGGTAGGTGGTGGTACTGGTATCACCACAGGATTCGATCGCTTGCCTGATGGATTGGGTGTAGTTTGATTGGTGGTGGCAGGTGGGGTATTATTTGGCGATCGCTTGGTTGCACTTTCCCGATTAACTTCTCGATTAGAACGATAGGCTCTCAGTTTATCTACTAATGATGGTGTCGGTAAGGTATTCGGTGTAACAGATGCTTGTTCGGGATTTTGCTGAGACGAAGTTTCGGAGTTGGTGGCGGCAGTATTTTCTGAGGTTGGGTTGCTGTTGGTTGTGGCTTGTGGTGTAGGTGCTGGGCGGTTTTGTCGGCGGCGTTTGGAAATATACGCTGATTCGGTTGCAGTGGTTGTTTGGGTATTTTTATTAGTATTATTTGCTTCCGCCGTTGACTGTGAACCCTTGGAATCAGAATTATTTCCCTTTGATTGTGTGACTGGGTTAGTAAACAGGGGTGTGGCGGATGAATTTGGCTTGTTATGGGAGGACAATAAATTAGTGATGCCAAAACCCGCACTCGCGGCAAATAAAGCCACACCTACACCAACTAAGGCTTTAGACCCTGCGAGTGTTTTAGTCAAGGCTGCCATCGGGTTTTTTGTCCGATATTCCTTGTGTTTCTTGCCAAAAACTCCTCGTCCTGGCTGCATTGATAAATCAACGGTGGCGACTGTATTAGTGGCAACGCTTTGGGTAATATTCTTGCTCTCACTACCCGGTAGTAGTTGTAACCATTCAGCCACGGTTGAGGGACGGAAGCGAGAATCAACCGCCATACCGCGCATCACAGCTTGATTGACGGCGGCACTCAGATGGGGTTGTAATTCTTTGGGAGATGCCATTTTTTCGCGATCGCGCAATAATGCTGGCATGGGAACCTGTGCTGTTAACAAAGCATACAAGGTTGCTGCCAAACCATAAACATCTGTAGCTGGTGTGCGCGGCGCTTGTGTCAAGTATTGTTCAATGGGTGCGTAGCCTTCGGAAACTATGCCGGTGTGAGTTTGTTTGACACCACCATTAAATTCTCGTGAAATCCCAAAATCAATTAATATGACTTCTTGAGTGCCTTGGCGGAGAATAATATTATCTGGTTTGATGTCGCGGTGGAGCAAACCATTATTGTGGACTACTTGTAGGGCTGCACCAATTTGGCGGATGTAGTGAATAGCTGTTGCTTCCGGTAAGGGTATCCCTGGTAGGACAAAAGCATTGCCCAAAGTTTCCCCAGGAATGTATTCCATCACCATGTAGGGTAGACCATCTTCAATAAAAAAGTCACTTACCCGCACAATATTGGGATGGATACAAGTAGCTAGTCTTCTAGCTTCATCTTGGAATTGGCGCTCGAACTTGGCAAAATCTGGATGTTGCCGCAAGCGTTCGTTAATAGTTTTCACCACTACATCTTGACCTAAGTAGTGATGTGTAGCTTTAAAGGTAATACCAAAGCCACCATGTCCGATTTCTTGGGTGAGGGTATATTTTCCACCCTGCAAAATTTTGCCTGCTAACATAGATGTTCTGCGTTTTGAGTCCTAAATCCTGAATGAGCAGATATATGCCACCCGAAATTGAACAGCCTCCACCTCATTGCCACCGCTTAATCTTTTTCATGATACAGTAGGCTCACACATTGCATCTTGAAAATTAGGTGAAGGAAAGCAAGTTGCTAAGAAAAACACCGACTAGTCAAGGTAGTTATTTGTCACTTGTCCTTAGTCATTCGTTGTTCTTTCCTACTCAACACTTCCTTTGTAACCTACATTCTCTCTAAGACTTGAATTCCCAACAGCGATAATCCGAGTTTTAAGGTTCTGGCGGTTAAATCACACAATACTAAACGGGATGTGCGCTGTGGTTCTTCTGCGTCTAATACCCTAACTCCATGATTGCGATCGTAGAACACATTAAACTTTTTACTCAATTCGTATAGATATTCACATAAACGATTTGGTAACAAGTCTTGTTCCACAGTACTAATCACTTCGCCCAATTGCAGTAAATACTTGGCAAGAGCAAATTCAGTTTCATGCTCTAATACAAGTTGTGCTTGATCACCTAATTCTTCAAAGTTAATTCCACCCTTGCGGCTAATACCTTGAATTCGAGCGTAGGCGTAAAGCATATAAGGGGCTGTATTGCCTTTGAGATCCAGCATTTTGTCATAGCTGAAGATGTAATTACTGGTGCGGTTTTGGCTCAAGTCAGCATACTTAACGGCGCTAATACCAATAATTTGGGCAACATGAGCAATAAATTCTGTTGTTTCTGTACGCTCATCTGCTTGTAATCTCTTTTCTAAGTCAGCACGAGCGCGGATAATTGCTTCATCGAGCAAATCTCGTAACCGGACAGTATCTCCAGAACGGGTTTTGAATTTTTTGCCATCTTCCCCTAACACCAAACCAAAGGGAACATGCACTAGTTCGACATCATCAGGAATCCAACCAGCTTTGCGTGCAACTTGGAAAAATTGAGCAAAGTGATTACTTTGTCCCGCATCGGTTACATAAATGATGCGTTTGGCTGCATCTTGTTGAATGCGGTAGCGCAATGCAGCTAAATCTGTGGTGGCGTAGTTATAACCACCATCGGATTTCTGCACAATTAATGGTAACGGTTCACCTTCTCTGTTGGTATAGCCTTCTAAGAAAACAACTTTTGCGCCTTGATCTTCTACAAGTAAGCCAGAGTCGGCTAAATCTTCCACAATTTTGGGTAATAAGGGGTTGTAAAAAGATTCGCCGCGTTCATTGATATGGATATCCAGCAAGTCATAAATAACCTGAAATTCTTTGCGGGATTGTTCACACAGCAGTTTCCACGCATGAATTGTATCTTCTGCGCCTGCTTGTAATCTCACGACTTCTTGGCGTGCTGCTTCTTGGAAGGTTTCATCAGCATCAAAACGCTGTTTTGCTTGGCGATAAAAGCTGACTAAATCGCCGATATCTAAGGCGTTGGCGGTGGTTAACGCTTGGGGGTAAACTTCTCGCAGGTAAGTGATGAGCATTCCGAATTGTGTACCCCAATCACCCACATGATTTAACCGCAAAACATCATGTCCGCGAAATTCCAAAATCCGGGCGATAGAATCACCAATAATGGTGGAACGCAAATGTCCGACGTGCATTTCTTTGGCAATGTTCGGACTGGAAAAATCAACAATTTCTCGCTGTGGCGTTTTCGCTGGGGGAACACCTAACCGGGAGTCGGCGTGAATTGCTTTGAGTTGTGCTTCTAGGTAAGCGGTTTTAAGTCTGAGGTTAATAAAACCGGGGCCAGCAATTTCTGGTGATTCGCAGATTTGGGCAACATCTAACTTGTCAACTATAGCAGCAGCGATCGCTCTTGGTTGCTGTCCTAATTTTTTACTCAGGGATAAAGCCACATTCGCTTGATAATCACCAAATTTCGGATTCCCCGCAGGTACTAAAATTGGGTCAACGGTGGCGTATTCATCACCAAAAGCAGCAACCATCGCCTGCTCAAATTTAACTTTTAATTGTTCTTGTGTAGCATTCATATATAAATGTTATCTGTGACAGGCAAAACGCGACTGCTGAGACCTGGATTTCTCTCTTGTGAGAAATACAGGGGTGTGGGAAGGGTGGGAGGATAGTGAAGAAATCTTTCCCCCCACACTCCCCACACTCCCCTCTCTCCCCACACCCGCTACCCATACGTGAGAAATTCGGGTGAAAGTGAGGTATTCTCAAAGGCTTGATTATTTTAACCTTAAAATATAATCACCTAATTTAACTGAGGATTTTCATGGTACAGTACAACCCCCTCAGCTGCCTTCCGTCCTCGGCAGAATTACCCGACTCTGATGATACGCCAGTGGATAACGAACTACAAAACCTGATTCCCAATTTACTAGAAGCTATTTTAGCTTTAGTCTGGAGTCAACGCACCGATTGGTTTTTCGGCGTTGATATGGGGATTTATTATGCACCCGACACTCCGCAATTAGTACCTGATGGGTTTCTCAGCATAGGTGTAGAACGTTTTATTGGTGAAGAGGGACGTTTAAGCTATGTTCTCTGGGAAGAAGATGGTATTGTTCCTATTTTTGCCTTAGAAGTTGTTTCACAAACCTACGGCGGCGAATACGAAAAGAAAAAAATCGACTACGCGAAGTTAGGCATTTTATATTATGCAATTTACGTCCCCAACCGGAGATATCGGCGTAAACGAGAACCTTTAGAAGTTTATCGTTTAGAAAATAGTGAATACATCTTACAACCAGGTTCACGGGTGTGGATGCCAGAAATTAATTTAGCACTTGGCAGAGAACGCGGTACTTATCTGGGAAGGACGCGCGAGTGGTTATATTGGTATGACGAAGTTGGACAGAGATTACCTACACCAGAGGAGTTAGTGCAGCAAGAAAAGGAACGTGCTGAGAGACTAGCACAAAGGTTGCGGGAGTTGGGCATTAATCCAGATGAGATTTAAAGATGGTTCAGGGATGTAGGGGTATAAGTGTATAAATGAGCAAAACCCTTACCCCCTGTCTCAACAAGCAGACTTTCTGCGTCAGCCGTGATTCTCACTAGCCTCTAGCTCCTAACCTCTAACCTCTCGCCTCAATTGAGCTTTAAAGCATTAACTGGTACTTCATCCCAAGAATCAACTATCCGTAATCTAGCTATCCAACCATCTGTTTTTTGTTGCTCTGTCAAATTTTTTTCAAACGACTCATGACAATCTTTGGCTTGAGACTCATTACAACAAGCAATGCAGGCATAGATCATACCCGATGGATCAATTTGCTCATTTACCCAAATAGTCATGGTGTATCCTCTCGAAAGCTATAAATTAACAAGGCATTTGGTCATTTTAGAATACTAGCAAAGCTAAAAACCCATTCATTGTGGGGCTGATGCCAAAAATTTATCCATCTTAAGTTTTTTAACCGAGTTTTTTCTATTCTGATCGCTAAGTTAGTTTTGTGTAAGTTGAAAAACCAGCCACTAGCTTAATAAATTGCAATATGTTACGCCATACATTTCTTGCGTAGTTTAACTGATGACATTCGCTGATTGGCGAACAAAAATATACTTAATTTCTCAAAAATGAAATTCCCAATTAATTCACAATTTCAAATTTATATCGAGTTAGCTTGATAGGATTTGGTGGTGAGATTTGGAATTTGTCATCAGTCAAAGTTTGTGATTAATCAAGTATTTTACTATCTCTGTAACAGGGATGTAAATAACATCATTAGTCATAAATACTTGTCAAAAAAAGCGCATTTTAAGCATAGGAGAGAAAATGTCTTATCCAGGTTATTTTTTGCAACAAGGCTGTGAAACCGCAGATGTATATATGGTTCAGCAAACTTTACAAGCGTTAGGTTATTCGATAGCGGCTGATGGTTCATTTGGCCCGATGACAGAAAATGCTGTCCGACAATTTCAAATGTCTAATGGTCTAGTGGCTGATGGTGTTGTCGGCCCTAACACTTGGTATGCGTTAATGAACCAAGGCTGCTAAATAACTAGGATTTTTAACGAATAACTTGAGAGGTGATGTACCTTTATTCTGATTTTGGCAGCACAATAAAAAATAAAAGGTAAAGCATTTACTGTGGCAAATATAGATATTAGTGTCATCGTTGCGGTGGCACTAATATTTGTGATGTTTTGAAGACGGATGCTTGTGATGAAGTAGAAGAAATGCAGAGTATATAAAAACATAAAAATCGCTCATACAAATATAGCTTAGTCAAGGAATATCCAAATAATGGTTCATACAAATGGACAACCTTCAGTATCAGCAAAATCGCAATTAGATATAGCACTTGATGTTTATGAGGAAGCTTTAATTGCATTAGAAGAAGCGCCTTTACAAGCAACATTTGACCAAAAAGTGACTGTATTAGTAGCGCGTGATGGGGTAGAGAAGAAAAGGCAAATTGATCAAAACCCCACTGGTAGTAGTTACGCGAGGTTATTAAGTTTAGATGAGCGCCTGAAAGCACAAGCCAAAGTGCTGAGTGAAGATGATGAATTAGCACAATGGAAAGATAGCTTAAATGCACCGCCGAATATGTGGTGGTGGCATTTAAAATATCCGTTAGCGATGTCACCAATCCAAGTGGCAAAACGCTATCAACAAGCTATCTCTGCATTGTCAGCGTCGCTTCCCCATCCGACTCAAGAACAAATTTTAGAAGTATTACTAGCACGGGACGCAATTGAAACTTCCCGTGATAATCAACCTTTACCAGAGCATATCGCTAAAATTGTCATTGATTTAGATGAAAGTTTGCGATCGCTCGCCGATGTAATTACTAAAGATGGTAAATTAGAGTACTGGAAAATCAGCTTAAGTAAAACTACACCTAATACTTGGTGGTGGGAACTCAGCGATACAGAACCACTACCAGCACAAGCTATCCAACGTTACGCAGCAGCTTTAGAGGAGATGGAATCTCCACCAACAGCGACTTCGGAAGAACTTCTAGAAGTACTACTAGCACGGGACGCAGTGGAAAAAGCTTGGAATAAGCAACAACAACCACCACGTCATTTAACCGAAAAAATCATTGAATTAGACAAGCGGTTAAAAGCGCAATCTTGGTCTTTTGCTAACGATGATATTGTTGATGAATGGAAAAACAACCTGAAACCACCGGAAATGAGTTGGTGGTGGTCTTTTACCCGTTCTGTTCCGTTACCGAATGAAGCGATCGCACGTTACGAAAAAACAGTTGAAATCGTTGCAACTAGTAAACCACCTTCTTCTGATCAACTTTTAGAAACGCTCTTGGCGCGTGATGGAGTAGAAGAAGCTTTAGAACAAGCCTATCGCAATAAACCCGTCCCCGAAAAACTAGCCAGACAACTCATTGCTTTAGACAACAAATTAAAACAATATCGTCTTGATTTCAACAAAGATAACCAAATCAAACAATGGAAAGATAGCTTAAAACGCCAAAATCGCTGGTGGTGGGAACTCAAACCTGCGATCGTTGGTTCGGAAGAAGAACCAGGGACACGCCGTGACTGGTTACTCAATACTTTGGCTGTGCTTTGTCTAGGTATTGGTGCAGCGTTTACAGCTTATAGTAGCCAAGTATTTTTCCAGAAGGTTGAAGGACAAGAAACTCAACAAGCCGACTTATCACAAAACATGGCGGCGGTATTGCAAGTCATTGGTTTAGGTGCAGGTGGCGCAGCAGCTTTGACTAGTGGTGGTCGAAAAACCCTCGAAAAACTCTTTACTAACTTACAGTTACCCCCCACCAAACAAGCACCCACAGCCTTAGCGATCGCGGCGGGAATGACGGCTATTACAGGTTCTGTCGCTGCATCATTACCCGCCTGGGGAAAAGTTTATATTGCTCAAGGACAAGGATATTTACATAATACTAATTGGCTGAAAGCTCAAGATAGTTTTCTTCAGGCCAAAAAATTCATTAGTAGTGATGAAGACAAAGCAAAAGTAGAAATTGGTTTAGGAGATTCTGCGGAACATTTAGGAGATTTAGTCAAAGCAAAAGAATATTATAAAAAAGCGGCGGCTCTGGACAATATTGAAGGTATGACTCGCTATGCGCGGCTCAGTATGGTAGATTTCTTTCTCAAAAATCCACCTGATTCTAGAATTCAACCTTCAATCACTGATGAAAACTTCAGACAAGCTCATCTTTTTAACCAGCGTGCTTTGCTGAAAATCTTCAAATTGTTAGCTAAAAATGAGCAAACTCCCGAAAAACTCAACAAAGAGTTATTGAATTTGACGCAATTAGCTCGCACAAATGATGCACTGATCGCCGCAGTTAGAGATTTACACGTATCTCCCAAAGAGAATGCAGCTTCGGATGAAGAATATCGTCAGCGTTATTGGACTGAAGCTGTAGCGGGTCTTTACAAGTCTAATTTGGATGAGTTGAACTATCTGAAAATTTCTGACAAGGACGCTCTAAAGATTCGAGCTTTGTGTTTTGCACACATCACAACCGAGCAGATGAGATATACAGAAAACATTCAGAATGTTCCCGAAGCACTCACAAGTCTTGTACCGGAGATGATGACTAAATCTCCCGATGCTCCTAATTGTTACGATGATAAAGCTCTGAGCGTCTATGATTTTTCGTTGATTGAAGCTTTGGCAAAAATATATAAAATGCCAAAATTCAAAGTTGCTGTGACAAATAATAATCCGCCACCGCAAACAAATCCTGCGCCAACCCCAGAAGCCGTGCCGAACCCGGAAGCAGAAGCTTATAATCAAAATCCGCCAACGCCTGAGACTCAGCCGCAATATTAAGTTTAGGGGTATCACAGGGTGTAAGGGTGTAAGGGTGTTCAAAACCTTTGCACCCTTTAAACTTTATGGGACGAAGTGGAGTGAGTAATGAGTAGTGAGTAGTGATACCCATTTGAAATAAGAATGCGACAGATATAAATCAGGAAAGTCTTACTTGAGCTAGATTTCTTAATTGCGTTAGCGCAGCGTTAGCGAGCCTGCGAATTGCGAATTGGTATGAGTAGTGAGTATAGGACTTACGTAAGAAATCTCTCAAAATCTCATAACTTTTTTCCTACTCTGCGGGTAGCCGAAGAACGCGTCTACGTTTTTTCATAATTTTGCGTAAGTCCTGATAAGTAATGAGTATTTCTACTAACTCATTATTCATTACTCCTAACTCCTTACTCATTTATACCTATAAGTTTGTATCTTTAATTGTGATAGCGATCGCCTCACCATAGACCATAGCCTAAATTAAATTTTTTTATATCAAATTATGATAAGCTCTTGCCAAAAAATTATGTAATTTTGCGTATAATCAAAAAGTGTCTGCTCAACCTATAAAAGTCTGTCAATTTGAGACATTGAATTTAAGATTGTAGATAGACTGTACTCATAACTCAACTGGCAAAAAATAATCTGAACGCAATTCTCAAGTCCCTCCATCCTATCCCTTGTGGGATGGCTCGTCTGCAAAATCACCAGAGACGATAAATCCCCATTGATTTTTCTGGAGAAAAGATGTATCTAGCACATTCATTCATCAGTGATAGCAAGCAGCAGCACTCTCAGCAGCCTTTAATTTTGGCAGTGGAAGATAATGATGATAATCTGTTGCTGATTAGTTATGCTCTTGAGTCACTTGGCTGTCAATTTATCTGTCAATCAGACAGTTCCTCAACATTGTTGGTGGCTAAAGAGTATCAGCCAGACTTGATCATGTTAGATATTTTGTTACCTAGTTTCAGTGGCATTGAAGTTGTACATTATCTCAAGGAAAATCCCCTAACTCATAAAATTCCCGTACTCGCAGTAACGGCTTTAGCCACCAGAGAAGACAAAGAACGCATTCTCAAGGCGGGATTTGATGACTACATTAGCAAGCCATTTTTGATTGAAGATTTAGAAAGTGTGGTTCGCCGTCTTTTGAAGGGAAAATTAGAGCCTTGTTCCAATGATGAGCGGCTAGAGGCTAGGGAGTAGGAAAACAAGGCTGAAGTCTGAATCATAACTCAGAACTTTGCTTAGATTTTTGGTAGTCGCACTGTAAACACACTGCCTTTACCCAGTTCCGAAGCAACGGTAATATCACCACCGTGAGCTTCAGCAATTCTGTAGGAAAGATGCAACCCTAAACCGCTACCAGAGCGTTTATTTCTCCCTTGACGAAATCGCTCGAATATACCTGCTTGGTCTTCGGGGGCGATACCATAACCTGTATCTTCCACGGCGATGATTACCCAGGTTTTGCCTTGGGGGTTGTCTGCTTGTTCGGAAATCCGAATTGTAATTTTGCCTGTATCGGTAAATTTGATGGCGTTACCCAAGAGGTTGTTGAACACACGGCGCAGTTCTAAAGGATCACCCATCACCACTCCGAGATTTGTGGGATTGTTGGCTAAACCACTGCTGTCTACTGTGACATTTAAATTTTTCTCACTCGCCAGGGGTGCTAATTCGCTGACTACTTCTTGTATGATTTCGGGTAAGTTGCAAACATCATCGTTGAAGGTCTTTTTCCCTGCATCCATACGAGACACTTCTAGCAAGGTATTGACCATTTGCATTAAGTTTTTGTTGCTGCGAATCATCACGGAGATGGCTTGTTTCATTTCCGGCGAAATTTTGCAGAATGTTTCTTCAAGAAACAACCCCAGCATTCGATCTGCGGCTACCAAGGGAGTACGCAAGTCATGGGTAAGACGCGATACAAAGTCTTCCCGTTGACGAGCCATCTTATCTTGTTCGTCTAAACTGCGCTTGAGTCGCAAAAGCGATCGCACTCTTGCTAGTAGTTCATCTGTATCAAAAGGTTTGCGAATAAAATCATCTGCACCTGCATCTAGTCCCTCTACTACACTAGATTCATGAAAGGCTGTAATCAGCAGAATGGGAATATAAACTTTAATTGCTGGGTTCTTGCGAATGCGATCTGTCACTTCATAACCATCCATCCCTGGCATCATCACATCCAGCAAAATCAAGTCTGGCGGAGATTTTTCGACATATTCTAAAGCAGATTTACCGTCAGTTGCTAAATCGATGTGATAGCCTTCACTTTCTAAAATTGTCTGCACTAAGATCAGGTTATCTTTAGTGTCATCAACGGCAAGAATGCGATCAACTTTTTGAGACTTTTCCACAACAGACATGACTAATTTACTTTTGTGCTAGGGATTTATAGTTTGAGGTTGGGATACCTCATCGATGAACGACGAGATGGGGGAGAAGACTTATGGGGATTATGCGCCGAGAAAAAAATATGTTCACCATCAACATTTAAAGCCGGGATTTTTCCGGCTATCTCTTTGGCTAATATTTGTCGGGGTAACTCGACTTTAAACATCGAACCGATTCCCAATTGACTCTCGATCAAGATTTGGCCATTCATCATTCGCACCAAGGAATCGACAATTGCCAAACCCAAGCCTGTACCTGGATATTTCCGTGTGAGGCTTTGATCAACTTGGCGAAAGGCTTCAAAAATATGCTGAAAATCTTTGGGAGCGATCCCAATACCTGTATCACGAACTGCGATCGCTATGCGATTTTCTGGCAGTTCTTCAATTTCTAACCAGATAGAACCTGTTTCGGTAAACTTAATTGCATTTGACAGCAAATTTACTAAAATTTGCCGCACACGTACCGAGTCATTAAATACCCAAGGATTTTCTAAATCTATCTCGACTTGCAAATCTAATTTTTTCGCTTCTGCTAGAGATTGCATTTCTTTGACAGTGCTATTGATCACTGTCGTTACATCAAATAATTCGGCTTTTAGTTCCAGTCTACCTGCTTCTAATTTAGAAAAATCTAGAACTTCATTTAATAACATTAATAAATGCTTGCCATTATTCAGAATGCGCTCGACCATATCGGTTTGTTGAGGCGATAATTGCCCGAATTTTGGTCGCAATAAAATTTGCGAAAACCCAATAATTGCATTCATTGGTGTCCGTAATTCATGAGACATTGTAGCTAAAAACTGGGTTTTTAACCGTGATGCTTCGATTAATTTTAAATTTTGGATTTGAATTTGTTGTCTTTGTCTTTCGAGTTCTTGATTTTTGCGGATGAGTTGTTCGTTACTTTCTTTTAACTGTTGTAGTGCTAAATTTGCTTGCATTTCAGCACGATATACTCGCATAGCATTGCGTAAAATTTGTGCCAAGATTTCTGAAGATACCCGTGATTTTGCCAGATAATCTGTCGCACCAGCTTTCATCAACTCGACTGCAATTTGTTCATCACCTTGTGCTGTCAAAACCACTAAAGGAACTTTGATTTCTGATGCTTGTACCCGATGAATCAGTGTTAAACCATCTTGATCTGGCAAGCGATAATCTAGGAAAACACAATCAAAGGTGATACTCGCCAACGCTAACAGTGCTTCATGGCCATTACCAGCCTCTGACAGTTCCATTTTGACACCTGCTTGCATCAAGGCACGGCGTACTGCCATCCGGTCTACTTCATCATCGTCTACAACCAAAATTCTCAGCGTTTCTTCCATTTGTTTTTATTTTCGCTGTCCAATGCGGTTTAATGTCTATCATTTTTATTTTCTGTCTATCCAAATAAAAAGTTTGAGATTTGAGTTACAGGTTTGGATATACGAATTAAAGAAACATCTTTAGTGGACATTATTATATTGATTAACAAAATAATATCTCAATTCGGTAATTATCTTGACTCTGATTATTAGTCTTTGTTTAAAGAAAATCTAAATTATACATATTCCCTATCAGGTTTTAGTTGTTTAAGGTATTTCGCACAGTACCCAGTATTTATTCAAGGTAGCCATTGTCTCGACAAACTTATTGAATGTGAGTGGTTTGAGGATATAGCCAGCAACGTTTAAGTTGTAGGCTTGTACCCTATCTTGATCCTGATTTGAGGTAGTCATCACTACTACAGGCGTGGTACATAATTTTGGATCAGAACGTAATTCTTGCAGAAATTCGATGCCACTCATTTTTGGCATATTTAAATCTAATAAAATCAAGCGACGCTCTGTTGGTACACTTGGGTTTTG
Source organism: Nostoc sp. FACHB-190 (assembly GCF_014696905.1). Classification (NCBI taxonomy): domain Bacteria; kingdom Bacillati; phylum Cyanobacteriota; class Cyanophyceae; order Nostocales; family Nostocaceae; genus Nostoc; species Nostoc sp. FACHB-190. The sequence goes on from NZ_JACJQW010000003.1 coordinate 166,766, forward strand.
ACCATACTCGTTCCGCAACATTTCGAGAGCTTCTAAGCCATTACTTGCTAGATACAGTGGATTAGTAATATTAACTTTTTTAAAGGCACGCTTGACATTCATGACATCAACTTCATCATCCTCCACTAGTAATATATTAATCACTCTTTCCAGCATGTTTTTCGGCAACAACTCAACTTTTGTAATTATGAGTTAAATCACTTATGAAAATAAACTTGATTATTAATAATTAATTAATTACACTATCTTTATGATTAGTAATTAATAACTTAATAATCTATAAGCAAAAAAGCATGATTTAAGCTCACTATCATTGTAAATGAGCCTGTTAATGCCTGTCCTCAGCCATTAGTGAGAGTTGTAAACAAATATTTTGCTTCATCAGCTTGAGCCGTTCGACTGTCTTACCTCCATCTTGGCCAATGGCCTGCTAATTCATACTATTGTTGATTCAAAGGCTGTTTAAAAGTAAATATTCAGTAGGGTGGGTTACAGCTATATCAGGATTTGGGAAATTAAGAGAGTGAGATGTTGATAAATCATGGAGGATGGCTCTAGCAATTCTAGGCGAAACTGAACTCTAAAAATGATCTCAAGACTTGGTATACAAGGTCTCGACAACAACTATAGGAATAGGGTTTGACTCCTGAATCTAGTTGTTTAGGCAGGGAGTAGGGAGTAGGAAAGAAGGCTGAACTGGGTGTACTGATTTTTTTCCCAAATCAAATATGAGTCATATATCAATTATTTCGCTAAATATTACGAAAGGTTGTTAAAGACGATAAATTGAGATAAATATTTCATATTTGGTTGTAGAATATCCATACATCTCTGGCTAGATATTTGTATCTATCCATTTGAAAAACTGGGAAAATCATACTTCTATCGGTGGATGCAAGAGCATTGCCATATCATCTATCTTTGGTTTGGAAAAACTTAGATTAAGTGATTGACAAAAGCGCAGTTGAACAGACGCGAATATATAGAAGAGTGAGTTTAGTGATGAACGAAATCAGCATTATTTTAATTGAGGATCACGATTTAACTAGAATGGGGCTGAAGGCTGCATTACAGTCGCAAAGCGGGTTGAAAGTAATTGGAGAAGCTGCTAACGCTACCCAAGGAATGAAACTGTTAGAAACGGCAAAGCCAGATGTCGCAGTGGTAGACATTGGCTTACCTGATATGGATGGGATTGAACTCACCCGTAAATATAGACGTTATCAAGCTGAGACTGGACAAACAGCTACCAAAATCCTGATTTTGACAATGGATCATACAGAGGATGCAGTATTGGCGGCGTTTGCGGCTGGTGCAGACTCTTACTACATGAAAGAAACTAGTATTAGCAAGTTAACAGAAGCCATCCAAGCAACTTACAGTGGGAACTCTTGGATTGATCCGGCGATCGCTAATGTAGTATTACGTAAGATGCGCCAAGGCATACCAGGGGAAAACCAAAAGGGTGATCAGCCCAAGACCGTAAAAATTGAAGCCTTAGCCACAGAATACGAACAAGTTCTAGAAACCTATCCCCTCACCCAACGAGAATTAGAAATTCTAGAATTAATTGTTGCTGGTTGCAGTAACGGTCAAATTGCCGAAAAACTTTACATTACAGTTGGTACAGTTAAAACCCACGTCCGCAACATCTTAAACAAACTCTGCGCTGATGACCGTACTCAAGCCGCCGTGCGTGCTTTACGTTCTGGGTTAGTTGCATAGAGAAGTTAAAAGTTAAAAGGCAAAAGGCAAAGGTTATAGCTGTAGTTACTAGATTATTGATGCTCAAAAATCAGCACTTTACTCTCAAACAAGAGAATCTTTTACCTTTTTACTTTTTGCTTTTTAAAACTAATCTTTCGGCTAAACAATCAGCAATTCGTCTAGCTGCGCCTGGTTGACCCATTCGCCGCAAACCATTTTCGGCGATGATTTGTAACCTGTCAGGATGTTGTAGCAGCGATCGCAACACCTTCGCTGCTTGGGATGGTTTCTCAATTAAAATCAAAGAAGATCCTAAAAGACGGCTTTGGGCTTCAGCAAAGGCATAATTATATTGTGGCCCTTGACCGGGAATTGCGATCGCAGGCTTGCCTAGACCAACAAATTGTTCTGTAGCAGTCCCCGCCATAGCGATCGCCACATCTCCCAAATGTATACAATCGTTATAAGCTTGTTGAGAGATTAGCAAATAAGCATGGCGTTGCTGATAAATTAAAGTATTGGTATCCGGGAGAGAAATTGGTGATGTTGTGTGGGGTCGCCAACCTTGAATTTGTAAGTTAGAGGTAAGTTGACTGGTATCCAGACTGGGTGCGATCGCTGCTAAAAACACTACATTACCAGAAGTATGCCCTGCTGCATCTCGTTCTTGAAAACTAGCCAGCAGTGCAGATACAGCCTCCATAATTAATTGCCAATTTTGATAAGCTTCTGGTGGGCGAGAACCCGGAAGCAGCGTCACAACCAATGGTCTGGCTAATTCTTGTTGTTGGATATCAGCAGTGTAAAATCGTTGCATGGGAAAACTCGGTTCCAAGTTATCCATCATCGGATTCCCCACATCAACGGCGGGAATCGGCCATTGTTTTAAAATTTCCGTAGTCAAACTATCTCTGGGAAACACCGCCCGACAACGGCGACGACTCATTAACCAACGTTCCCAAGGATGGTAAATTGAACCAGAAAAATTTTCCCAACGTGCAGATTTAGATGAGCGTGGTAACAATCCTGTTTCATCCTGCACATAATACTCAGATTTTGCTGTGCCGACAAAAGCATAATTCGCGCCACTAAAATAAGCAAACAATAACGGGACAATATCTCCCACCGCTAAAATTGCTGCTTGTTTACCTGATTTTGGTTGCGAACTCACCCACCGCCGCATTGCTTGAATTTGGCTGAGAGTCAACTGTACTAAACCGCCGCGCACATCCCGCATCAGTTGGCGGTTATCCATATATATAAAACCACCAGAAGGCATTGTTTGTACTGCACCAATCAAAGGAATACCCAAATTTTGATAAGCATGTCCTTCACCCACCAACGGTAAAGCAAACATCTCTGGTGGGTTTGATAGTTGCTGGAATGCTTGCACAATGCGGACTGCGATGATATCTTCGCCATGACCGTTACTTAAAAATAGTAAGCGTAACCGAGAACTTGCAGATGGTGAATGACTCATAAGAAACAAAACATCAAGATTAACTGTCAAAATAACTTGTAATTGATAATTCGTAATTAACACCAAATCTCTGTCAGCTTGCACTAAATAATTATTTTTGTCTTCCTTGGCGCTCTTGGCGTTCTTGGCGGTTCGTAAAAAAATTAAGTGCATCTTCACGGAGAATTGGTATAACCCATAGAAGTTAGCTAGGGGTTTGAAGCTTATTACTTCCGTCAATAAATTGAGGGAACTGATGTGGTTTTGGGTAAACCCAATCAACACAGTGGTAGCGTAGGCTTGCATACTTCAATTACGAATTACGAATTAGTAATTATTTGTTATGCAAATTTCTAAAACTGCAATTTTAACTTTAGCTACTTTAGCGGCTAGTAATGTCACTCAACAAGCACTAGCTGTAACAACTACCCCAGCCAAAGAAACTAAAAAAGATGTCATAGTTCCGGTAATTGAAGAAACTCCCCTCCGTACCGAAGCCATTTCAGCGCCGGAAACTGTGGTTACGCCGCAATTTACCCAAAAATCCACAGTTATTAACAAAAAATCTCCTGTAGTACTCACTCCAGTTAATCAAAGTAAGACTACTTTACCAACAGATAATAATTTAGTTGTTACAGCAATAGATGTACAGATAGTAGGCGCAACTCCCGAATTGCAAGAAATTGTCCGCCGCGTGATAAAAACCCAGCCTGGGGGAGACACCAGCCAAAACCAGCTACAAAAAGATGTCGCCGCAATTTTAGAGACTGGTTTATTTACCACCGCCAATGTTAATAGCCGCAGCACAGCCGCAGGGTTGAGTGTAACTTATCAAGTGCAACCAGTAATAGTGCGATCGCTGCAACTTTCTGGTGCAAAGGTACTAACTTATCAAGTAGCCCTGGAACAATTTCAACCGCAATTCAATAGCGCCATCAGTCCCACCGGATTGCAAAAAGCCGTGCAACAGGTCAATAAATGGTACAGCGACAACGGTTATAACTTGGCGCGAGTCCTATCAATTAAACCCAGCCGGGAGGGAATACTTAACATCAACGTCGCCGAAGGTTTAGTAGGTGATATTAAATTCCGATTTGTCAACGATGAAGGTCAAACTGTTGATAGTAAAGGTAATCCCGTCACCGGAAGGACTAAACCAGAGTTTTTACGGCAGCAAATTAAACTACAAACTGGGCAAATATTTCAAGAAAAGTTAGTCCAGCAAGATATTCAGCAATTATATCGCACAGGCTTATTTGCTAGTGTGAATGTGGCTTTAGAAGGCGATGCTAATAAATTAGATTTAGTGTATGAACTCAAAGAAAATGGCGCACGGGCCATTAATTTAGGCGGAAGTTATAACGCTAATCAAGGCATTATAGGCACTGTTAATTATCAAGACCAAAACGTTGCCGGAAAGAACAATATTTTAAATTTGAATGTAGGTGTTAGTAGTCGTGATTTGCAATTTGACGGGAAATTAATTAATCCTTATCGTCCTAACAATCCTGACAGTTTAGGCTACACCGTTAACGGGTTCCGTCGCCAAGAACTTTCCGACACCTTTGATGACACCATTAAATTAGCTAACGGTGATAAAGTGCGAGAAGGGCAAATTGGCGGGAGTGTCAGCTTGCAAAGACCGATTGATGGTTGGGATGCGTCTTTAGGATTGAATTATACAAGAACAACAATCCGCGATCGCCAAGGTAATATTAATTCAACCGATGCCCAAGGAAATCCCTTATCTGCCAGTGGTACAGGTATTGATGACTTAACGACCGTCTCTTTCACCGCCGCTAAAGACAAACGCAATAACCCACTCAACCCCACTCAAGGTTCCTTACTCAAATTAAGTACAGAACAATCTATACCCATCGGTCAAGGAAATATCTCCCTCAACCGCGTCACCGCCAATTTCAGTCAATATGTACCAGTCAAAGTATTCGACAGTAAACAAACGCAAGTATTCGCTTTAAATGTCCAAGCAGGGACAGTCATTGGCGATTTACCACCTTACGAAGCCTTTAATTTGGGTGGTTCCAACTCTGTGCGCGGTTACGATGCAGGTAAAGTTGGCAGTGGACGCAGTTACGTTTTAGCTTCCGCAGAATACCGCTTCCCCATTCTACCCATAGTTGGGGGCGTGTTATTTGCCGACTTCGGCTCAGATTTAGGTTCTGGTAGCACCGTTTTAGGAGACCCGGCGGGTGCGCGTGATAAACCCGGTTACGGGTTTGGCTACGGTGCAGGTGTGCGCTTAGATTCCCCACTGGGGTTAATTCGTGCTGACTACGGCATTAACAACCAAGGCGAAAGTAAAGTGCATCTGGGTATCGGTCAGCGATTTTAACCAGTCGATTTCTCAGAACTAATACCAATTGGAAAAATGATTGCGACAAATGGGTTACTGAAAAGCTCACCAGTAAGCAATTTCCCAATCCAAAATCTAAAATCCAAAATGGTATAACCGAAGCGTAAATCCTATTTCTGCCAAACTCTCACTTGCAAACTACGATATTCCGATATACAATAAGGAGTATCAAAACTGTTATAAATCCAAAATTTAGATTTGATCGTCAGCGTTCTTCTTTCCTAAATGCGTAACCTGTTGCCCTTGAGTAAGGGCATTTTTATTATTAGCAGCAGTTATTGTGACTTGATCAGAGTTTACTTTAGTCCAAAAAATTGCTTTAGTAACTGGAGCAGGACAAGGCTTAGGGCTAGAAATTGCAGGTGCTGTTGTCTTCCTCGCTTCTCCAGCCGCGTCATATATCACAGGCCAAGTTTTAGCCGTTGATGGTGGCTACCTGACTCATTTGTGATGTATTGATATTAGCTGTGTAATTTTACAAATACGGTTTTTCTACCGATAAAATGTATTTTTGGACTGAATTCAGAGTATTATGAAACTTTATATGAGATCAAGTCTGAATTTTGTTGGCTGGGCTGGAAATAGATTTATCCCTAGTAAACAGACTTGATCAACTCTCTGTAACTATTGATACGAGACTACTATGCAGCCTAATTCTTTAACTACCCACACTCCAACCACGATAGTTATTGTTGGCGGAGGCTTTAGTGGTTCTCTAGTGGCTACGCATCTGATGAAAACTGCCAGCCAGCCCCTCATTATCAAGCTGATTGAGCGTAGCCATCAAATTGGTAAAGGCATTGCCTACAGCACAGATACCAACTGTCATTTGCTGAATGTGTCCGCAGGAAATATGAGTGCATTTGCTCATGATCCAGGACATCTGCTGCGGTGGTTGTATTACAACCAAAACGAGTTAGAACCATTTTTTACCGAAGAAGTTAATCCTAGTAGTTTTATTCCGCGTAAAGTTTATGGTTTATATATTCAATCAATTTTGGCAGAAGCCGAAGCAACTGCACCTAATGACGTACATCTCGAACGCTTAACAGATGAAGTTGTCGGAATTGAACCAGAAGACAAGGGAACAATTGTTGCTTTACGTAGCGGCCGCTGTTTTTATGCAGATAAAGTAGTTTTGGCTTTAGGAAACTCGCCTTTTACACCTCCAGCCAGTGATCATCCCAATACTAACAACGAAAGTCATCGGCGGAATGCTTGGTCAGCCGATGCCCTAGCAGGACTTGATCCTGATGCTTCTGTGTTGCTGGTTGGTACTGGGCTAACAATGGTGGATATGGTGTTATCTCTGCACGATCGCCAGCATCAAGGCAAAATTTATGCTGTGTCGCGTCGGGGATTATTCCCCCAACAACATCAAGCCTCTCAACCTTATCCAGCTTGGTTAACTCTCGAAACTGCACCCAATACAGCACGAGGTTGGGTACGACGACTACGACAAGAGGTCAAACATGCCACAGCCCAAGGTTACGACTGGCGGGCTGTGATTGATTCTCTGCGCCCTCTGACACAACAAATCTGGCAAAAACTACCAACTTTAGAAAAGCAGCGTTTTTTGCGTCATATTACACCTTATTGGGATGTCCATCGTCACCGGATTGCCCAAAAAGTCGCAGATGTGATTAAAGAAATGGTGGATTCTGGTCAATTAATCATTGCCGCCGGACGAATTCAAGAATATCAACCATTATCCAAAGGTGTAGCAGTCACCATATCTGAGCGCAAAACCCAGAATAACATCGTTTTACAGGTGAATCGGGTGGTGAACTGCACAGGGGTAGCCGCAGATTATCGCCACTCGCCTCATCCGCTAATTGATAATTTGCGATCGCAAAAATTAGTCCGTCCCAATAGCATTGGTTTAGGGTTAGATACAAATACAGATGGTGCTTTATACACCGCCGATAATTCTGTTTCCAATTTACTTTATACCTTGGGAACTCCGCGCAAAGGCGACTTATGGGAAACAATCGCGGTTCCAGAATTACGGGTACAGGCACAGAAACTAGCAAAAACATTATTGGATTCATTACCAGTGCGGGTGCGTTCAATTCCGACAATGCCGTTATCCAATAGCCAAGCCAGCGATCCCAATTCATCCCCATCAAACTTTTTATTTCGGCAATTTTTTGACCCAGAAAGCAGCACCTATACTTATTTAATTGCTGATCAACAAACCGGAGATGCAGTATTAGTTGATCCTGTATTAGAACAAGTTGACCGCGATTTGCAATCCTTAGAAGAATTGGGATTAAAACTACGTTATTGCCTAGAAACTCACCTTCATGCTGACCATATTACCGGGGCAGGTCAACTCCGGCGCAAAACTGCTTGTCAGGTAATTGTGCCGCAAAATCCGGCGGTGACAAAAGCCGATCGCTCCCTTGTGGGTGGTGAAATTCTCGAAATTGGCTCAGTAATCATTGAAGCAATTTTTACGCCAGGACACACTGCCAGCCACATCGCATATTTAGTCAACAAAACTCACCTGTTAACTGGTGATGCTTTATTGATTCGGGGTTGTGGACGCACAGATTTTCAAGAAGGTGATCCAGGCACTTTATATGATGCGGTAACACAACGCCTGTTCACCTTGCCCGATGATACCTTGGTATATCCAGCCCACGACTACAAAGGACGCACAGTTTCGACAATTGGTGAAGAAAAACGCCTCAACGCCAGATTTAGAGATCGCAACCGCAGCCAATTCATCACTATCATGAATAATCTGAAATTGAGTTATCCCCAAAAAATGAATGCAGCTGTACCTGCAAATCAATACTGTGGTGACTTTATTCCTCAAGAAAGCGTGGATACAGTTACAACCTCTGTTACAGATGCAGAACAAAAACAAATAGAACTAACTGTCATGACGAATACAGAAATCTACAACGATTACTTTGCTATGTATATCTAAAACAGAGTGAAATTTTGAAACTTTTACATATCTGAGGATTGGGTGTAGGGGTGAGAGGGTTTTGCATACCTAACCCGAATTTCTCACGTATGGGTAGGGGAGTGGGGGGTGTGGGGGGAAAGATTTCTTCACCATCCTCCCACACCCCTGGATTTCTCACAAGAGAGAAATCCAGGCTAAACCCTTTCACCCAGTTTCCCCAGAAAATTTGATTAACTTTGATATGGGCGCGGTAATTGGCGTAATTTATGCGCCGTATCTAATTCACTATTATTTTTTCTGCCATATCCCCAACCTAATATCCGGCGATATTCACCCATAATGCCACTTTCAATCAAATCATCCTCATTAACTGCAATCTCTGTATGAGACTGGGGTGCAACATAAAGCGCATCCGCAGGACAATAAGCTTCACACATAAAACAAGTTTGACAGTCTTCTTTACGAGCAATTACAGGTGGTTGGTTGGGAACTGCATCAAAGACATTAGTCGGACAAACTTGAACACAAAGATTGCAATTAATACAGAGTTTATGGCTGACAAGCTCAATCATAATTTTATTCTGGCTATAACTTTGATACAACGGGTGTGGCTTGAGTGGTTTCTACTGGTGATGTAATGGAAGCATCCGTAATCCAATCGCGTCTCACCCACAGCTTATCTAAACCGCCTGTGGCTTGGTAATATCGCTGGTTGGGATCAGTTTGGGGATGATCTATGCGGATATGTTCGCTGCGGGTTTCTGTACGATGTAAAGCACTAAAATAAGCCCATCTGGCGACGGCAGTCAAAGCAACTGCACGCCGAGAAAATTCAATATCGCGGACACTATCTTGTTTGGGATTCCCTTGTACTTGTTGCCACAGTGTTTCTAATTTGGCGAGAGAGTCTAGAAGTTTCTGTTCCGAACGCAAGTAGTTTTTCTCTAATGGGAACATCTGGGCTTGCACACCACGCACGATCGCCTCATGATCAAAAGTATCAGAAGACGTGGAGGGCGATCGCATTGCCACCTGACCAGCTGCACGTACAGTTCTTTCATCTGTATGTGCGCCCAAACTCTTGGCAAACTTAGCCGCCCCTTCTCCTGCCCACTGCCCTGTAGAGATTGCCCAAGCCGCATTAGGGCCACCACCGCCAGAAGCTAAACCAGCTAAAAATTCTCGTGATGCCGCATCCCCAGCCGCATACAGTCCAGGTACTTTTGTCGCGCAACTATCATCGATAATCCGAATACCACCTGTACCCCGGACTGTCCCTTCTAAAATTAATGTCACAGGTACTCTTTCTGTATAGGGATCAATCCCAGCTTTTTTATAAGGTAGAAAAGCAATGAAATGGGACTTTTCAATCACGGCTTTAACTTCTGGTGTAGCTCTATCTAAACGAGCATAAACAGACCCTTTCATCAAAGCATTTGGTAAGAAGCTAGGATCACGACGACCATTAACATAGCCACCAAGGTCATTACCCTCTTCATCGCTATAACTTGCCCACCCAAAGGGAACACCCCGCGTCACTGTGGCATTAAAAGCAGTGGAGATTGCATAGTGATTAGAAGCTTCCATACTAGAGAGTTCGCCGCCAGCTTCTACCGCCATTAGCATTCCATCACCTGTGTTAGTGTTGCAACCTAATGCTTTACTTAAGAATGCACAGCCACCATTTGCCAATACTACTGCACCAGCACGAACTGTATAAAAACGATGATGTTGCCTTTGTACGCCCCTTGCCCCAGCCACAGAACCATCTTCAGCGACTAAAAGCTCTAAAGCCGGACTTTGGTCGAGAATCTGCACCCCAGAACGTAGCAGGTTTTTTCGCATTACCCGCATATATTCCGGGCCATAGTAACTCTGACGCACAGATTCCCCATTTTCTTTCGGGAAACGATAACCCCAATCTTCTAATAAAGGCAAACTCAGCCAAGTTTTTTCAACTACACGCTCTATCCAACGCAAGTTAGCTAAGTATTTTCCTGCACGATAACGCTCTGAGACAACTTTTTCCCAGTTCTCTGGAGAAGGAGCCATGATGCCATTACCACTTGCAGCAGCAGCACCACTCGTACCCAGAAAACCTTTATCAACAATGATGACTTTGACACCTTGAGATGCTGCTGACCATGCTGCCCATGCTGCGGCAGGGCCACCACCAATCACCAGCACGTCAGCATTTAGTTGTAGTTCATTTTCTGTGAGCAATTTTTTTCTCCTTTTTGGTATTGCCTTAGCGGTAGTCGCTGATTTGTTTGTGATCAATGGGTGAGGTTTTGTCGGACTAATTATGCAGAAGATAGAGTCTGCATAATATACACAAAGAGTCAGGACTTACGCAAAAGTATGAAGAAACGAACCGCAAAGGACGCATAGACGCGATAGCGGCTTCCCGAAGGGTAGGACACGAAGTTATAAGAGTTAGAGAGAGTTTTTGCGTAAGTCCTAAGAGTATGTAAAACGAATTACAGATAGTATGATACCCTAACTGTTAGTTTGTCAAACATTAAGTAACACAAGTTAATTTTGTTACTGTTGCCTGCTGAGAAATTCCTAAGCAACTTTCTGCAAGTGTCGCACACGCGGCATGATTTCTTCGGCAAAGCGTGTCATCTCTCGGACAAAGGGATTAAATTGCAGCATGAAAGTATCGATCCCGGCATCCACAAAAGCTGCAACGCGAGTGGCAACTGTATCATAACTGCCAACTAAACCTGCGGCTGTGCCACCATTCCCGCCAACAGCAGGATTTTTGGCAAAGAGTTGAAACATAACGGCTTCTTTGTCAACGCCTTTGGCCACGCTTAATTTATATTGTTCTTCTAGCTTTTGTAGTGCCATGAGGCGTTCTAGTTCTGCTTGTGCTTCTTCGTCGGTGGGACGCGCAATCACAAAGGCTGACAAACCAAAACGCACTGGTTGGGGTAAGGAACGGGGACGACTGATAACTTGTTGAATTACTTTGCGGACATCTTCAATCGGTTGACCGTTGATAAAGTAAACATCAGCTTGTTGCGCTGCTAATATCTGCGCTGGTTCTGATGCGCCGCCAAGATAAATCCGTGGATAAGGTTGAGCAACAGGGAAGGGTCGAAAACTTAAATCTTGAATTTTGAAATATTCACCTTCAAAGTTTACTTTCTCACCACTCCATAAGGCTCTGACTACTTGCAACCATTCTCCTGAATAGCGATAACGTTCATCGTGGGGGGGGAAGGGAATATTCGTCCGTTCCATTTCTGGACGGAACCAAGCACTAATTAAGTTAATGGCAAAACGTCCCTGACTAATGGCATCAATACCTAAAGCCATCTTGGCTAAGACGGCTGGGTGAAATAATAAAGGTTTAATGGCGGCGATAATTTCTATAGTTTCTGTGGCTTCTGCTAAGGCTGCACAAGCTGTCCAAGTTTCTAACTGTTCTAAATCTAAACTGCGGGGGTTGGCAATGTGCTGGGCTACTAAGGTTGTGACATATCCTAAACGTTCTGCTTCTAATACTAGCGATCGCGTGCGCTCATAACTAGCATCTATCGGTTCCTCTGGTGCGTTGAGAGGGCCAAAGTTACCGCCAACAGGCGACCAAATACCATAACGTGGTTCTGACATCTTTACCTCCAAATTCAACAAACACAACAGAAATAAGGCTGAGATATTAATCAGCAAAATCAAGGGTTTGAATCAGGGTGAATGTATGGTCTAAATCTTCGCCCTGCCTCCTGCACAAGAGCTAGGTCTACACAGCAATTTTGGGTTAGTGAACTACTATTCCTCTACACCCTGAAACCCAACCTGAACCAACCTCAACAGACAACTTTTGTACATAAGCCCTAGGAGATAAAAATCTCAATATCCCCTTGTTTTTTATGCTCATATATGCAAACCTCATAGTATACTACTATAAATCTACCGATTTACCGTAGGATATCTGGGTACAAAACTTTAGTTTTAGTGCCGACTACAAAGGTTCTAGAAAACTATGTCTGAACCACGCTATGGGATATGGATTCCCGTTTACGGCAACTGCGGCGTGATGAACCATCCTCTTGAACCTCGTGATGCTAGTTACTCACGAGCTAAGAGTTTAATTCGGTTGGCCCAAAGGTGTGGATTTACCACAACTTTAATAGCGCAACATATCATCAATCCCAGGAACCAACAACTTGACCAATTAGAAACCTGGACAGCAGCCGCCGCCCTTGCAGAAGCTACAAGTTCTATTGAGATTATTGCAGCTGTTAAGCCATTACTATTTCATCCCGCCGTCTTAGCCAAGATGGCTTTAGGGATTGATGCAATTAGCCAAGGACGTTTTGCCATTAACTTAGTGAGTGCTTGGTTTAGGCCAGAAATGGAAAAACCAGGGATCAATTTTTTGTCTCACGACGAACGTTATCGCTATTCTGATGAATGGATAAGAGTTGTCAAAGCTTTGTGGAGTGGAGAAACAGTCAACTTCCACGGCGACTATTTTCACATCAATGATTTAAAGCTAAATCCCCCACCTATTGCTAAACCCCATCCGCGTGTGTATGTCGGGGGAGAGTCAGAACCAGCGCAAGAACTAGCCGCAAAACAAGCGCACACATTCTTTCTCAATGGTCGTCCGATTGAAGTTATCCGCGAAACAATTGCTCAAGTGCGGCAAAAAACTCACTCTCGCTCTCAACCTATAGGCTTTGCAATGTCAGCCTTTGTCATTGCTCGACCGACAGATGCAGAAGCCGAAGCAGAGTATCAGAACTTAAGAGCAATGGTACTCGCCCAGGACGATCGCACAGAACTACTCAAAGGCGTAGATTCCGAAGTGGTTATGTTTAAAAACATGGCGAAATACCCAGGTGTGGGGAGCAATGGCGGGACTGCGGCTGGTTTGGTTGGGAGTTATGAAACTGTAGCCCAGCGTATTGCTGAATTTACCAAAGTAGGAATTGATACTTTTATGCTGCAATTCCAACCTTTTACGACAGAAATGGAGCGTTTTGCTGCGGAGATTATACCAAGAGTAAGAGCATTAACAGAAGAAAGTGAAGCGATCGCCAACGCCAAAATAGGGGCTAATACCAATTCGCAATTCTCAATTCGCAATTAACAAAGCCTGATTAATCAAGGCTTTGGGGATTGACATCTGTTTCGTAATTTTAGTGAATTGGTATTAAGAATTTTAGATTGAATCCAAACATCTTTTCCTAATCCTTATTACCCAAAGGTAACTTTATGACTGCAATCTTAACTCGTCCAGCTTGGACTACAGATTTAGAACTGGAAATCTTTGATAAATTAGTTGATAAACACGCACCGCACATTCCCAAAAAGCGATTAGTTGAACCAAGACCACCGGAAACTGATGAAGAAAGAGAGAATTTTTATCGTTTTCGTGTAGCTGGTGCAGCCCATGATTTATTTATTGTGCAAGTCTGCGCTAAGATAATTGACCAAATTCCAGACCCAGAATTACAGTTATTTTTGAGCAGACAAATAGGAGATGATGGCGCACACGCTCAAAACACCCGTTTAAGAGCGCAAGCAATATCTGGACATGACCCCATTGAAGATATCCAAAAACAAGTGCAGAAACATTGGGATTATATGGGTGATTTACCCATTCGTAATTGGCAAGGCTTTTTAGCATTTGAATTACATTATGAACTGCATATTGTGGCTTTGTTATTTATCAATAGCCGTACTAGCAAAATCAATGACCCAGACTCTGCCAAATATGCAGCAGAAAAAATCTTACCAGATGAAGCAGTTCATCGTTTAGGTGTGGTTGATTGGTGGCAACGTAAATTTGATCAGGCTTCACAAGCAGAGAAAGAAGATTTAATTGCCCAAGTTTTAGAAGCTGATGAAGAAGGTCAACGTCGGCGGAATCCTTATCTTCGCAATCATTGGCAATTAAGTCAAAAAGGCATTGGAGTTGAAATTGATAATTTGCCAGTACTTTATGACACTTGGCGGCGAGAGGTACTTGCTTATTTCTTAGATATACCTGTATCTAAGCTACCCAAACTTGTGAGTGTTAATGATTAATAAATATTAAATCAAAAGTAGTATAAAACTACTTTATGATTTATTGAAGCTGTATTCATAACGTCTTTAAGTATTACTAATTATTTCCATAATTAGTAATCTTTTCTTTGTTTAATGACAGAAAAATTTGGATTTAAATTTAAGGATTTAAATTTAATATGTTAAGCTTTTAAATTTAGTCGCAACGAACACAACAATTGTTTAGAGAGTAGATATAGCAATCCTACCCCAATTGTGAGAAAATACGTAGACAAAAATCCTTGTTTTATAAGCATTTGAGGCTTATTGAACTCTCATGTATCATTTAGGATTGCTATATATTATATCCTTTCTAATAGAACTAATTTGCAGACAGGTTTCAACCAGCTTTAACGATATTTTTGGCATAGAGAAAAGACATTTTTCTATGCCTAATATTAGTTCGGAATACTTGCAAAAACCCCAAGATTTGCATTGGAATAATGTGACACAAAGGAGGGTTAATTTATGATAGGGCAAATACTAAATAAATTGTTAAGTTTTTTCAGAAAGTGGGGATTATTTCAGAATCAAAGAATTAAGACTTTTGTTGTATTGTTTGTGGTGGGTATAGGATTGAGTTTAGCGATCGCATCTTGCGCCCCCAGTAATTCAGCTGATACATCTACCCAAAAAGCCCAAGCACCCAAGCTCACAGTGCTGAAAATGGGTCATCAAAAAGGGATGGCGTTGTTGAATATTATCAAAGCCCAAGGAAGTTTAGAAAAGCGATTACAACCCTTGGGGATATCTGTAACGTGGAATGAATTTTCCTCTACAGCACCGCTTTTAGATGGGATGGGAGCAGGTGCAATTGTATTTGGTGGTGGTGGTGGCACAGGAAGCGTCTTTGCTCAAGCCGGTGATAAACCCTTTGTTAGAGTCGCAGCCGGTACAGGTAGCACCAGAGGTTCCGCTATTTTAGTTCAAGAAAATTCTCCAATCAAAACACTTACTGATTTAAAAGGTAAGAAAGTTGCGTTTGCCAAAGGTTCTGGTCAGCACTACATTATTGTGCGTGCTTTAGAAAAAGTTGGGTTGAAATTTACTGATATTAAACCTCTTTATCTAACCCCAGCCGAAGCCTTACCAGCATTTGAACGTGGTGATATTGATGCGTGGTTAATTTGGGACCCTTACACAGCTGAAGCTGAACGTAAACTCCGCACTCGCTTACTGGCAGATAATAGCGCCGTCTTTGGAGATAAAGCAGCACTCGAAAGCCCTAGTTTTTATTATGCTGCTCCAGATTTTGTCCGCGATCATCCCGACGTTCTCAAGATAGTTTTACAAGAGCTAGAAAAAGCTGGTACTTGGTCGAGAGAAAACTACAAAGATTCTGCCAAACTGCTTTCTAAACTGTACAAAATTGACCTAAAAACAATGGAAACAGTAGAAGAACGGGGTGGTCAACGGGAAGTATTACCAGTCACAGATGAAGTTTTAAGTGGTCTGCAACGTATGGCAGATACATTTTATGAACTCAAAATCATTCCGAAAAAAATAGATGTCAAAGATAAAAACTACAACTGGATTCCTGACCAAAAATGGTAAATCAAACTTAAGAATTCAGGAGTCAGAAGCCAGAATATTTAAAGAATCTGAATAATATATATAAATCAGGCTACATTCCTGATCAATATCTGACTTTTGATTCCTGGGTGCTGAGTTCTTACAGTCAAATTAACTCGTAATTACAACTATGAAATTACCTACTAACATTAACCGCCGATTCTTTTTAATTGCTATCACATCATTTGCAGCTTCTACAGTCTTTGCTAGTTGTAGTTCACCGCAAAATAATTCGGCTGTGAATAATGTGAATCCTTCAGCCACCACAGCAGCCAATACAACCACAACTCCAGCCAAAGAAAAAATCAAAGTTGGTGTCACACCAGTACCAGCAGGTGAAATTTTAGAATTTGTCAAAAAGAATTTAGCACCAGAAGCGGGACTAGATATCGAAATAGTTACATTCAATGACTTTGTGCAGAATAACACTGCTTTGAAAGATGGTGTGATTGATGCCAATTATTTCCAGCATATTCCTTTTATGGAGGACTATGGCAAGAAACATAACTTTGAAATGTATGCTTTTACGCCACAAATTCATTTAAATCCGGTGGGACTCTTTTCTAAAAAATATAAGTCCCTTGATGACGTACCTAACAAAGCTCTGGTGACAATTCCTGATGATCCTAGCAATGCTCATCGGGCTTTAAAAGTCTTGGAATCATCAGGCTTAATCAAACTTAAAGAAAATGTTCGTCCGGCGAGTCCTAAAGATATTATTGCTAACCCCAAAAACATCCAAATTAAAGAAATACCAGGAGCGCAAGCAATTCCGAGTCTTCCTGATGTAGACTTAGCCGGAGTTACAGGTAATTGGATTGTGCAAGCTGGATTAAAAACCGATAAAGATGCTTTAGCTTTAGAGACTGCTAAAGACCCAATTTATGCGGTGACTGTCACAACATTAAAAGGGAAAGAAACCGACCCCAGAGTGCAGAAACTCTATAAGTTGTTGCGGGACGATAAAGTTAAACAATTTATTAGAGATAAATACCAAGGCGCAGTGATTCCAATCCCTTAATTTTCATTATTTGTAATTAAATCAATGACTTTGCTTAACAACATCAATCGTCGGTTTTTTCTTCTAGCAGTTGTCTCTTTTACAGCTTCTACTGTTTTTACTAGTTGTAGTTCACCGCAAAATAATTCTGCTAATACAAATACTAATCCATCTGCTACCTCAGCCTCTAACACAACAACAACAGCAACCAAAGAAAAAATTAAAGTTGGAGTTTCACCAGTTCCAGCCGGAGAGATTTTAGAGTTTGTCAAGAAAAATCTCGCACCACAGGCGGGATTAGATATTGAAATTTTCACCTTTAGTGACAGTGTACAAAATAACTTTGCGCTGAGAGATAAACAAATTGATGCTAATTACTTTCAACACGTTCCTTTTATGGAGGATTTTGGCAAGCAACATAATATTAAAATGGTGGCTTTAAATCCGCCGATTCACTTAAATCCAGTGGGTGTATATTCCAAAAGACACAAATCTTTGGCAGAAGTGCCGAAAAATGGCACTGTGATTATCCCTGGTGATATTAATAATGCTCATCGGGCTTTGAAGGTAATTGAAGAAGCTGGATTAGTAAAGTTAAAAACTACTGCTAAAGGTTTAGTTAGTCCTAAAGATATTGCCGAAAATCCTAAAAACTTACAAGTCAAAGAAGTACCAGCAACTCAAATGATTCCTTCGCTTCCTGATGTTGATTTAGCTGTTATGACAGGTGCAACAGTGCTGGCAGGAGGACTAAGAACAGATAAAGATGCCTTGGCGTTAGAATCCAGTAAAAATCCGATTTATGCGGTGACTGTGACAACATTACAAGGGCAGGAAAATGACCCCAGAATTCAAAAACTTTATAAGTTGTTACGGGATGATCAAGTCAAACAATTTATTAGAGATAAATATCAAGGCGCAGTGATTCCCATTCCTTAAAAAATAGTCATGATTAATTGTGGGGTAATTCTGAAATGATCACATTTACTGATGTTCGCAAAATTTATCACCAAGGTACTCAAAAAGTTGTCGCTTTAGATGGAGTTAGCCTGTTTGTTAAACCAGGCGAAATTTTTGGCGTTTTAGGTCAAAGTGGCGCAGGTAAAAGTACATTAATTCGTTGTGTGAATCAACTAGAAAAACCAACATCAGGTTCAGTTGTGGTTGATGGACAGGAAATCACAAAATTGTCGGGAGATAAATTACGCATCGCCCGTCAACATATTGGCATGATTTTTCAACATTTCAACTTACTAAGTTGCAGAACGGTGGCGGAAAACATTGCTTTTCCTTTGGAAGTGATGGGTCTGAGTAGGCTACAACGTCGGGCGAAGGTAGAAGAATTAATTTCACTGGTGGGTTTGCAAGGTAAAGCTGATGCTTATCCGGCGCAACTGTCTGGGGGACAAAAGCAACGAGTCGGTATTGCTAGGGCTTTGGCGGGAGAACCGAAAGTTTTATTGTCTGATGAAGCGACATCTGCGCTTGACCCGCAAACAACTAGGTCGATTCTGGACTTGTTACGTGACTTGAACAAGCGTATGGGTTTGACAATTTTACTCATTACTCATGAAATGGGTGTGGTCAAGCAAATCTGCGATAGTGTGGCGGTACTCAATGCTGGCAAAATTGTTGAAAAGGGATATGTGAGTGATTTAATCGCTAGACCGGAATCATTTCTCGCCCAAGAAGTTTTTCCTCGTCGGAATGGTTATAGAGCAAAACCTGGTGCTGTCCTCGCCACGATCGCCTTTGCGGGAGAACAAGCCAGTCAGCCAATTTTCGCCACCTTAGCCCGACGGTTTGATGTAGATGTCAATATCCTGAGTGGGAGTGTGGAGACAGTAGGCGATCGCCGAGTTGGTCAGTTCCACATTGAATTAGCAGGACAAAAGATAACGCAAGCTTTGAACTATTTACATGAAGCCGAATTTGAAGTGGAAGTACATTGATCATGGCTAGTTTAACAAAAACCTATCAAGGCACGATCGCCCCTGCATTTTAGAGCTAGAAACATACATTATTAAAGTATTCAGTAATTCGGATAATGGGAATCAACCGCCGCTATTTTTTACTTGCCACAGTCACTGCGATCGCATCTATTTCTTTCGCCAGTTGTACACCAAAACAACCTGCATCTACTAGTCAATTAGTGAGTCAATCAACTAAGACAACATTACTCAAAGTTGGTTCTCGCAATACCACCACAGAAGATGTTTTAAAATTCATTCAAAAAGAAATAGCCCCCAGTCACGGTTTAGACTTTCAAATTGTGACTATTGCTGATTCTGTCAAAATTAATGATGCTCTTAAAAATGGCGAAATTGATGCTAACTTTTTCCAACATGAACCATTTATGAGACAAGCTGCTAAAAGACTTAATGCTGATTTTGTCATGTTAAATCGCAGCTATACCACCATCACAGGGCTATATTCAAAAAAAATCAAAACAAAATCCCTTAAGGACATTCCTACTGGAGTAACCATCGCTATTTCTAACGATGATAGCAATCAGGATCGGGCGTTGAAATTTCTCAAACAAATTAACTTAATCAATTTAAAAGAAAAGACTGGAGAGTATTACAGCGTCAAAGATGTAATTAAGCATCCTAAAAATCTGCAAATTCAAGAATTAGATAATTACGCGATCGTCAGAGCATTGGATGATGTCGATTTAGCCGTGACCTCGGCATCTTTTTTAGTCCAAGCAAAGGTATCTTTAGACCCGATTGTATTAGACGAAATTGGCATAGCTAACAAAAATTATGCAGTGGGTTTAGCAACTGTACAATCAAAAGTAAATGATCCAAATATCCAAAAGCTAAATCAATTGGTGGTCGATCCCAAATTGAAAGACTACATCAATAACTATCTCAAAGGGACGATCGCCCCTGTATTCTAAACATGATATGGAGGGATAATGAGCAGAACAAAGCAATTAAAACTAGGTGCGTTCATGCGCCCCGTCAGCATCCATACAGGTGCTTGGCGTTATCCAGGAGCTATACCTGATGCTAATTTCAACTTCCCAGCACTGAAAAAATTCATCCAAAAACTTGAAGTAGGCAAGTTTGACGCATTCTTCATGGCAGATCACTTAGCCGTGCTGAATATGCCCATAAATGCCCTGAAACGCAGTCATACTGTTACCTCCTTTGAGCCGTTTACCCTGCTTTCTGCCCTCTCTACCGTCACCGAACACATCGGATTAGTAGCTACAGCTTCTACAACTTATGATGCGCCTTTTCATATTGCGCGTCGCTTTGCCTCTCTTGACCATATTAGTGGCGGTCGCGCTGGCTGGAATATTGTCACCACAGCCAATCCAGACGCAGCACTCAATTTTGGTTTAGAAGAAGAGGTAGAGCATGATGAACGCTACCGTCGGGCAAGGGAATTTTATGATGTGGTTACGGGGCTTTGGGATTCCTTTGCTGATGATGCCTTTGTTCGGGATGTGGAAGCCGGGATTTATTTTGACCCCGAAAAGCTTCACGTTCTGAATCATAAAGGTAAATATCTCTCGGTGCGGGGGCCATTAAATATTGCTAGACCCGTCCAAGGCTGGCCTGTAATTGTCCAGGCTGGTGCATCGGAAGCGGGACGACAATTAGCCGCCGAAACTGCCGAGGCTGTGTTTGCTCCGGCTGGTAATCTGGAGGCTGGCAAAGCTTTATTTGCAGACATCAAAGGACGGGCGAAAGCAATTGGACGTGACCCCGATAGTATAAAAATTCTCCCTGGTGCTTTAGTTGTGGTTGGGGAAACTGTTGCTGAAGCTCAAGCCAAGCGCGTTTATTTAGATAGTCTCGTACATTATGACAGTGGAATCGCTAGTTTAAATGGTGCGCTGGGCTACGATGTTTCCGGTTTTGACCCTGATGGCCCCTTACCAGAAATTCCCCCAACCAACGCCGGACATTCTTCACGAGAAAGAGTCATCGCCTTAGCGCAGCGTGAAAACTTGACGATTCGACAACTAGCGCAACGTGTCGGTAGTTACGGCGGGTTGGCTTTTGTGGGAACACCCCAGACCATCGCCGATGAAATGGAGCAATGGCTGAAGGAAGAAGGCTCGGACGGCTTTAATATTATGTTCCCTTATCTGCCGGAAGGGTTGAACGATTTTGTTGACAAGGTTGTGCCAGAACTCCAAAGCCGGGGAATTTTCCGCACCGAGTATGAGGGAACAACCTTGCGGGAAAATCTGGGACTTCCCCGCCCCGCTAACCGTTTCTTTGAATCAGAGCGATCGCCAGCAGTTATTTAGTTAGTAATCAACAGTCCTCACAGGAGAAAACCTTGTCATCCACATCTCTTCTTCTCTATGTCGATACCCAGTACCTCAGCCCTTATGCACTGTCGGCATTCGTGTCTCTGCATGAAAAAGGACTGTCATTCGACATCCAGACCATTGACCTTGCGGCTAAAGCCCAGCATGAACCAGGCTTTGCCACTAAGTCTTTGACGAGCCGCGTACCGACCTTAATTCACGATGGATTCTCATTGTCGGAGTCTTCGGCGATCGCAGAATACATTGATGAAGTTTTTCCTGGTACTCCGTTATACCCAGCAGAACCACAGAATCGGGCAAGAGCGCGTCAGGTGCAAGCATGGCTCCGCAGCGATCTTAACCCGATCAAACAAGAGCGTCCTACTGAAGTGATATTCTACGGGGCAACAAAGCCACCTTTATCACAAAAGGCGCAAACCGCCGCCGAGAAATTGTTCTTCGCCGCCGAGTTACTACTATCTGCCAATACGGAAAACCTCTTTGGTCAGTGGTCTATCGCCGATGTTGACCTCGCACTCATACTCCATCGCCTAATTTTGAATGGCGACCCAGTACCAGAGAATTTGGTGACATACGCTAAACATCAATGGCAACGGCCATCTGTTCAGTTATGGGTCAATCAGCAACGCCAGCCCTTGGGTTGATAAAAGATTGACAACTTAGGGAAAATTTAGGATTATCAATCTACGGTATTTCAGTAGATTTTTAGTTCTTTCTTGGTGTTTAGCTTAACTTAAATTTGTTACCAGAGGTAATCGCCGCAGATATAGAAGCATTCTTGACATTCTCTCCATATATAACACCGTGTGCAACTTTCTCTCAAACCTAACCCCCCAGCCCCCTTCCCTACGAGGGAAGGGGGAGTCAAACTCCCCTCTCCTACGAGGAGAGGGGTAGGGGGAGAGGTTCTTTCAAGATTACTGAATTGGTGTTCTAGGCGAATCAACAAAACGGCGATGAAAGTTTATTTACGCCGCACTGTACTAGTAGTGTACCAACCCAAAATTGCTACGTGGAGGTAAGCAAGGGAGCAAGGGAGCAGGGGAGAAACTTGCAGTAAGTCTTTCCCCCCTGCCCCTCTGCTCCTCTGCTGACCACAACGCAAAGTTTCCTTGGCAGACTACTAGTTGCTTACAACTTGCCAACATAGATTTTCTACATCGGAGATAAAAATAATGATTAAAAGTCTAGAAAAAGTTGCAGATACAACAATCCAGTTTTCGGCTCCAGTCAGAACTAACTCGCCGGAACTCCAGCAGTTGTTTGATCATATAGCTCTGGGAGCAAGTGAACGCGATCGCGATCGCATCTTACCTTTTGATGTAGTTGAATTAATCCGGCGTTCTCGGTTAGGCGCATTGCGAATCCCCGTTGCTGAAGGTGGTGGCGGTAGCACAGCGCGGGAATTATTCGAGGTGGTGATTAAGTTAGGCGATGCTGACCCGAACGTGGCTCACATTGTGCGGAATCATTTTTCTGTCACGGAGCGAATTTTGCGCTCAGAACGCACCGAAAGAAATCGTCGCTGGCTAAAGGAAGTAGTTGATGGGGCAATTATTGGACTCGCTTCCACCGAATTAGAAGTTAAACGGGCTGGCGGTGGTCAAGTCGTGAATACAAAATTAACGCCCGATGGCGACGGCTATCGTCTGAATGGTACGAAGTATTACAGCACTGGCAGCCTTTATGCAGACTTGATTTTTGTGCGTGTACTAGTACCAGATGACACTACGGCGTTTATTCTCATCCCGACAAACCGCGATGGGATTGAGCTTATAGATGACTGGGATGGATTTGGTCAAAGGCTTACAGGCACAGGAACAACTAACTTTACTAATGTCCGTGTTGAGAGAAGTGAAGTATTTTTTGAGACGGACACAGACAAAGACAATTTGCCATACAATATCATCCCGCAATTATTTTTGACTGCTATCAACGCTGGCATTATTCGTAGCGTGCTGCGTGATGCCACAAACCTCGTTCATAAACGTCCTCGGACTTTTTACCATGCTGTATCCGAGCAAGCAGCAGAAGACCCCATCTTACAGCAAACCGTCGGACAAATTGCGGCTAATGCCTTTGCAGCAGAAGCGATCGTTTTAGCCGCCGCCGATGGACTCGATCGCCTGCCTGCGGCTAAAGCCCAAGGTGAAGAAACAGAAACGGCTGTAGCGTTAGAAACTTCTTTGAATGCAGCCAAAGCCAAATTAATTGTTGATGATTTAGCTTTACGTTCAGCCACCTTACTATTTGAAGTTGGCGGAGCTTCGACAACCAAGAAAAGCTCAAACTTTGACCGTCACTGGCGCAATGCCCGTACTTTATCCTCACATAATCCCAATCACTTTAAGGCTCGTGCGATTGGAGACTATGAGATAAACGGTACGCCATTACCGCAGAGAGGATTTTTTTAAGGGGTGTAGGGGTGTAGGGGTAAGAGATGAACTTGATATGCGATTTATTTTTGTTACCCCTCTCCAAACCTCTCCCCTACACTTAGCATAGAGGCTTTAAAAAGTCAATTCTTCATTCATAATTTGGGGATGTTAAAGCCCCTCTCCGCGTCGGAGAGGGGTTGGGGGTGAGGTTCATCAAATTCACGTTAATTCTTACTCCCCTATACCCTCACATCCTTTCTTAACAAGACTTTTATTTGTGAAATTCTACTATGAGCGTAATTGATACTACTGCTGTCAGAACGGAGATAAAAGCGATCGCCTCTCCCACAGACTATCCTGATAGTCCATTATCTCAAGCTCTCAAACAGCCTGTATTACTAGGGTTATTCTTACCAATTCATCACGGTGGCTGGAGTTCATCATATTTACCTCGCACTACCGATTGGTCGTTTGATTACAATGCCAAGTTGACCCAAAAAGCTGAGGAATTGGGATTTGACCTCGTTTTTGGTTATTCCACATGGCAACCCAAGGGTGGACAGGGGCCGACTCGCACGGAAGCTGGTTTAGATGCCTTCATTGCAACAGCTTCTCTGGCGGGGATGACTTCGCGGATTCTCTTAATTTCTACCATTCACGTTCTTTATGGGCCTTGGCATCCCATTCATTTAGCTAAATTTGGGGCGACATTAGACCACATTTCCAAAGGTCGGTGGGGAATTAACGTTGTCACGGGACACCGGGCTTATGAGCATGAATTGTTCGGTTGGAGTCAAATTGAACACGATCGCCGTTACGAAATGGCTGATGAATTTGTCACTGTCTTAAAGAGACTTTGGTCAGAAACTGAGAACTTTTCTTACCAGAGTCAAAAAAGCTCTTGGCAATTCAAAGATGCTTACATTAGCCCTCGTCCACTTTATGGTCGTCCTGTTTTAGTTAACGCCACTGGTTCAGATGCAGGTATCGAGTTTGCAGGCCGTCATTCTGATATTGTGTTTATCACCAGTCCGGCTGGCGGAGATATAGACAGTGCTTTGTCATCCTTACCCGCCCATACAGAACGTGTAAAACAATCTGCGATCGCCCAAGGTAGACAAGTCCGCACGCTGCTAAATCCGTTGATTGTCCTGGGTGAAACGGAAAAAGAGGCAGAAGCATACGCCCAAGCCATTGTTGACCAGGCTGATCATGAATCAATTGCGGGACGTTCCCTTGTTAGCAGCGATGCACACGCTTGGAGAGGGCATAAAAAAGGAAATCTGCGTCATAGCGTTGGCAGTGCGATCGGTGGGAACGTGCAACTCATTGGTTCACCAGAACAAATCACCGAACAACTTGTGCAACTCAATAAAGCTGGTGTTGATGGTTTTCAGATAGCTTTTTACGATTTCGAGCCGGATTTAGATTTATTTGGTAAGCGTGTTCTACCACTATTGAAACAGGCTGGACTTAGGTTTTAAACGCAGAGGAACACAGAGGTAAGCGCGGAGGAACGCAAAGTTTATTTGAGTCCATTCACTAAAAATTATGTTGAGAGGTGTATGAATGCAAGGGCAAGAATTACTCCAAAGTTTACTGCAAGCCACTAGTGAAACTTTTTATATGGTTGGGATATCTGCCCTAGTTGCAATCTTTTTAGGCTTGCCCTTGGGCTTATTGTTGGTAATGACTGGCCCTGGTAACTTATTAGACTTTCCCAAATTGCATAAAGTTTTAGGTGCGATCGTGAATACGGGACGGTCATTTCCGTTTATTATTCTGCTTGTCGTTTTAACACCACTCACCCGCTTAATTGTTGGTACTTCCATCGGTAGCACCGCCGCCTTAGTCCCCCTTACCCTCGCCGCCATCCCATTTTTTGGACGCATTGCAGAAACCAGCATTTTAGAAGTTGATAAGGGACTCATCGAAGCCGCCCAAGCAATGGGATGCAATTATTGGCAAATCGTTCTCAAAGTCTTGATTCCTGAAGCCTTTCCATCACTGATATTAGGGATGACAATTTTAATCGTGAGTTTACTTAACTCCTCCGCTATGGCTGGGGCTGTAGGTGGTGGTGGATTAGGGAATTTAGCCATTCAATACGGCTACCAACGCTTTGATGTAGGGGTAATGTTTTCTACCATTGTGGTTTTAATTGCATTGGTGCAAATTATTCAATTCTTAGGTGATTTAATTGCTCAACGTATGCGAAAACGCTAAACAAAAACCGGCATTGCTGATTATGGGGATGAATTTTTTTCGCGCAAAGGCGCAAAGACGCAAAGAGTAAGAGTTTTAAAAGTGGAATTTTATGATTTCATTCCGTATTTATGCAATGCTCAAAAACTGTAAAACCATTTCTTTGCAAAACTGTACCAAACCCTCTCTTCTTCTTTTCTTCTCTTCGTGTACTTTGCGCTCTTTGCGGTTCGTTTCTTATTAATCGCAACTTCACACAGAATTGGTATAAGAAATTTCCATCATCCTTCTTAATTAAAATTTTTATGAATACACGCAGATTTTTCTTAACAGCTTTAGGTTCTCTAACTGCTTCTTTAATATTTGCCAGTTGTAGCCAACCAGCAACCCAAGAATCTAATAATAGTACGCAGACAATTAGCCAAAAAGAGCAAAAAGAAATAATTAAAGTCGGCGTAACTGGTGTAGTTTCTCAGGATATCTTGAAATTTGTCAATAATAATCTAGCAGCAGCAGAAGGCTTAGAAATTCAAGTTGTTACCTTTAATGACTGGATACAACCCAACACAGCTTTGAGAGATAAGGTAATTGATGCCAATTTCTTTCAGCACAGACCATTTATGAATAATGCTGTGAAGGAATTGAAAATAAATTTAGTAGCATTAAATACAGTTTATTTAAACACACTTGGTCTTTTCTCAAAAAATCTCAAATCCGTCGGCGAAATTCCGCAAAATGCAACTGTCACAATTGCGAATGATGTCATCAATAACGACCGAGGATTGCGATTATTAGCAGCAAATGGTCTAATTAAGTTAAAAGAAAATGCTCCACAATTTGTTACCCGAAGAGATATTGCTGCTAATCCCAAAAACTTGCGAATCAAAGAAGTCGAAGGTGTACAAGTAGTCCGCGCCATTAATGACGTAGATTTTATTGTATCTTCGGCTCAAACTGTTGCTCTGGCAGGGATAGAACCTAATTCTATGGGTCAAGAAACAGCCAAAGATAAAAAATATGCGCTGGCGTTCGTGACGTTGCAGGGTCGAGAAAATGAAGCCAAAATTCAAAAGTTAAATAAGCTACTCGTTGACCCTAAAGTCAAAGATTTTATCAATCAGGAATATAAGGGTAGGCTTGTACCAGTTTTTTAGCAAAAATGTCTCATGCCAAGGTTTTATTCTCTGGTTCAGAGATAAAGAAATATTGATTTGGTTTGGGCAGTCTATCGAAAGATGGTATGCTGATTTTTATTAAATACGGTAAATCGGTCGATTTAATGTATTTAAGTTGCTATCATCATCAATATGGCTGCTTAAACTCCTAAAAATTGACATCAAGGAGTAAATTGTGGTGAATAATGACCAAGACCACCGCTTTGCGGATACAAAAAAATATTCTACTGGTAAGATATTAGCGATCGCAGTTTCTTTGATAGGATTGATCGCTTCTAGTTGCAGCCAACAAACAGCTACAAATGTCTCAGCTAAGTCCGATACAACCTCAAATTCAAATACTGTTGCTACCAAAACAACAGAGAAAAACAATGTCATTCGCTTAGGCTACCAAAAAGGCGGCATTATTCCCCTAGCCCGTCAAAGAGGTGAGTTAGAGCGTCAGTTAACAGCACAAAATATTAAAGTTGAATGGAGTGGCCCATTTGACCGTTGTGCTACGCTGTTAAGTTCTCTCAATGGTAATCGAGCCGATATTGGCGGGTGTGGTGATATTCCTACCATCTCTGGAATTGCGGCGGGACAGCCTCTTTGTATTGGTTCTGTACAGCGTCCGAGTCCTGATTCTTTGGGCAGTGCTATTTTAGTTCGTGGTGATTCTCCTATTCGCAAACCTGCTGATTTAGTCGGTAAAAAAGTAGCCGTGAATCAAGGTGGCGCAGGCGAATATCTCTTATTAAAAGTTTTGGAAAAAGAAAAGATTCCCAAAGAAAAAGTCCAGCGAGTTTATCTATCACCAAATGACGCTGCGCCTGCTTTATATCAAGGCTCTGTTGATGGTTGGGCAGTTTGGGAACCTTATATTTCGATTGCGGAATTAGAACATAAAGCCAGAAGAATTACCACGACACACCCTGCACCGACCTACGGCATTATGGTTGTGCGCGGTGATGCAGCCAAAGAAAATCCTGTAGCAGTTAAAGCTGCTCTGACTGCTTTAAGTGAAGATGGTGATTGGCTAAATAAAAATACTAATGCTGCATCAGATTTTTTAGTTAAAGAATTAAAACTTTCGGATGCAGTAGCCAAACAAGTTACTAAAAATCGCGGCCCTGAATCTTACGTCTTTCCCAATAGTGAAGATGTCGCCAATCTCCAAAAAACGGCTGATTGGTTATTAGAACAAAAAATTATTCCCCAAAAAGTAGATATTGCTGCATCTGTGTGTCCCTTGGGAACTACTGCTTCTAGGTGAGGTAGGGGGAAAAGAGAGACAAGGGGGACAAGGGAGACAAGGGAGAAGAATTTTTGACTCATGATTAATAACTTGGAGTAAAGATATTTATGCCTGTTGAATTTATTGGCATGATTGGTACGCGAAATGCGTCAGAGTTACATAGTCCTACCGTATCAATTACGGGGGGAAGTATAGATTTAAACTATGTGCGTAACTTTGCCAAAGTTCATGAAGATGGCGGCTTTGACAGGGTGCTAGTTGGTTATAGTTCCACAGGGCCAGATGGTTTTAACGTTGTTAGTTATGTGGCTGCTGCAACAGAACGACTCAAGTTTTTACTGGCTCATAGACCGGGTTTTGTGTCTCCTTCTTTAGCCGCACGTAAATTAGCTACATTAGATCACTTTTCTCATGGTCGTGTTGCCGTACATATCATTACTGGTGGTAGTGATGCTGAACAACAGCGTGATGGTGACTGGCTTGACCATGATACTCGCTATCGTCGAACTGATGAATATCTTGATGTTGTGCGACGAGTATGGACAAGTCAAGAACCCTTCGATTATGAAGGCGAGTTTTACCAATTCAAAGGCGCATTTTCGGACGTTAAACCCTTACAGCAACCACATATTCCTATATATTTTGGTGGTGCTTCTGGTGCGGCTGTGGGTGTAGGTGCAAAGCACAGTAATGTTTATGCGTTTTGGGGAGAACCCATAGGCGCGATTAAACAACGCATTGCTGAAGTGAAAGCCGCAGCACCGCCAGGGAAAGATTTACGTTTCAGTATTTCCTTGCGTCCAATTTTGGGCGAAACCGAAGCAAAGGCCTGGGAAAAAGCCCATTATATTCTCTCGCGGATTAATGAAATCCGTGGTCAGGCTCCGGCAGTACCTGAAGCTGTGGGTTCCTTGCGGTTGCTGGATTTTGCCAAAGAACGGGAAATCCACGATAAGCGTTTATGGACACCAATTGCAGCTGCGACTGGTGCGCGGGGTAATACTACAGCCTTGGTTGGGACTCCAGAACAAGTAGCAGAATCATTATTTGATTACTACAAAGCTGGGGTAACAACACTCTTGATTCGTGGTTTTGACCCAGTGGAAGATGCTCTAGCCTATGGTCGAGATGTAATTCCTTTGGTGCGTCAAGAAGTCCAACGACTAGAAAGACAAACAGCAACCGTAGCTTAAATCAGCTAAATCTATGCCTCAGACAACTGTTCTTGAACCTCTACAAGCAGACCAATGGTTTGTTGATAGCCCTGATTTGCGTGAGTTTGTAGCAACAGCTAAAGACATTATCTCTAGCACGACTCATAACCGCGCCGAAACTCTCAATACTCTAGAACCGTACTTTGCAGCACTGCTAAAAAAAGAGAACTGGCTACCAACAAATTTTGCCCAGCCAAATCCTGACAGTGGTTTAGGCGGGGGAATCGGACAATGGTTACTGTATCGTTCTCAGGATCGCTCCTTAACTATTTTTAGTTTGGTGATTCCTCCCGATGAAATTACACCTGTCCACGATCACTTATCTTGGGGACTAGTTGGACTGTATCAAGGTAAACAAGAAGAAACAGTATATCGTCGCGTAGATAACGGTGAATTAGAAGGATACGCCTATTTAGAAACGGTAGGAACTTATCAAGTGAAAACTGGGGATATTTATCATTTATTACCTCCAGATAACGATATTCACTCTGTCAAAGCTACTAACGTCTTCGCGCCATCAATCTCAATTCATGTTATGGGGAATGATACTGGTAGCATTTGGCGACATCATTATCATCCCCAACAAAAGAGTGTGCGGTCTTTTCGCTCTGGATATTCCAATGTACTTTTCAAATAAAACAAGGAAAACCCACACATAGCTGTTCAGCACTGGAAAAAATTATGCCAAATTTCACTAGACCCGAACCACCAGTATTTGAACGGGTGGAAGAAGAACGTCTTTATCGCAAACAACGCCTAGCAGCAGCTTTTCGCCTGTTTGGTCGTTTTGGCTTTAGCGAAGGGATAGCAGGCCACATTACCGCCCGTGACCCTGAATTTACCGACCATTTTTGGGTGAATCCCTTGGGTAAATACTTTGGTCATATCCGTGTTTCTGATTTGTTATTAGTTGATAGAGAAGGGGAAGTGGTCAAGGGTGATGCGCCTGTAAATCGCGCCGCCTTTGCGATTCATTCCCAGGTGCATGAAGCGCGACCGGATATAGTTGCAGCTGCTCATGCTCATTCGCTACACGGCAAAGCTTGGTCAAGTTTGGGTCGTTTGCTTGACCCTTTAACTCAAGATGCTTGTGCTTTTTATCAAGACCATACGCTATTTGACGACTACAAAGGCGTAGTTTTAGATACTTCCGAAGGTAAAAGAATTGCTGAATCTTTGGGAGATAAAAAGGCTGTCATCCTGCGGAATCATGGCTTTTTAACTGTGGGTCAGACAGTAGACGAGGCGGCTTTTTGGTACATCTCTTTTGAGCGATCGGCTCAAGCCCAATTGTTGGCAGAAGCGGCTGGCAAACCACTGCCGATTGATCATGAAACTGCAAGTTTTACTCATGGTCAAGTAGGAACTCATACGGGCGGTTGGTTTAGTTTTCAGCCTCTCTATGACCGGATTGTGCGGGAAGAACCAGACTTGTTGGAATAGTCGGTGATGATTGCAGAGAAAAGGAGTGTAGGGAACAGGTAATAGATGCGGGTGACAGGGTTAAAAGCTTTGTACTGTCTAAGTTTTATTATTTATCGATGCCCTAACCAACTTGCTTACTGCCATAACTAGAAAAAATTGCCTCCTACCTGGTTGGTGAGCGAAGTCGAACCACTGCCTTCTTTAATTGTCTTTTTATACCTAAAAATTAACGTGTCTACTAATTGGTTGCGGCAGAATTTTATTTTATCTCTGGGTTGTTTCCTGGCTTTAGCAACAACGGCTTGCTCAGAGGTTAAGTCTACCAGTCCAACAACGATCGCAGCAAATCCCACCCCCTCTGAAGTGGCAGCATCGGATACAACTCAATTACGTGTGGCTAAGTACAAAGGTGGTTGGGATTTGAGTTTAAAGTTAGCTGGACAAGATAATTTCCCCTACAAAACGCAGTTTACTGAATTTACTGGTGGCAATTTGATGGTACAAGCCATCAACGCTGGTGCAATTGACTTGGCTTCGGCTAGTGAAATTCCGCCGATTTTTGCGATTGAATCGAAAGCATCGGTCAAAATTATCGCTACTCTCAAAGGGCCGACGACTGGTCAAGTTGTGCTTGTACCCAAGAACTCAACGGCCAAAACCATTGCTGATCTCAAAGGTAAAAAAGTCGGTTACGTTAAAGCCACAACTGCCCACTACTTCTTAATTAAAATGTTGGAAAAAGTCGGGCTGACGATGAAGGATATCAATGCGATTCCGTTGTCGATACCCGATGGACTTTCGGCTTTTCGTAAAGGCGAACTAGATGCTTGGGCGACTTACGGTTACTCTATTCCCCAAGCCCAAAAAGAAGGGGCGCGGGTGTTGGAATCGGCACAAGATATTTTAAGCGGTAATTTTGTGATTATTGCTTCACCAAATGCGTAGGCGTAGCCCGTCGAAGACATCGCAGATCCACAAAAAAAAGGAGCGATCGCAGATTTCTTATGTCGCTTACAAAAATCCCAAAACTGGCGGGAATCTAACCTCAAGCAATGGTCAAAGACATATTCAACCGCCATTAATGTTGACGAAGGCATAGTTTATCAAGATGCCCAACAAGGTCAAAAACAACGTCGTCAAGAAATCTTGCCTATTTCTGATGAAGCCATAGCTTCTCAACAAAAAGTTGCAGATACCTTTTTTCAAGCAGGTGTAATTCCTGCCAAGGTTGAAGTCAAACAACTGTGGGATAACAGTTTTAACGAAGATATTAATAAATGCAAATCAAACTAAGGGTGTAGGGGTGTAGGCGTATAGGGGTATAGGGGAAAAATTGCACCCTTGAACCCTAACGCCCCTACACCCTAACCCCCTTACACCCCCAATTCAGGATTAGCTAAATGTCCAAACCACCTGTTTTAGAAGCAGCTACCACAACAGCAAAATTCTTACCCAATCTGTTTGAACTTGTGGATTCTCTGGCTGCTGATTTTGCCACTCGTGCCGCTATCCATGACAGTGATAGTTCTTTTCCCTTTGAAAACTTTGATGCCCTGCACAAAGCTAGATTATTAAGTCTGACTGTACCCGTAGAGTTTGGCGGGTTAGCGGTGGGATACACTACAGCCTGTCGGGTGATTGAAAAGATAGCTAGTGGAGATGCTTCTACTGCTTTAGTGCTAACAATGCACTACTTACAACACGCTAACGCCGCCCGACACCGACGTTGGCATCCGGTTGTTTATGAAAGATTGTGTCGAGAGTCTGTGCAAGATATTGCGTTACTCAATGCTGCCCGTGTGGAACCGGAATTAGGCACACCAGCCAGAGGCGGATTACCAGCTACCATTGCTAAACGGACAGCTGATGGTTGGTTAATTACTGGTCACAAACAATACACTACAGGCAGTCCGATTTTGCGTTACTTCGTAGTGTGGGCGCGAACAGAAGATGAAGAACCGCAAATAGGGAGTTTTTTGGTTCCGCGACATCTTCCAGGGATCAAGATTGTGGAAACTTGGGATCACTTGGGGATGAGGGCAACGGGCAGTCACGATTTGATTTTAGAAGATGTTGGCATTCCTTCAGAATATGCCTTGGATGTGCGTCCTTTAAAAGCTTGGTCACAACCCGACCCCTTAATGCTGGCTGCTGGCAGTTTATTGTTGAGTGCTTTGTATCAAGGTGTAGCAACAGCCGCCAGAGATTGGTTAGTGGAATATTTGAATGAGCGATCGCCTACTAATTTAGGCGCAAGTCTCGCAACTTTACCCCGCTTTCAAGTAGCTGTTGGTGAAATTGAAGCCTTACTTTATGCTAACCAGCGATTAATTTATGGTCTAGCAACAGATATTGATAAAGGTGAACCAGATCCGAAGGTAAATTTACAAGCACAAACAGTTAAATATTTAGTCACCAATAATGCAATTAAAGCCGTAGAAACTGGTTTACAACTAATCGGAAATCCGGGTTTATCGAAAAAAAATCCCCTGGAAAGACATTATCGAGATGTGCTGTGTAGTCGGATTCATACGCCACAAAATGATGTGATTTGTTCCTCTTTGGGTAAGTCAGCTTTAAAGGTGGGAGTAGGGAATGGGGAGTTGGGAGTAGTAAAGCAGAAATCAAAATAAATAAGGAGTAGGGAATGGGGAGTTGGGAGTAGTAAAGCAGAAATCAAAATAAATAAGGAGTAGGGAATGGGGAGTTGGGAGTAGTAAAGCAGAAATCAAAATAAATAGGGAGTAGGGAATGGTGAGTTGGGAGTAGTAAAGCAGAAATAGGATATGAATCTTATCTAGCAAAGTACAGATTCTCAAAATTTTATTCATGGTGAAAATATGTTTCACGAAATAGAAAGAGAATTATTAGACGGTGAATTTGGAGCAATTAACGAACATTATCCTTTAGCAGAACGGGAAGGATATAAAAGCCGTGATATTTGGGAATTACCACCACAAATATCTCCTGATGCTCAATTTTTTCCTCCACCAAAACCCAAGAAATTGGGATTTTTTAGTAAGCTAAAAGGCCTTTCTTTTACTTGGTTTCATGAACCATAAGCTGTTTGCAAAACTTAATATTAGATAAACTAATTATTAGGGTCACAAAGATTGTGATCGTCAGTACATATTTTTGGTATCAACAGATGTAAGCTGTATCTGCTGAGTAAATTACTACAAAAATTTGTGGTCAATCACTCACAACACGAAATCCTTGGGACTTATCTCACTCTTGGCGCAGTAATTAGTAAATTAGGACTTACGCAAGAACTCTCTTAAACTCTCATTCCTCCATGACCTCCCGAAGTTTGCTCGTAAGTCCTATAAATGTCTGCAACTAACTTTGGTTGTAATAAAACATTATCTTGGCATCAGACAAACGATTATTTTTCTTCCAGTACGAATCTCGCTTAAACCTCGTTTCATCCTGAAAGACCGATATGACAACAACGACTGACGCTGATTTTGCCGCACGCGAAGCGTTGCGCCTCATCGGCCCCGATCCCGAAAACTGGATACCTGATCATCCAGAGATTGACCACAATGTCACCATAGTAGGTGGTAGTGGCAGTGGTAGCACTTTTGCATTTGCGCTGCGACGTGCAGGTATTGGCCGCGTGACAATTATCGATGCAGCTGAAAACGAAGCTAATGCAGGCGTATGGCTGACACGAGCGCGGATGAAAAAGCTACGCACACCGAAAAATCTCCCAGGGCCAGAACTGGGAATCCCCGAACTGTCGTTTCAGGCTTGGTACGAGGCGCGACACGGATCTGAAGCATACGCCGCTATTGACCGCATTCCCAGAGTATTATGGGCAGAGTATCTTAGTTGGTATCGGCATTTCTTAGACATTCCAGTTCGGTATCAGACAAAGTTGGTGCGAGTTGAACCCGCCGCAGGTTTCTTTCGCCTACATCTGGAAGTGAATGGTGTCACACAGGTAGAAACCACACGTAAGATTATCTTTGCTAATGGTGTAGCTGGTACTGGTGGGGCAAACATCCCCTCTGTATTAACATCTCTGCCACGCAATTTATATGCACATACCTCGGAAGAAATTGACTTTGAGGCGTTGCGTGGTAAGAAGGTAGCTGTTTTGGGTGCGGCGGCTTCGGCTTTTGATGCGGCGGGTGTGGCACTAGAATCAGGTGCAAAGGAAGTGCATTTATTTGCACGCCGATCGCAAATTGCATCTTTGCCTGTGATTCGTGTGCGGGGTTATCCTGGAGCTTACAATAACTATTGGCAATTACCTGATGCAGCGCGGTGGTTCCAAGCTTGGCGGTTTAATCAAGTTGGCTCAACACCACCACCGGATGCGATTGAGCGAGTCACAGCCTTTGCTAATTTCCATCTGCATTTATCTGCACCTTGGAAAGAAGCGAATCCTCAAGACGATCGCATTGTGGCGCAAGTGAATGATGATGTGTTTGAGTTCGATTTTGCGATCGCGGGGACTGGCTACTTTGTCGATCCCACCAGACGGCCAGAACTAGCTGATTTTGCTCATCATATTGCCCTGTGGCGCGATCGCTACGAACCGCCAGCCGACCAACGCAACGAGCAACTTAGCACCTATCCTTACCTTGGTTCTGCTCATGAATATCTAGAAAAAGTCCCTGGTACGGCTTCTTATCTCAAAGATATTCATGTGTTTAATCCGGCTGGCTTCGTCAGTTTTGGTCTACCCATCGGCGATGTCCCCAGCATCCGGCGGGATGTGCCAGCAATTGTCTCACGCATTAGCCACGACTTATTCTTTGCTGACTGGTCACTACACGAAGCCCGAATTACCAGTGACAATGTTGCACCAGACTTTGAGCCATCACTGTATGCTAATGCCGTGTGGCAACAGCCAGCTAAGGCGGGAGTCGGCTAAATCTGCGTAGTTTTGATAATTTTCCAATAGGTATAACCTATGAGCTTCAATCATCAAGTTCTAGATAAACCGCTTGCTTATGGTTTGCCATCGGTAGAAGCTAATCTCAGCTATCTTATCCCGATGGCAGAAAAGCCTGTCAACTATACTTATGAACCACCACCAGGAGTTACCCGTACCAACGGCACTTTCCAGACTTATCAACTACCTATTTATAATGCTCGTGCCATCGCGGAAAAAATCTCTTTAGATCAGCAAGGTTTTGCCTTTAATGCCTACAATACCAGCGTCCGCGACTTTTATGATGAAGACGAAATCCGTCAAATCTATTACCCAGAAGCCGAGCAAATACTCAAAGAACTAACGGGTGCAACTCAAGTGGTGATCTTTGATCACACTTTGCGGAATGCGGCACAATCAAAGCCCGGTGAAAACAATATTAAAGAGCCTGCCAAGCGTGTACACAACGATTTCACCGCTAAATCTGGTTATACCAGGGCTTATAAAGAGTTGGGCGCAAGAGGTATACAAGACATTGGTAGTTTATTACAAAAAAGGTTTGCCATTATCAATGTTTGGCGGGGGATTGCTCAAACAATTCAAGAGTCACCGTTGGCAGTGTGTGATGCTCAAAGTATTGCACAAAGCGACCTTGTAGCCGGAGATTTAGTATACCGCGTAGACGCTTTGCGGCTTGTCGCTAGACATCGCATTGGTGAAACCTACGCAGTTACGTATAACCAAGAACACCAATGGTTCTACTTTCCG
The DNA here is from genome assembly GCF_014696905.1 of Nostoc sp. FACHB-190. Taxonomy (NCBI): domain Bacteria; kingdom Bacillati; phylum Cyanobacteriota; class Cyanophyceae; order Nostocales; family Nostocaceae; genus Nostoc; species Nostoc sp. FACHB-190. The sequence goes on from NZ_JACJQW010000003.1 coordinate 203,445, forward strand.
CAAATGCAAAGAGACGAACTACTGTTTATCAAATGTTTCGATTCTGCGGAAGACGGACGCGCTAGATTTGCGGCTCATACAGCTTTTGAAGATCCTACCAGTCCTTCAGATGCACCACCAAGAGAAAGTATAGAGTTACGGACATTCGTTTTCTATCCCGATTAGTGGTGCAGCAGATTTCATCAGGGTTGTTTTCTACCTTCTGTTATACAAACTTTGGAGAATAAACATGGGTTACAAACATATTGAAGTTAAACCTACTTCTGGATTCACTGGTGCTGAAATTAATGGAGTGGATCTTTCACGTCCTTTGCAAGATGAGGTAGTTGCCGAAATTCGCAAAGCATTATTGAAGTGGAAAGTCGTATTCTTTCGCAATCAAAACATAGATCATGCTGCCCAAATTGCCTTCACGGCTCGTTTTGGTGAAGTGACCTACGCACACCCCCACGAAGACGAGCCAATAGAAGGCTTTTCCCAAATCTTACCAATTGACCGTAGCCGCTTTGAGCGTCGCAATGGTCTACGCCGTACCAGCTACGAAAGCCGTTGGCACACCGATGTGACTGCGGTTGTAAATCCTCCTGCGGGTTCAATTTTACGGGCGGTGAATGTTCCTAGCTTTGGTGGTGACACACAATGGACTAATCTAGTTGCAGCTTATGAGGGTCTATCAGAACCTATACGGAAGTTAGCTGATGGATTAAAAGCCGAACATCGGTTTAATGCACGCTTACGCTTACCCAGCAACAGCAAATATGCCCAGCGTATTGCCGCTAATCCCCAAGTTTCAATTCACCCAGTAGTGCGCGTTCATCCTGAGACTGGTGAAAAAGCCTTGTTTGTGAACCCTGGCTTTACTTCACACATTCTTGATGTCTCACCACAAGAAAGTGAATTATTACTGGAGTTATTCTTCAACCAAATCACCAAACCTGCTTACACCACTCGCTTCCGGTGGAACAATGGTGATATTGCCTTTTGGGATAACCGCGCCACCTCACATTTAGCACCCCAAGATTTAGATCATGTAGAAGTAGAGCGCGTACTCTATCGCACTACGATTACAGGTGACATTCCCGTCGGGCCTGATGGCTTTAAATCACAAATAGTTGAAGGTGAGCCATTAACTAGTGATTTACCAACAGTCCTAAAGCAAAAATCTGAGAAAGTATTAGCAGAATCAGCACTCAATTAAGCCAGGATTTACGCACAAAGATTATCTGTGGAGATTGGGTGTAAGGGTGTAAAGGTTTGGGGTGTAAGGATTTTGAATAAGTACACCCTATACCCATGAACCCCTACACCCTTGATTTTTCGTTTTGATGCGTAAATCCTATAAACTAAATGCAATTCAGCAGTAAATTATAGAGAGACGTTGTATATAACGTCTCTCTATAATTTATGGAGAGCAGTTTCAGCTTAAATTGGTATTATGTCATTGGACAAAAATCAAAATTTTGACTAATTCATGGACAGATTCAATTTAATTATTTTTGATTGTGATGGTGTGCTGATTGACAGTGAACGAGTTGCCAATCAAATTTTGTTAGAAATGCTGACAGAAATAGAACTCACGCTAACTTTAGACGAGATATTTAAGATTTTTGTGGGCAAATCAATGTCTCAAGCTATCGAGATAATTGCAAATATGCTTGGTAAAGCTCCACCGGATAATTTTAGCCATGAATTTCATCAACGGGTTTTAGAAGCTTTTGACAGCGATTTGCTACCAGTAACAGGAATACATGATGTTTTAAGCAATTTGAATATTCCTTACTGTCTAGCATCAAATAGTAACTATGATTGGATTTATAAAGCTCTAGATGTCACAAAATTATCATCATATTTTGTAGGAAAAATATTTAGTGCTGAAGATGTTCAACGCAGTAAACCTTATCCTGATGTATTCTTACATGCAGCTAAAAAAATGGGCTTCTTACCCCAGGAATGTGCGGTGATTGAAGATACACCCACTGGCGTAAAAGCAGGAGTTAATGCAGGGATGACTGTGTTTGGTTATGCAGAATTGACGAATCCAGAAACATTACTAGAAGTTGGTGCATCTGTTGTATTTAATGATATGAGATTATTACCAAACCTGTTAAGTCAATAAGATATCTAATGAGCATCGTTATGACGCAAAGCAATGACTTCTGGAAGAAATTAGATCAGTTAGTCGCTACTAGTAATATCAAAATTGAGCGTTCAAAAGGAAGCACACATCCCAAATATGCCTCCTTCATTTACCCTTTGGACTATGGATATTTGGCAGATACTCAAGCTGGGGATGCCTCTAATATTGATGTCTGGATCGGAAGTTTATCTCATAAAAGAGTAACATCTGTTATCTGTAGTGTAGATTTGGAAAAGCGTGATACAGAAATCAAGATACTTTTGGGCTGTACATCAAGTGAAAATCAAGTTATTTTGAATATTCACAATATAGGTAATCAATCAGCAATATTATTAGTCAGAACTTAGTCTCTACCAATTTGATGTGAGTCTAAAATTTCCAATAATAATCATCTATAGAAATTGTAATCTATAGGACTCATATTTGATTTGGGAAAAAAATCAGTACACCCGGATCAGGCTTATTTCTTACTCTCTGCGTATCGCGCTTGCGCTGCGCTTCTCTGCGAGACGCTTTGCGAACGCGCACCACACAACTAGATTCAGTAATCAAACCGTATTCCTATAGTTTTATATACGTATGTTTTTTGATAACTGAAGTTTGACTGCTTCATTAGAATCATCTGCACTACTGTAAATAAATATTTTTAATCTTGACTAAATCCGTGTATTTACCGGAGAATAATTCTTGACCGATAAAAATCAGGAGACAAACCCTTGAGTAACGCAAATTTGGCACTCAAGAAAATTACCACCGAGATTAGTGGCACAGTGTTCTCACTACCTTACTATGTGGCTCGTGATCAAGGTTACTTTGCTGAATTAGGGCTGGAGATTGAGTTTGTCAAACGCAATTATGGCGATCGCCCAGCTAACATCACCCTAATTGATGATCATCGTCAAGTTAGTTCTTTTGGTGGCCCCTCTTTGTTTGAGCAAGGCCAAAGCAGCCTTTACCGCGCCTGTGAATGGGGACAAGTACGCCGCACATACGACAGTTCTCGTGGTGGACAGGTAATTGCTAAACGGGCGGCGATCGCCAGTCAAGCCATTATTGTCCGTCCAGACTCACCCTACAACATCCCCCAAGACCTCGCTAATGTACCGGTGGGTGTGAATTTTCATCACGGTTCCCACTACATCGCCATCCAAACACTTGAAGGCTTCCTTCCCCAAGAAGAGATTAAAGTAGTTCACATTGAAGGCGGTAGTCAACCCAAACAATTCAACCGCTTTCTCGCTTTGCGTGATGGCCTAGTTGATGCAGTGGCGGTGATGGAACCTTGGATTACAGTCGCTGAAAAACTCGGCTACAAGATTATTGCCGAGGCTCACTATGTAGGTCTAGAAATTGCTAGTCCAGAAGTAGATCAAGCCAGCTTTGAAGCCATTAACAAAGCTATCCGTCGTGCGGTGAAGGATTTACAAGAAGACCCCACCCGCTATGTGAAATATCTGATCGATGACGTATCTGAAGAGATTGTTCATCTAGAACCGTCAGACTTCCGTCGCAACCGTTTGCGCTATGCAGACCCAGCACCATACTGCGAGGCGGATTTTCATCGGACTTACAACTGGATGGTGAAATGGGGACTGATTCAACCTGATGCAACCTTCCAGCAAATTGTTGATAACCGAGTTTTGACTGTTGGTTAATTTTTGAAGAAACTGCCCGATAAACGTGGGCTGATCCAAATTTGGCAACCCCACGTTTTTCTGTTGAATAAGTGGTGCTGATTGAATAAACCTTGAATAAGCCAATGCCTACACGTAGAGACTTTTTAAAATATGCTTCTTTAGGAGTAACAACTGCTCTAGCGACACAAGCCTGTAATAATATCACCCAGCCTGGTGCTAATCAAGGAACTATCAGCGTCAAACTGGGGGCGGTAAGCGGAATTAACTCGATTGATGTGTGGATTCCACAAGATTTAGGTTATTTCAATGCGGCTGGTTTAAATGCGGAAGTCATTACCTTTCAAAGTAGTGCAAAGATGCGCGATGCGCTGATTGCAGGGGAAATTGATTTTACAGCCCAAGCACCTTTACACGTCTATCTTTCGCGCCTCAAGGGTGTGCCGTTAAATGTTGTAGCCAATCGTCGTAATTTGGTAGATACTTCCTTAATTGTGCGCTCTGATTTGCAATCTCAAATTAAAAGCGTTGCTGACCTCAAAGGTAAAAAAGTTTCTGCCGGTGAAATTGGGACTTGGAGTTGGGCCGTATTCGTTAAATATCTGCGTCAAAATGGTTTGAGCGATAAAGATGTGGAGTATGTTCAAAGTACCACTGCTTCTACTTATACATTAATTAAATCTCGGCAAGTAGATGCAGCGATCGCAGGTGCGCCAGACTTGCACAAACTCATCAAAGAAGGAGCAGTTTTTCAACTATTAAATGCTTTAGATCCAGAAGTACATAAAAAATACTTTGGTGCTAATGAGGCGATGACTCGTGCTTGGTTGAGCCATGAACGTGTAACTTCCCAAAAATCTGAGGCGGTGAAAAGATTAGTTGAAGTTGCCAATCGGACTTTTACATATATGCACCAAACCCCACCAGAACAAATTTTGCAAGTGGTGGGTAAACGGTTTGATAGCAAAAATTTAGATGCTATTTTGACAGGGTTAAATACAGAACTTAAACGCTCTGTTCCTAAAGATGCTTCTATTAGTCAAGAGGCTTATCTGGCTGATCAAAAAGTATTCTTTGACACCGGAATTATTAAGAAAATGGTTCCTTATACTGAAGGAGTATTTGATAAATTTGCAGGTCGTCGCGCTTAGTAGTTTGTCACACAAACTTTGCATAGTGGCAGACCAGGGAGGAAATTTTTCCTCCAGCAAAGTTGGCTTGATCAAGTATGAGGAATAAGCAAAAATATGTCAGTCCCGACAATCAGCACCCACAATCTCAGCATTTCTTACTGGAGTAAGAATAAACGGATTGAAGCATTGCAAAATGTGAGTTTGACTATCAATGCTGGTGAATTTGTCAGCTTAATTGGCCCTAGTGGTTGCGGCAAGAGTACATTATTAAATGTGATTGCGGGATTAATTAATAGTGGTACAGAAGTAAATGGTAGTTTTAATATCAGTGGCATCAAAGAAATTGGTTATTTATTTCAAAAGCAAACTTTGTTACCTTGGCGGACAGTTATAGATAATGTGACCGCGCCTTTAGAAATTCGTGGTGTACCCCGGTATGAAAGAAGAAAAATCGCCTTGGCTATGCTGGAAAAATATGGCTTATCAGGTTTTGAAAATAGTTTTCCGAGGGAATTATCAGGAGGAATGCAGCAGCGTGTATTACTGATTCGGACATTAATTTATCAACCTGATGTCGTATTACTTGATGAGCCTTTGAGTAGTTTGGATGCCCAAACACGCGCTCTTTTACAAGATGAATTCTTACGAGTTTGGCGTGATACGGGATGTACATTTGTGTTGGTAACACATGACCTAGATGAAGCGATCGCATTATCACAGCGTGTATTTTTATTGAGTGCGCGTCCTGGCAAAATTGTCAAGGAATTTCAGATTGACTTACCTCCAGAACGCTCGGCGATCGCCATTCGGACTGACCCCAAATTTCAACAAATCCAGCGTGAGATGTGGTCAGAGTTAACCACGCAAGTATTACAACCAGACCGAGGGATTTCCCTGTTAAAAACTTAATTGCATAATATGAAAACCACCCGCGATCGCAGCTTAACCCTGGGACAATCTGCTCTTGCTTTTAGTAACAATAAATCAAAAAATATCAGTTCTCTTCCTAATCAAATTAGTTGGGAAAAACGCATCATACAACTAGCCATCCAAATCACACCATTGGTTGTCATTTTACTGGTGTGGGAAATCGGCACAGGTGCATTTAATATTTCTCCCTTTATTGAACCAGCACTTGTTGGTAAACCTAGTTTGATTGTGCAGCAGATATGGCAACTACTATCTAGCGGGAGTATATTTCAACATATTTTTGTGACGTTCCAAGAAGCAATGACTGGACTAGTTTTAGCCATGACTGGCGGTGTAAGTCTGGGAATAGTTTTAGCATATTCACCATCAGGAGCTAAAATTACCCTTCCTTACGTTCAGATATTTAATTCTTTACCAAGAATTGCTTTAGCGCCATTTTTTATTGTTTGGTTTGGCATTGGATTACTCTCAAAAGTATTATTGGCAGCTTTAGCCGCGTTTTTTCCAATATTTTTTACAACATATCAAGGACTCCAAAGTATTGAACGCGAGTTAGTTTCTGCATTTCAAGTAATGGGGGCAAATCGCTGGCAGATGTTGTATATGGTTGTATTACCTTCAGTGCTGAGTTGGGTAATTGCGGGGATTCGTACTAGTTTAGGTATGGCATTGGTTGGTGCTTTAGTGGCTGAGTATATCGGTTCAACCCAGGGATTGGGTTATTTGTTAATGTCAGCCCAGGGAACTTTAAACGTTGATCAAGCCTGGGCAATATTGGTAGTTTTGGCATTTATTAGCGTTTTACTCGATTGGGGTGTGCGCGTTTTAGAAGCTTATGTTTTACGCTGGCGACCCAATCCCCAAGAACTGTAAAAGTATTGATTAATTCCCCAGTCATAGGAGAAGTTAGGTGAGAGAAATTCAGCGTCAAAAAATCTCTGCGAAAGCGCAACAATTTACAGAATCTGTAATTCGAGAAATGACTCGATTAGCTGTCCAATATGGTGCAGTGAATTTAGCGCAGGGATTTCCTGATTTTTCCTGTCCATTAGAGTTGAAACAAGCAGCTTATCAAGCAATTGAAGCTGATGTTAATCAATATGCAATTACTTGGGGAGACAAAGCATTTCGAGAAGCGATCACGAGTAAAGTGAGGTGGTATTTAGGACTAGAAATTAATCCAGAAACACAAATCACTGTCACCTGTGGTTCTACAGAAGCAATGGCGGCTGTGATGTTAGCAACTATTGATCCAGGTGATGAAGTAATTGTCTTTGAACCTTATTACGAAAACTACGGGCCTGATGCAATTCTCGCAGGGGCAACACCCCGATACATTACGCTACATCCCCCTGATTGGAGATTTGATGAAACTCAGTTACGTCAAGCTTTTAACAACAAAACCAAAGCAATTATTATTAATACTCCACACAATCCCACAGGTAAAGTTTTTACTCGTGAAGAACTAACCATAATTGCTGAACTTTGTCAAAAGTGGGATGTTCTAGCTTTCACAGATGAAATTTACGAACACATTCTCTATGACGGAAATCAACATATTGCCCTAGCGACACTTCCGGGAATGGAAGAACGCACAATTACTATCAATGGTCTTTCTAAAACATACAGTGTGACTGGCTGGCGTGTTGGCTATATTGTGACAACACCAGCATTAACAGGAGCTATCAGAAAAGTTCATGACTTTCTCACTGTAGGCGCACCTGCACCATTGCAACGAGCCGGAGTTGCTGCCATGCAACTACCGCCATCCTATTATGAAGAACTTGCTAAACTTTATCATCAAAAAAGAGACAATCTGTTATCGATTTTAGATCAGGCAGGTATTCCTTATTTTGTACCGCAAGGCGCTTACTATATATTTGCTGAAATTGCCAAATTTGGTTACAAAACAGATATTGAATTTACTAATTATTTAATTAAAGAAATTGGGGTGGCTGTTGTTCCTGGTTCTAGCTTTTTCAGTCAACCAGAAAAAGGCAATTCATTCATCCGCTTTTGTTTTAGTAAAAAAACCGATACCTTGCAATCAGCCGGAGAAAGATTAGTGAAATTGACAGCTAAAATTAACCTCTGATTGCTACAATCAAATATTATTCCAATAAATTAATTTTATGAATTAGACAATTAAACCAAATTGCTGATTTTCAATTCTCTGCATATACTGAATCTACAACACTGAGGATACTGTATATCTTTTGACGTACCCTAGCAAATATCTGCTCTGCGGTAGAGGTAAAATATCTCAAAACCGACTAATGATTTTGCTTTCGGCTCAATAATATTTAGTTATTTTTCGCAATCCCATTTTTGAAGGCTTATTTAACTTTTGATCCAGCAAATATACTGAAAATATGAATAACGCTACTTCTATATCTGATCCAGTTGGTGAAACCACCGATGTCGAAGTTTGGCTGGCTAGGGCTGGTCTAAAATTTACAGATTTAGGTAACAATGCTACAAGTGCAGTTATCCGTAGGCAATGGCGAGAATACCAAGCTGCTGTCTACAAATGCTGTATACTTCTGCACTTACCACCAGAGGCTGTCCAACTGAGCGATGCTTATGCTCATTTGAGGATACCTTGCATAACAGGAGACAAAAAGCAGGAGTCAGCAGGTAGAGGCTAAAAGTCTTACTAGTAGTTTGCCAAAATTATTTTGACAGGTTGTGGGTGTTTAGCTCCCCGACTTTTTTGAAAAAGTTGGGTAGCTATGACACATTATAAATTTTGCGTCGGAGCAGTTAAATTAATTTTGACAATGACATCGTTGAAATCATTGTCACCACCACCAACCAAATCCTCAAAGCCGAAGGTATTATCACCTAATATCCGCACATGCTGAGTTTTGTCAGAGTTGGCACCTAAAAACGTAAAGAATACCGTTGGGTCATTGCTGGTATTGCTATCTAACAAAGCATCAATACCACCATTAATCACCAAGAATGGTACATAAATGCCACCACCAGTAAAATTAGACTCACTATTACCAGTACTTTGATTACCGACTGATAAACCAATACCTGTCACCCGTTGGTTAATTGCGGCTTGCAGATAACCAGCGTCTCCAACAAGAACATCGGCTGTACCATCACCATTGGTATCAATACCACCGCTTTCATCAACAACTTTATAAAAGCCGACATAGTTGTTGTATGATGCTTCGCGGTAAACGCTAAAAGTGCCAGCAATTAAGCTATCACCGCTATATTCACGCAAATCAATCGCTTCACCTTCTGATTTTCCTTGTAAACCAATGCCGATGGGTAAATCTTCATCGGTTTCTTGGATAGTGATTTGCAAGTCATCAAATACTGAGTTACCACGGGAACCATCTTTCCAACCGATGGAGAAGCCACCTTCACTTGACGAGGTGATTTGTTGGGTGGTGGTGCTGGAGAAGATGATGCTACCTTGGGATTTTAAGTAAAAGCGTAGTTGTGTACCACCTTCAAATTCTAGGATGCGGCTGAGGTTTTCGGGTGCAAAGCCTGTGGGGTTATTGTTTAAAACTGAGAAGATGGTTTTGGCGCGTGCTAGGGCTTTTTCTTGATAACCTGCTGCGCCTGGTAAGATACCTTCGATTTTGCCTTCGTCGTCATCAACGTTGAAGACACCAAGTTCGTTGAGTAAGGCGGTACTGCGTCCTTTGATTTGGATTTTGATTTTGACTTTTGTAAGTTCGCTACCACCGATTTCAAAAATGTCGTCGTTGGGGTTGGTGAAGTTGCCTTGGATGATGGTGTTGTTTAACAGTACTGATATCGTACCATTATCGTTTTGTGTGAAAATATCATCCTTGCCATCGTTGTTAAAGTCTCCTACTTTTAAACGGTATGGATAATCCCCAACAGCTAAATTAGTCACAGTGCCAAAGCTACCACTACCATCACCTAACAGCACAGATACAGTATTGTTATTTGGTTGGGTGCTGACTAAATCTAGGATACCATCGTCGTTGAAGTCTCCTACTGCTACATCACTGACAGCACCTCCAACGCTGTAGTCACTTGCAGTACCGAAGCTTCCTGAGCTATTGCCAAGTTGTACTAAAATTCTGTTCCTATCTGGACTTGCTACATCTAGATAGCCGTCACGGTTGAAGTCTCCTAATGCTGGGTTGCCATAACCTATTTCGGAGTAGGAGAAGGTTCTCAGAGAGCCGAAGCTACCAGAGCCATTACCTAACAGCGTTGATAGGCCGCCACTAGAGCCTGCTGCGGCAATGTCATCTTTGCCATCGTTATTGAAGTCTCCTATTTTTATCGAATAAGCATAATTTCCAACGCTGGAGGTAATGGCAGAGCTAAAGCCACCAGATTTATTGTTGAGTAGCACCGAAATTGTGCTACTGCCTGGGTTGGCGGTTGCTAAATCTAGGTAGCCGTCACCGTTGAAGTCTCCTACTGCTACGTCAATGGGATAATAGGCTGAATTATATCCAAACCCAACGCTGTAGCTTTGGGCACTAGCAAAGTTAAAGCTCCCTGAGCTATTACCTGATGCGACGAATAATGTAGGAAAAGAAAACCCTCGTTTTCGGTGTCGGGGATTATGTACGCCAAATCTAGGATGTTATCTTTGTTGAAATCTCCAACTACTGTTGAAAAAGAACGGATACCACTGTAGTTAATGACTGGGGCAAAGGTTACTGATGTTGTCATTGTTTGTTAGTGTGTAGATGTTTACTGAGTAACTAGCTAAAATCTTGGTACATTCCAGAGTTGCGAATGGGTGCGTGAGGTATTTCTGTTGAGTGTTTCAGCACAACCTGGTTTGCTTAACCTTCAGTTAGCTGTATCTTTAATAACTCTTACTTAGGATAGATGTCAAAATAATTCCTAATATAAAAAAATGAATTTTCCTCTGCTGGGAAGATTTCGACAGAGATGAAGCTCAATGATATTTTACTACGTATATTTACGTATTAGCCTTAAAGTGATTGTTGTTAGACAGTAATCATACTGATGTTATTTCTCTGTGACTGGAAGGTAAAATCTGCGGTTAGTTAGTCAGGTAGGTGTAAAGCGATTGAATGCCTATCTATAGCCCAATACGCTTCAGTAAAGCCTTTGATCCCCCCTAGCCCCCCTTTTCAAGAGGGGAATAAGATTCAAAGCCCCCTTTTTAATGGGGGCTAAGAGTCTCTTAAAGTCCCCCTTAAAGGGGATTGAGGGGGATCTTCAAGAATTAAATCTTACTAACTGAAGCGTATTGCCTAAAAAAGGGGGGAAATTTTCTTCAAGTCCCCCTTTTTAAGGGGGTCGCCGTAGGCGGGGGGATCTTAACGGAAGCGTATTTATCTATAGCCATACACTCGTCCTGATTGAATATTTTCAAGCTCCGCCCTGACTTCCTTTTTAAAGGGAATTAATAACTTACAACAACCCTCTTATTATGGGGGTGGATGTAGGTGAGGGATTTCCATCTACCTTCCTAAACTGAAAAATATGATTGTCACACCCGCACTTAAACGCCAAATCGCTCTACAAATTTCTGCTTCCCCTAATTTCGTGAATTGGTTACAATCTCAACAGATTAGCCTTGCGATCACTACACCTCAAAGTTCGCGGTTAATATTGTTGGGTGTGAATCACCAAGGGCAAATTTCGGGATTTGAACGGGTGTTTGAGCAAGCTGCGGGGTTATACATAACTGATGACAGGATTTATCTGGGTACTAAAGGGCAAATTTGGCAGTTAGATAATTCTTTAGTACCGGGGCAAATTTATGATGGCTATGACAAGTTATATATCCCGCGAGTTGGCTATACTACTGGGGATTTAGGAATTCAGGATTTAGCGGTAGAAACAGAAAATAACCGCATTGTATTTGTCAGTAGTTTGTTAAACTGTGTAGCAACAGTGAGCGATCGCTATAGTTGCATTCCCTTATGGAAGCCTCGTTTTATCTCTCATTTGGTGAATGAAAATCGCTGTCAGTTGAATGGTTTAGCGATAGTGAACGGTAAACCCCGCTACGTGACAGCTTATAGCCAATCTGATGTGGCGAATGGTTGGCAGCAGACATGGCAAAATAACGGTTGTGTGGTAGATATTCAGTCTGACGAAGTTGTGGCGACAGGTTTATCTATGCCGCATTCGCCACGATTTTATCAAGATAAGTTGTGGTTGTTGAATGCTGGTACCAGAGAATTTGGCTATATCGATATATATAGTGGAAAATTTCAAGCGGTGACTTTGGGTTCTGGTTGGTTGCGGGGGTTGGCGTTTGTTGGAGATTATGCGATCGTTGGGTTATCTAAAACTAGTCATCATAGTGTCAAGCTAGTCAATAACAACGCTGAAACTGAATGCGGTTTGATGGTAATTGACCTAAAAACTGGTGCAATGGTTCACTGGTTGCGGTTAGAAGGGGAAGTCACTGAAATTTTTGACGTGCAGATATTATCAAAGGTTAACTGCCCTCAAGTTATGGGATTTCTCTGTGATGAAATTCATCAGTTAATTAATCTAGATCCTCTTTCGCCTTTAGTTAAACAAAATCTGCCATCATCTGCAATCAAATTAACTGAAAATAAATCCATCATCCCTATTCCCAATTCCCAATTTCCCACTCACCAATTCTTAGATACATCGCAACCTGAATTAATTTGGCCGACGGCAGAACATTTGTACGCAGAAGCATTAACATTACAAAAACAAGGGAAAATTCTCGAAGCGATCGCGCAATACGAAAAACTCATTGCTCAACATCCTCGCTATGCTCCGGCTTGGTATCAACTAGGAGTAATTAGAGAAAGTCAGAGACAAACTGAGGCAGCTATTTTAGCTTATCAAAAAGCTATAGAAATTAATCCTCATCATGCTCAAGCATATAATAATTTAGGTATTTTGCGAGTAGATGCCCAAGATTTAGATGAGGCAATTAAATGTTTGACTGCTGCTATTCAAAGTAAACCAGATTATGCTTTTGCTCATAATAATTTGGGTCTGGTTTTGCAAATGCAAAGTAAATTACCCCAAGCAGCAACGAAGTTTCGGGAAGCTTTGCAGATAAATCCCGAATATGCTGAGGCTTATTTAAATCTAGGGATTGTCTTAGAATCACAAAATAATTTAGAAGGTGCGATTGCTTGTTTTCGTTCCGCAATTCAATCTAAACCAAATTATATTAAAGCTCTCAACCGTCTTGGGATAATGCTAACAATGTTAGCTATGTTCGGCAAAGGCGAGGTTAACGAACCTAAGCGGATATTTGAGCGAATTTTAGAAATGCAGCCCGGTTCGGCTGAGGCGTTTACTAATTTATTTTATCTCAAAGAGATGACTTGCGACTGGCGATCGCGTCAAACAGATTTAACTAAGCTTTGGGAACAAACTATTCAAGAATTAGCAACTGGTAAGCAAACAACCCTTAATCCATTCAATTCATTAAACAAGCCTTGGGATAGAAAGTTATTTTTGCAAGTAGCTAAGACTTATGGCAGTTCCATATCTCAAAAATGGGAACAATTACGGCAAAGTTTAAATTTTCAACATTCACGCTCTTTGAAAGGTAGATTACGCATTGGCTATTTATCCAATGATTTTCGCGCCCATGCTACTAGCCACTTAATGAAGAATTTATTCCGTTTACACAATAAAGCAGATTTTGAAATTTTCACTTACTCTTGTGGTGAAGATGATAATAGTAAATATCGTCAGTATATTGCAAATTATAGCGAACACTTTCAAGATATTGCAGATTTATCTATTGAAGAAAGTGCCGAACTTATTTTTAATGATGGAATTCATATTTTAGTTGATATTAATGCTTATACATTTGGTTCCCGCAGCCAAATTCTTGCTTTGCGTCCAGCACCCATTCAAGTCAACTATTTGGCTTTTCCTGGAACAATGGGTAGTGATTTTGTAGACTATATTATTGGCGATGCAGTAGTTACTCCACCAGAATTTGCTAATACATTTAGTGAGAAAATTGTTACTTTACCACACAGTTACCAAGTTAACGATTACCAACAAGTAATATCGGATCATCCTGTCACCCGTTCGCAATACGGTTTACCAGAATCAGGTTTTGTTTTTTGCTGCTTTAATAATCACTACAAAATTGAACCAACAATCTTCGATGTTTGGATGAGAATTTTAGCGGCTATACCAGGAAGTGTTTTGTGGTTAATTGCTCGCTCTGCTGTTAATGAAGCTAATTTGCGCCGAGAAGCCGAATCCAGAGGAATAAATGGCGATCGCTTAATTTTTGCCCCACCCGAAGCCAAGGCTAAACACTTAGCTAGGCATAAATTAGCAGATTTATTTTTAGATACTTTATACTGCAATGCTCACACAACTGCGAGTGATGCTTTATGGGCTGGATTGCCAGTAATTACCTGTCCTGGGGAAACTTTTCCTTCGCGTGTAGGCGCTAGTTTGTTAATGGCAATTGGTTTACCTGAGTTGATAACTAACAGTTTAGAGACTTATGAACAGTTAGCAATTAATTTAGCTAAATCTCCTGAAAAATTACAACAAATTAACCAGAAATTAGCCCAAAATCTTACCACATATCCACTGTTTGATACTCCGCTTTATACTCGCAATTTAGAGCAAGCTTACCTGAGAATGTGGAAGATTTACGCATCTGGTCAACCAGCAAAAGCGATAACAATTAATAGGTAATTAGCCCTGGCTGAATCGAAGTTCGTTAGGGGTAATATCGTGTCCGGTAAAAGACTTATCATAACAACCGCAGGGGGCAGGAGGAGAAAGAGTTTTGTCTTTCTGCACAGATGTGTTGAATCATAACTGATTTACCGGATATGATTAGGACTTACGCACAAAGATTATCTGTGGAGATTGGGTGTCAGGGTGAAAGGGTTTGGGGTGTATGGATTTTGAATCAGTACACCCCTATACCCCTGAACCCCCACCCTCGCCAAAACCCTTGATTTTTTGTTTTGATGCGTAAGTCCTAATGATATTAGATTAATCAATTGGTGATGGTTATCAAAGCAATAAATTTGTTTTTATTGAGAATGAGCAACTAAATAAATCAGTATAGCAATAGTGAGTGTATACACTGGCAACTATGAAGAATTAAATATCAAGTAAACTTACTCAGGTGATCACGCAGAGACACTGAAGCACAGAGCAAGATAAATACTTATTTAGTATGTGGTTTTAACAACACTATCGATAATACTTGATAACCTTCACCTTGAGGCAGACATTCACCATCAGCATCTAAAGGACAAGCAGCTTCAGTAACTTTTGGGCGAGTCCCTAGAACATATTTGGCTGTAATTTCTACTTGTTGATTATGTAATGATTGCAATGTGTTGTGAGATACTTCCTCTGATGGACGCAAGACTAATTTAGTATGGTTTGATGTATCGGTAATCAGAAAAAATTCTTCGCCTAAATAAGCGCGAACCGACATGAACGGCGGAATTTCTTCGTAAACCAATTTTCCTCGGAATGTAGATATTTGCGATTGATTCACCACTCTATTTATTTCCTGGTTTGGGTTATCTTTTACTTGAATTTTCTGTGTGTCTACAATTCCCATTGTTTGACCTAACACTAAACTTAGTTGTAGTAAATCCATAGATTACTTTGTATGTTTTTCTATAAAATTACTAATTTTATTTCAGTAATCAGGTTACTGCTGTGATAGAACTCACAAGTTCTAAAAAGAATGAATATACAAGTATAAATCAGGATGTACTTTCATAAGTAATACTTGCATTTCAAACAATAGGTTAAGAACTGATTATTGGATAATAGTAAGACTTTAAGGTAATCTAGCTAATATAAATTGATTTACAAGTCTCAGGCAAGTTTATGTTTAAAGTAATACAGACAATTGTCGTTTTGGTAATTGTAACTTTAGGGTTTGCATCTACGGCTAATGCGGCAAATCCTCGTCAAAGTTGGTTAGAAACTGAAATCTACCAATACAACCATCAATTTGCAACTCAACTACCTCAAGAATTAGCCACAAAAATGCAGAAAATGTCGGCTAGTCCTTTCGCCTTTTATCGCGGAACTGCTCATATCTTTTATCATGATATGCAGACATTACCTAGTTCAGCATTTGTTAATTCTTCCACCTCAGCTATTTGGTTAGAAGGTGATATGCACATGCAGAATCTTGGGGGAATGAGAGATAGTAATGATAACAATGTTTTTGATACTACCGATTTTGATGAAGGCTATCTTGGCCCCTACGTTTGGGACTTACGACGTATGGCGGTTTCGATTCTTTTAGCAGCTAAAGAAAATGGCCTTAGTTCTGCTGATGCTCAGGATGTTGTACGGAATTTTCTAGATAATTATCTCAACAAAATGAGCGACTTTAAGGGAACTAATGATGAATTATCTTACCGTTTAGACTCTGGTAATACAAACGACGTTGTGAAAGATTTAATTCAACAGGCTGCGAGTAAAAGTCGCTCTAGTTTATTAAACAAGTATACGCTGATAAATAGCAGTGGTAATCGCGTTTTTCAGACAACCTCTGAACTGCAAACTTTATCTAGCAGCACCTATTCTAGTATTAGTGCTGCGATGAGTAGTTATGTAGCTTCTATTCCTAGCAGTAAGCGATACAGCAATAGTTATTACAATCTCAAAGATATTCGGTTAAAATTAGGCTCAGGAACTGGTAGTCTTGGTAGATATAGATATTACTTGCTAATTGAAGGCCCTAGTTCTGCAACGGATGACGATCGCATTTTAGAAATGAAGCAAGAAACCAGCAGTGCAGTAGCAATTGCGGTTCCAGGTTTATTACCAAGTTCTGTATATAGTAGTCATGAAGGCGCAAGGGTAACAATTGCCGCAAAAGCAATGTTGGCTAACACTGATCCTTTAGTGGGCTATACTACTGTAAACAATCTCTTCTTTATGCTGCATGAAAAGTCGCCTTACCAGGAAGACTTTGACTATACCTTGCTTACCACCAAAACAAAATTCATGGATGCGATGGGATATGCAGGGAAAATTGTAGCTAAAAACCATGCTATTTCTGATAAGGATTATAATGATGCGATCGTTCCCTATAGCGTGGATAAAGAAGTAACTCATATTGTCAGTGGTAACAAAGCTGCATTTAAAAACGAAATTGTCAACTTTGCTGTAGACTATGCAACTCAAGTTGAATATGACTATGCAAGTTTTTTAAATGCTTTAAACCAAGGAGTAACACTTTACTAAGCATTTTGTTTTAGTTTCTCTCAATTTGCAAAACTACAAGATATCACCCTCCCAAATTACAGGAGGGTGATTTTTATAACTTAAACTTTGCGGTCTAAATATTTCTCGATAATCTTTTTGGCCTTACTTGCATCTTTCTCAAGCACAAATTCATAGAGTGCTGTATACCCTTGCATTTGCAAGAAACTGATAAAATCATCAAAAAAAGGTTTGTTTAAGTTAGCAACTATTACTAATTCCTTAAGGCGTATATTCTGTGGAATGCTATTCATCAAAAAACTCTCTCGGTGAAATACACAAAGCATCCGCAATTTTCTTAATATTTAGAAGGCTAACGTTCCTTTCCCCACGCTCAACACCTCCGATATAGCTTCTATCTAAGCCACATAAGTGTGCCAAGTCTTCTTGGGAAAGTTTACGAATACTTCGTAGGTAACGGAGACGTTCACCAAATTGTTTTCTAATATCTTTTTCGTTAGATGCTGTCATAGTCATCATTAAAAATGAAATGATGCTTTTAAGTCCACGGACTTTAAGTACCAATTGGGTAGTAAGAAGCATTACAGACTGTGATGTGTGCGATCGCTACCTTTGCCCCAATTGCTAAAATAGAACAGCAACAAATAGTCTAAGTATCCCAACAGTGCGAAGATATCAATTCTTTTATTTAATATTTTTTCTTACCTTAGCTGCTATTGTTAGCTTTTGTTTATTCACTGATGTTTCACCGTTGGTTAGTTGTGATAAGTGGAAATATTCTAGTAATTACCCACCAGAAAAATATTATGCTCATCCTGTAGATTTAGTGGTGACACCTTGGCGGGGACAACATAATGTATATGGGACATTTATTATTCCCAATGGTTATAAAAATGATGGTTTTTTTACTCTCACATTACCAGGAGATAAAACTTACTGCGGACAACTGTTAAATGTGAGTGGTTTTGTCATTCCTGGAATTTACCCAAAACCCAAAGAGCGCGTTCTTAGAGGATATTTAAATACTCGTATTGCGCTTTGGTTGATTTTGCAGGGACATATTAACGATTTAAAACAGCCAAACAATTGGAAACTAGGTTATTTCGAGAGCAAAAAAGTTAATAAAAATAGAGATAATGTTTATCACCATAGTAATACAAAACTGATATAAATAAGCATAGATTTATAACTTATTTTTGCCTTTTTACTTTTTACTTTTGCCTTATGTCAGTCATTTTTCAAACTAATACTCCCGCAATACAAGCAGTAATAAAACCTGCTAATAATCCGCCAATCATTGTCCTCACGCCCAAGCGAGCTAAGTCATGTTGGCGGTGAGGAGCCATACCTGTCAGTCCACCAATTGTAATGCCAATTGAGCCGATATTGGCAAAGTTGCATAATGCGTAAGTCGCAATAATTACGGCACGTTGAGAAATTTTGCCGTCTTGAATTAGCTGTTTTAAATCTAAGAAAGCAATAAATTCATTTAAAATTGTTTTTGTTCCTAATAGCGCCCCGACTTGTTGACAATCCTTCCACGGTACACCCATCAACCATGCTACAGGAGCCATCACAAAAGATAATATCAACTGTAAGGATAATTGCGGCAAATTTACAAGCGAACCAAACCAACCCAGTAAAGCATTTAAAGCCGCAAGTAATCCTAAAAAAGCAATAATCATTACCCCTACATTCACAGCTAATTTTACGCCATCAATAGCGCCTGTTGTAGCCGCATCAATGACGTTAACATAGTTGGTTTCGACATCAATTTTGGCTTGTCCTGCTGTTTGAGAAACTTCGGTTTCCGGGTACATTAATTTTGATACAACTAATGATGTAGGCGCAGTCATAAAAAAAGCTGCAATTAAATGTTCTGCGGGAATACCAAAGGAAAGATACGCACCTAAAACTCCACCAGCAATTGTGGCAAAACCACCTGTCATCACAGCATGGAGTTCGGATAAAGTCATACTGCCTATATATGGTTTAACCATCAGCGCAGCTTCTGTCGGCCCTAAAAAAATATTACCTGCACAAGATAACGATTCTGAACCTGATGTTTTCATCGTTTTAATCATTATCCAGGCAAGTATATTGACGACTCGCTGTAAAATTCCGTAGTAATACAAAACACTAATAAAAGCAGAGAAAAAGATAATAGTTGGCAGTACTTGAAAAGCAAATAAATGGTCTTTAAAATTTTCACCAAAGACAAATTTTGCACCAACATCAGAAAAAGCTAGAAAATTACTGATAATATCTCCCAAAGATTTAAATATATTTAAACCCCAAGGTGTTTTTAAAATTAGCAACGCAAAAATAAACTCTAATCCCAAACCCCAAGCTACTGTGCGCCAACGAACTGCTTGACGTTCTACAGATAAAGCATAAGAGATGCCAATAAAGACTAATATTCCCAGTATGGAGATAGCGCGTTCCATAATAACTGCCAAAAATGTATAGCTATCATACTCGGCTATCCAGCATACATAAAAATCTAACTTTTTTAACTTTTGTATTTGACTGTCTTGGGATCAAAGGAAAATGCGATCGCTCGTTAATTGAGAGTTAAACTCTATAAAAGCGCAAAGTTAAAAATTTTTAATAAAACTTCGGTATTAAACAATGGCAAAACTGATACCTTAAAACTTACCTTGTTCAAAAACAGTTTATGAATCGCATGTTTCGCCGCTATCATCGTCAGATAGCCATTATTCTGTGCTTGCCTTTATTTTTAACTGTATTAACGGGTATGGGTTATACCATAGCCCATGAATTGTTACACCAAGACGAGATAGGTCAATTCCTTTTAGGCTTGCATACCTTAGAAATCATTCATTTAGAAAAAATTTACCCACTTTTGAACGGCTTAGGGTTAGTTGGCTTATTGATTACTGGCGTAACTATGACGGGTTTATTCCGCAAACGAGCTTCACAAGAATGATTTTGTGGTTTTGGAGATTAACTTCTCTTCGCTAACTGTACTTGCAGTGTATTTATTAGGGTTTAGAGATGGTTTATCAAGTAAACTTTGGATTTTAGGGTACGTTAAGCGCAGATTCCGACCTACTTTATCACAAAATAAATCGCCTAACGTACCATCATAATTTGGCGGTGCGTTATGGCGGAAGTATAACGCACCCGAATTTTATTCCCGACTTCCTTTTTTAAGGCAGGATGAAGCCGTATTTTTTGAGTATCCCCTTAGCTTGACTGCTGGATAAAAATTGGCTAAATTCCTTGGCTGCACTGGCATTCTTAGTGCGTTTCACCACCGCCAGTGGATAAACTATCGGTGAGTGGTATTTCTCATCAGCCGCCACAACTACTTTTACTTTGTCAGAAATTTTAGCATCGGTGGCATATACTAACCCGGCATCAGCATTGCCACTTTCGACAGCCGCCAAAACTTGACGCACATTGTTGGCGTAAACCAGTTTAGAGCTTACTTGCCACCAAATATTTAACTTCTGTAAAACTTGCTGTGCATATTGACCAGCCGGAACGCTTCTGGGTTCACCAATAGCGATGCGCTTGATTTTCGGTTCTTTCAGATTGTAAAGGCTGGTGATGCCTGTAACATTTTTGGGTACAACTAGTACAAGGCGGTTTTTTGCCAAAACCGAGCGTGTCCCAGGAAGCAACAACCCTTTTTGTTCTAAAGCATCTACTTGCCTTTTTCCGGCGGAAATAAAAATATCTGCTGGTGCGCCTTGCTCAATTTGTTGTTGCAATGCCCCAGAAGCCCCAAAGTTATAATTGATGTTGACGTTGGGGTTACTTTGTTGATAAACCGGTTTAATTTCTTCCAGTGCATCTTTTAAACTAGCAGCAGCAGAAACAAGTAAAGTAACGTTCGACTGTGCTGTGACAACAGAAGGTACAATGAATGTTGAACAAACAGCAAGTAACAAACTAGCGAGTGCTGTGCCAAAAAAGGAAAGAACTTGTCTTCTTTTCATAGAAAAATGGTGTAGCAATAGATTCTTCTGCAATTTAATGGCGCTTGGTAGGATCATACCGAGCGTCATTCCAGTCTTTACCAACTGAATTGGTAACATTATGCCAAGAAAAGAACAAGGATGGATCACATTTCAAACATCAGAAGAGGAACGGAAAATTCTCGAAGAGTTTTGCCAGGACTCTCAACGCACGAAAACCGAGATTCTGCGGGAACTTGTGCGTGGTCTGAATAAACACCAAGCATCACGAGCCTCAATACCAACTTCCCAAACAACTACACAGGTAAATCAGGAAAATTCGGAAATACCTAATGTAGAAGTTGGTAGTTCTAAAAAGGCTTTAAAAGTTAGCTCCCGTAATATTCTCAAGGGTGTGGTGAAAAAAGTTGTCATTGGAGCTGTTAATTGTGAGGTGACACTAGAAATTGTTCACAGAGTAGAGCTAACCTCAATGATTACGAGAACATCTGCTGAAGAGTTGGGTATTGTTGCGGGAGAGGAAGCCTATGCAGTGATTAAATCTAACGATATTGTGATTGCTAGAGAATAAAAATGATGAGATTTATTTGATATATGAACAAGGGGGATAAGGTAGACAAGGGAAGGGAGACAAGGGAGACAAGGGGGAGATATTGATTAATCATTGAGGATTTGAGAAACAATCGTACAACCATTCCTACACCCGACTTCTGACTTCTGACTCCTCTGTTTGTACAGGAATTTGGATGATAAATTCGGTTCCTTGTTCAACGGTGGAATGACATACAATTTTGCCGCCGAGTTTTTCGGTGATAATTTGATAGCTAATTGATAAACCTAATCCTGTGCCTTTACCGACAGGTTTGGTAGTAAAAAAAGGGTCGAAGAGTTTAGCGCGAATACATTCAGCAATCCCAACTCCATTATCAGCGATCGCAACTTGCACCCAGTTAGCATCAATCATAGAAGTGCGAATGGTAATTTGGTTCGGGTTTTGCTGAATTTCTGACAAACATCGCCCTCTATTAGATTCTTCTAGGGCATCAATAGCGTTTGCCAAAATATTCATAAACACTTGATTCAGTTGTCCAGCGTGGCACTCAACTAAAGGCACAATACCATAGTCCTTAATTACCTGAATTTCTGGGTGTTTGCCTTGGGCTTTAAGACGATGGCTTAACAGTACCAAAGTGCTATCAAGACCTTCGTGAATCTCTACTTCTTTGATTTCTGCTTCATCCAAACGAGAAAAATTGCGTAGAGACAGCACAATCTGGCGAATTCGCTCAGTTCCCACCTGCATTGATTGGAGAATACTGGTTAAATCTTGGATGAGGAAAGGTAAATCGGCTGCTTGGAGTTTGGCTTGCAGGGTGGCTGGTGGGTCGGGATATTCTGTTTGATAGTCTTGGAACAAACTCACCAAATCTTGGATGTAGCTATCAAGGTGGCTGAGATTACCATGAATAAAGTTGACTGGGTTGTTGATTTCATGGGCAATTCCGGCTACCATCTGCCCCAATGCTGACATTTTTTCGCTTTGAACTATTTGGGTTTGGGTTGTTTGTAGTTGAGTGAGGGCTTGTTGTAAGTCGGTAATTGCTTGTTCGAGGCGGTCTGACTGGATGAATGTAACTTGCTCAGAAACATCTAATAACTGTGTGAGTGTGGCAATTTGAGAATTTAACTGTGCAATTTTGCGATCGCCCACAGAAGTCACTGGTAAAGAATCTACAAAGGTTTTACCATCATCAAAGGGTAGTAGTGCAGTTTTCACACTTAATGCTAAGGGACGTAGCAAATCTACAGTTGTATGGGAAATTGCCACTTTTAAAAACATCATCACCACAAACATATTTCCTGAAGGCAAAATCCCGCCAAAACCCACCACCGATTTAATGTTGAAGGGAATCACAAATTCATGTTGTGCGGGGATATGGGGACTACCGAGCGCATCAGGAATGTGAAAGACGTTGTACATCTGCTGTTCTATATCAACCATCAACGATGGATCAGGCTTGATGACTGTACCTGGATCGAGTCCTAGTTGGTGAATTAGTTGTGAAACCATTGGAATACTAGCGATCGCATTTTCATTCGCCAAGGGAATTGCTTGGTGTCCACGGGATTCATAACGAGAATTCCATTCTGGCTGCTCACCAACCGTTGCCAACAAAGTTAAACACTTCAAATCAGGTAAAATCTCACCATCACCCAACAATTCACGAGCCGATGCTTGTAGTTTTGGAGTCAAATCACCATAAGAATGGGTTTTGAATAATCTAATCAAAGCGCAAGATTGATTTTGGGTTTTGTCATCAACTAAGCTTTCATATAAATAATTAATAATGGCTCTACCAGCTTCTTCCATTGTTGTCACATTCTGCCCTAGCTGGCGTAACGCTAAACCACATTCAGACATATTTCTGAGTGTGAATTGATTGAGGTTGTACATGACAAAACCTTTCTACCAAAACTACATTTACAATTTGCGTGGAGTTTATATTTCCCCAATTTCTAGCTGTAAATTTTGGTCTTTATGCAATTTTTACTGAAAATTTATACGCTAAGGTATATCTATGAAAGAACCCGGAAATAATGAATTCTTGTTAACGAGGCAGGAGGCAGTAAGGAAACGGATTGTAGCATTGTTTACCTTGCCCAACTTAAGTTCATGTTTTCATACAGACTTACTTAAATTCACGGGACTTAGTAATGACACTGTATTTCTTCCACTGTGCGTCTCGAAATATACATTAGTTATTCATCAATCCTGAGACCTTTTTAGTATTGGAAAGAATTATTTTCGCAACCCTTTTGCCTTCTGCCTTGATCTGTAAACATATTATTTTCACCCTTAAGTCAAGCAAACGCTGTGCGTAATAACCTGGAAGAAACTCATTTAAACCGCGCCCGTGCTAGTCTCCGACAAGCATTATCTTGGTATGGATATCTTCGCAAGTCAGGGCAGTTATCATCTAACCCAGAATTGGCAGGTTTGGTCAAGCCAGAATTAGACGCTTTAAATGCCACACTCAGTAAACTAGACGCGAATTTAATTAAAATTGCGGTGTTTGGTTTGGTGAGTCGGGGAAAATCCGCAGTCTTAAATGCTTTACTGGGAGAGAAGATTCTGCAAACTGGCCCTTTAAACGGGGTGACTCAATGGCCGAGGTCTGTGCGATGGCAACCACCAGGCGGTAAAATTATTGTCGAATTAATTGATACACCAGGATTAGATGAAATTGCGGGGGAAGCACGGGCGAAAATGGCGCGGGAAGTGGCGCGTCAGGCAGATTTAATTTTATTTGTAGTTTCTGGTGATATTACGCGGACAGAATATCAAGCGTTACTAGATTTACGTCAGGCGCAAAAACCGTTGATTTTGGTGTTTAACAAAATTGACCTTTACCCAGATACAGACAGAGGCGCAATTTATCGCAATTTACAACAACTGGGCGCAGGAAATCCCCAAGCGCCGCCTTTGTTACCTGATGAAATTGTCATGGTGGCGGCGGAACCTGCACCAATGGAAGTGCGGGTAGAATGGCCGGATGGACGTGTGAGTTATGAATGGGAAACTCTACCACCAGAAATTACCGAACTCCAGCAAACATTACTCAAGATTCTCAATCGTGAAGGTAGGTCACTTCTAGCGTTAAATGCACTCGTTCAAGCCAGGGACGCGGAAGCAAAAATCGCGCAAAAAACTCTAGATTTACGTGAAAAAGAAGCAGAAGAAATTATCTGGCAGTTTACTAAATATAAAGCGTTAGCAGTAGCATTAAATCCGATCGCAGTTTTAGATATTCTCGGTGGAACCGTGGCTGATTTAGCTTTAATTCGGGCTTTGGCCAGGTTGTATGGTTTACCGATGACTAGCTATGAAGCAGGGAAAATTCTCAAAACGATTTTAATGAGTTCTGGCGGTTTGTTGCTAGGAGAATTAGGCAGTAGTTTTGTATTAGGATTAGGTAAAAGTACTGCGGCGATCGCTAGTGGTGATAATCCAGTCAATATTACTAGTTTTGCTGGCAGTGCGATCGCTCAAGCGGGAATTGCTGGTTATGGTGCTTATGCTGTTGGTAAAGCCGCCCAAGTTTATCTCGAAAAAGGCTGCACTTGGGGACAATTAGGCGCGAGTACCGTAATTCAAGAAATTCTTTCGCAAGTTGACCAAAATACAATTCTGTATCGGTTGCAACAAGAATTAGGTTTAAAGTATTGAGAATTTCTAAGAATTATTTCCCTAATTGTTGCTGTTCATCAGCCTTCATCAACTTGTATCAAATTCTGCTGATAATTGCGCTAGATTCCTAATTTACAATGCACCATAAAAGGGTGAAGGGAAGAATTCAGAATCCAGAATTCAGAAGTCAGAATGTTTTATTAACCATAATTCAGGCTTTTTACCTTTTTGCATCAAAAATGACAAGAGGGAAAACCCAATCAATTTAGTTTATTAACAGAGGGTGTTCCCCACAGCAATTTTTTTTGAGTTTATCTAAACTGAAAGTATTGGCTCCTACACTCTATCCCAGTAAACAAAGGTAGATTTATCATGACAGCAACCTACGACAGATTCGATACCGTACAGCAATCTGAGCAAAATGGCTCTAAAACCATCGAGCAAGCAATTTTAGAAGCCATCTCCGAAGCTCGTTCAACTTGTGAAACCAATGGCGATGGCTCTCCTAACTGTGCTGTAGCTTGGGATATCGTTGAAGAATTACAAGCGGAAAAAGCGCATCAACAACAAGCAAAACACCGGAAAACTTCTCTAGAAAGCTTCTGTGATACCCATCCAGACGCTTTAGAATGTCTCATGTACGATGTTTAATTCTCCCGTAAATCAGTTATTGCTGATTTCGTCAGTTGTTTAATTAGCTCTAAATTTGGCGGTGGTGTTTCACTTTCCATCCCTAACCATAAAAGATATTCCACATTCCCAGCCGGGCCTGTAATGGGCGACCAAGTTAAGCCTTTGTATTTCCAGCCTAATTGATCTGCGGCTTGTAATACCTGAAAAATCGCATCAGCTTGGTCGTCAGAATCGCGTACTACACCTTTTTTGCCAACACGGGATTTTCCCACCTCAAATTGTGGCTTGACTAATAAAACCGCTTCACGGGGAGCTTGAGTTAATTGCCACAGTGCAGGCAAAATCTTGGTTAAGGAAATAAACGACACATCTACCACCGCCAAATCGGGAATGCGATCGCCTCCAGCGTATAATTGTTGGGGCTGTAATTGGCGTAGATTTGTCCGTTCTCGCAAAATCACCCGCGCATCATTTCGTAAGCGCCAATCAACTTGGCCATAACCAACATCAATACCATAAACTAAGCTGGCTCCAGCTTGCAGCAGACAGTCAGTAAAACCGCCTGTAGAAATTCCCCCATCTAAACAAATTCTTCCATCGGTAGGAATCGCAAATAATTCCAAAGCTTTTGCTAGTTTATCGCCACCACGAGACACAAAGCGCGATCGTTCTTTGACTTTGATTTGCGCCGCTATATCTACTTCTGTCCCTGGTTTATCAATTATCTGCTGATTAACAGTCACTTCTCCCGCTTGAATGAGTCTTTGTGCTAAAGCACGAGAAGCGCATAAATTTAACTCTACTAATAATGTATCCAGCCTTTGTTTAACCAATTAATCTGCTTCTCCTGGTAAAATTAAATCTAAACCATAATTAATAATTTCTTCACTGTTAATTAGCTTTTCTAATTCTTCGGGTTCATAACGTCCTTCTTCTACTTCTAAAGAAGCTTGATCAATAGCATTTAAATAAGCTTCGGTTAACGTTTCTCTTAATTCTTCCGGGGTGAGGTAATATCCTCCTGCTTTCCGGCGTTTATTTTCTCGTTGAATTTCTCGAATTGAATTCCGAATAGAAACATCCCAAGAACGAGTTGAGCGATTTTCAGCTTGTTGTTTAATCAGATGTAGCAGCAAAATCACTGCATAACTCCGAATTGTTTTGATAATATCATTGCGGCTCATTTCCTCTAATTCTTCGACAACAATTAATGCTTCTGGAATATTACCTTTAAGCAACAATTCTTTGAGATTTAATAATTCTTCCATAATTAGTACCTCAAAAAAGACGTTGCAATGCAACGTCTTTACATCTAAATTATTACATCAAAATTTGAATTTACTAATCTAAACCATCATTACCTACAGCCGCCCTGACAAGTGCTGCAAATTCATCCAGTGTTAAATTACCATACCTGAGCCTTTCGACTATGGCTCCTCGAATAGAACCTTCTGGTGTTGTATAAGGTAGGGCAAATAACCCTCCTGTGTGGAGTGTAATGCTTGGTGTGGAAATATGAGTAATTGGATCTATATATGAAACTCCTGTAACTGTATAGCTACCATTGAATCCTGCAAAAAAGGTACCTGTAGGTGGATTTATTTGAGCAGCAACAGTGGATAAATAGGCACCAGGAGTAACATATACTACTGCACCCGCAAAGGAACCTGCATCTCCTGAAGAAAAATCAGCGATGGGGTCTTCTATTAATACTTGTGCTGATGCGGGGTTAGATATGCAGGTGAAGCAGCCAATTAATCCTGTCAGAAATATACCTGCTTGCCAAAAAAATCCAGCAGAACGAGAATTTAACATCATGTGATAAAGTCCTTGGTTTGGAGAAATTAAGTCTTGCTTGCTGGATGTTGTTTATGCAAATCAGTTGTTTTAAGTTTTGTCTTAGGCGCTGAATTTTAAATAATTGGGATAACTAATAAGATATAAGCTTTTGGGGATTTTAGCTAAGAATTTATAACCAAAAATGTAAATTTAAAAGACATAAACAAAAGTAACGATAATCTATTTACCGTTAGTGATGTTAGGCGATCGCGTTTGTTATGATGTAAGTTAATTATTAAAGTATTTATGGCTGTCAGCACTAAAAATCGGCGGAAAATTGTAATTAATAATCGTAGATTTATCTGGTATGTAAAAGATGACCCAGATTCAACTGATTTTGTCTTACACATAATTTCTGAAAATAAAAATTTTATTGTTAAATATCATTTACAGCAGCCTATATTTAATTATCCTTGGTAAAGAATTTCCTGGGCTACCAGATGCAGGTAATAAATGGATTCGCGTACTTTGTCCACAATGGGAAATAGATTCGATTATTACTCCATCATCTGTGCGCCAGTTAATTGAATGGTGTCTTTTTCGTGAACGTGAATTAATCAGAGTTAACTGGCTAGGACAACAGGCAACAACTTAGACTGATGTAGGTTGGGTGGAGGAACGTAACCCAACATTCACGCATACTTTGTTGGGTTACGCTATCGCTACACCCAACCTACTATTCTAGTCGCCAAGGCGGTGAAATCACAATCTCAACTGCAAACCCTGAATTGCATAATCTAACAACTCCATTGGGTGCATCACCGCAATATTTTTACCTTGCAATTCTAAATGCTTGGTAATTTGTAAAGCACAACCAGGATTCGGAGAAGCAATTAAATTAGCACCAGTATTTAATAAATTTTGTACCTTTTGCTTACCTAATTCCTCTGCGACTTCTGGTTGCAATAGGTTATAAACCCCAGCACTACCACAACACAAAGCTGCGTCTAAAGGTTCTCGTAAAGTCACGCCAGGAATTTGACGTAATAATTGACGCGGTTGCAAACTAATTTTTTGTCCATGTAATAAATGACAAGCATCTTGATAAACCAAAGTTAGAGGTTTATCTGTAATTGGTGATAGTTTAGCTGTTAAGCCAACAGTTGCTAAAAATTCTTGTGCATCTTTGACTTTAGCTGCAAAATTCTCCGCCTTTTCTCGATATTCTGGATCATCAGCTAAAATGTGACCGTATTCTTTTAATGTATGTCCACAACCGGCAGCGTTGATAATAACAAAATCTACATCAGTATCAGCGAAACTATCAATCATTTGTCTGGCTAAAGCTTTGGCTTGTTCTGTTTGTCCTTGGTGTTCAGGAAGTGCAGCACAACAACCTTGCGATTTAGGAATCACAACTTCACAACCATTTGCTGTTAATACTCGCACTGTCGCTTCATTCACAGGGGAGAAAAACAGCCGTTGCACACATCCCAAAATCATGCCGACTCGATAGCGTTTTGTACCTTTAGCGGGAATAATATCTGGTAAATTATCTTGAAATGATTTGGCGGTGATTTGTGGCAGAATTGATTCCATTGCTGCCAATCGTGGTGAGATATTTTTGAGAATGCCAGTTGCTTGTAATAATTTAGAAAATCCCAACTTTTGATAAACAAATAATGGTACAAGTAAAATGCGTAAAATATCTGGGTTGGGAAATAAAGCAAATATTAATTGACGTATAAGTTTATCTGGTAAACTGCGGGAATAATTACGTTCAACTTGATGACGGGTGGCGGAAATTAATTTGTCATATTGTACGCCTGAAGGACAAGTTGACACACAAGCAAGACAACCTAAACAACTATCAAAATGTTCAACTGTGGCTGTATTGAGGGCAATTTCACCTTCATTAATTGCATCCATCAGATATATACGTCCTCTAGGGGAGTCCATCTCTTTCCCAATGACGCGATAACTAGGACAGGTTGAAAGACAAAATCCACAATGTACACAAGTATCAATTAATTTTGGGTCAGGTGGATGATTATTATCAAAGCCTTGTAAATTTTTGATACTAGCTGTATTGTTAACAGAATTTTCTGAAACTTGCATATTTCCTCTATGAGTAGAAAGAAAAGTATTGGGCGAATAGAATTCGCTACTACACAAGCAAAGTCCACCTACGTGGACTAACACAAAATCAAGGTTTTCAAACCCACGTAGGTGGGTTTCGTCTGTGTAGCCGCGATTTCCAATCGCCCGGTGAGTAATAATTTAGACTTTCCAAATATCCTCTGAGTGCTGAGTAAACATACTGGACTATGAAATAAGTTTTATCAGGACTTTCTTGGCGGTAGTTAGTTAAATTCCACCGACAAATCGACCCGGACTTAAAATATTTTGGCTATCAAATTGTGCTTTAATGCGGCGCATCAAGGGCAAAGCGTTACCGAGGTTGCCCCAAACATCAATATTTTGCTTGACTGTTGCAGGTGCAGTTAAAATAGATAAGAAACCTTGATGATTTTGAGTGCGATCGCGCAATTTTAAAACTTGACTTTTCTCCTCTAATTGTAGCCAACCCAAACCGCTACTAATATGAACTAAACCAATGTTCACTTGATTTAAAATCTCCACAGCCGCGCTTGGTAACACTCCTATTTTGCAAGTAATTGCCGAATCTGTGTCAGGAGATTTGATTTGGTTTTGTAATCTCTGCCATAGATTGGTATCATCTGCATCGGCGTATACTGCCCCATTTAAACCCAACTTTGTACCGACTTCCAAAAGGCGGTTTGATTGTTCTTTGACACTTTCACTAATACTTTGAAAACGGGCAATTAATCCTAATCCTGTACCTAAACCTAAATTAGATACAAGTTGTGCAGATAGTAAATCAGCTTGGGTTGGTGTTAACGCTGAACCTCGCAATATAGAAGCAGCTTGAGATATGGCCTCTGCTGTTCCAGTTAACACCACAGTACCCGCTACTTCTTGCATCGGATACACGCGAAAAGTGACTTGACTAATAATTCCTAATGTGCCGTAAGACCCAGTAAACAACTTCATCAAGTCATAGCCAGCAACGTTTTTAACAACTCGTCCACCAGCTTTGGCAATTTGTCCATCCGCACGTACAAAGGTAATACCAAGTAACTGGTCGCGGACACTTCCATAACGTTGTCGCAGAGAACCTGTATCACCAGTAGCTACAATACCACCAATAGTTGCTGTTTCTGGGTCTGTGGGGTCAAGGGCAAGAAATTGGCGTGATTTTGCCAAAATTCTTTGGAGTTGGGCGAATTTCATCCCGGCTTCGACTGTAATAGTCAAATCTCCCACCGCATGTTCGATGAGTTGGTTAATTCGTTCTGTACTGACAACAATATCAATACCTTTGGCTAAACCACCCCAGTTCAGTTTACTACCACTCCCACAAGGCAGGACTCGCCACTGATTTTGATGGGCGGTGGCCATGACTTGAGATAGTTGTGTTTGAGTGTGGGGATAGACAATACAAGGGGAATTTACGGCAGATGTCGCCTGTTGAATAGATTTTTGTTGACTGGCTGCGAGATTTTCCCAAAGAACAATATTTTCTTCGCCAACAATAGATGCAATATCGGTTGCAATACCTTTCATTAGTTTAAGTAGTTCAGTGTTAAAAATTATCGTTATGGCAAGGCTGGAAAAGTCAAAAGTAAAAAACCAAAAGTCAAAAGTATTCTTAATTTTTGCCCTTCGGGTGCGCCATTTGCTTTATGCCGGGAAACCCGTCCACCGCAATGGCTTACTTTTTACTTTTGCCTTTTGACTTACCGCTATGCAGTTAGGGCAGGAGGCAGGGGAAGAGTTTTTACTCAGCACTCACACTTCGACTCCGCTCAGTGTACAGCACTCAGCACTCAAAACTCAGCACTTTACTCTTACCAGGATTCATTAACCCATAAGGGTCAACCATTTCTTTAAATTTCAACTGTTCAGGGTCAATTACTTTTCTGCCACCGTCTTCAATAATATAGGTATGAGGGTTGGCAATAAACACACCTTTAGCTTCGTGATACTCGATAATTTCATTCAGGCGTGCTTCGGTTGTGTAACGTACAAGTTGTAAAGCCGCAGGTATAGCTTGTCCGTTGACGCGAATAAATTCTAAGTGCATCATCACTTCATCACCGAAATAATGATAAAGCTCTTCTACTAGTTCTAAACCTTTGTCGGCAGGGAAGATAGATTGCAAGTAGGTGATGGAAGTATCAACGCTGCGGGCGTGTAAGGTGGTGTGGTTCCAGGTAAACTCAGCTAAATTGATTCCTTTACCTGCTTCTTGGGCTGGCTTTTGATAGGTAATTTGACCGTTGTATTGCTGTACCAAACCCGGTAATAGTTCTAAACTTGGTTCTGCAATCATTAATAAGGCTGCATGAGTATCAACAGGAATATATTGATGTAAGGCGCTAAAGTATTCTGGGATGGGTGAAGCGAAGATAGAGATTAATTTTTTGATCATCCCATCGGCGTTACCTAATGCCTGACCAAATTTAGCGGCTGTCATAAAGTCGTTAAAGGTGACAATAACTTCCGCCCAAGGATAAGCAGTGCCTAAAGGAATTTCAACTTCGGTGATAATGCCGTTAATTCCCCAAGCATGGTTGACTTTCTGCACATCGTCACCACGCAGTTCGATGATACGGGGTTCTTTTTCTAAAGTTACCACGCGCAATGCCAAAAGATTACCGCGATCGCCAAGTAACCCATACTGTATCGAACCAATACCACCACTCCCTCCAGCGATAAAGCCCCCAATAGTTGCTGTGCGGTAGGTTGAGGGTGCCATCCGCATTTCCCAGCCAATTTCTCGTGCTTTTTTATCTAAGGCTGTCAATTTCACCCCAGCTTGTACCCGCCCTACCCCTGGCTTTACCCAGAGAATTTCTTGCATTTTGGTCATGTCTAAAATTACGCCACCGTACATCGGTACGCATTGCCCATAGTTCCCAGTTCCCGCACCGCGCACAGTTACTGGTATGCGTAATTCGGCACATATCGAGGCTGCTTTTATGACTTCTTCTTCGTTAGCAGGACGGACAACAATATCCCCGACTTTGCCTGCTAATTTGGGTACAAGCACAGGGCTAAATGTGTGGTAATCCTGGGATAATTTGGCTACTTGGTTGGGGTCAGTGATAGTTTCGATATCTGTAAAAGCAGCAGTGAGTGTTTCTAAATCGGTAGTTGCCATAGTCTTTTATTAACGCAGAGTAGCGCGGAGGTAGGCGGAGAATTGATCTCTCTGCTCCTCTAGACGCTGTAATAATTGAGTTGTAATGTCATTTCTTTAATATAAGGTCTGATAGGTCTCTAATAACAAAATTAAGTTAGCATCATTGTTGTGAGCAACTAAATATGAAAATGAAAACTGAACAAGAACGTGAACAATTAATCAAAGCAATCAATGTACTTTTGCATCAAGCTTATGATAGTACTCTAGATGAGATTTACGCTCTATTGCAAAAAATCGAAGATGAAGCAGAAGAAAATGATTTACAAGCCTATTATGCTGCAAAGAGTGATGTTGAAAATAATACTCTGATTGCTTGGGAGGAAATTAAACAAGAAATCGCTAATGAAAAAAACAAGGATGTTGCGTGACTTACGAAGTTAAATTTACAAAGAGTGCGAGGAAAAGCTTTAAAAAACTATCTCCAGAAGTACAAGAACGTATCCAAATCAAGATAGATGAATTGGTAATAGAACCTCGTCCTAACGGAGTAAAAAAGTTAAAAGGTGAAGAAAACTTATATCGAATTAGAGTCGGTGATTACCGTGTTATCTATGAGATTTTTGATGATGTTTTATTGGTAAGTGTGGTAGAAGTAGGACATCGTAGTAATATATACAAGGATGAAAGTTAATTACTTTCTGTCCAAACTATCTCGGACATTGACGTTCTTCCTCAGTTCCTAAACTGTCTGCCCAGTAGCGCACACGGCTATGCGCTACTCCTGAACCTGTGCGGCGGTAAGTTTCGAGGGCAGATAGACTTTGTTGAAGCATTTGGGCTTCAGTAAGAGGTTGAAAATTTAATGCTGTGTCTATTTCACCAACTTCAAATGATTCTGGTGTCGTTTGAGTAGCTTGATTTACCAGTAACTGCTCAAAATCTGCTAAATCTCCTGATGAACTAGTCAGCCATGTTAATAGGAGAGTCTTTACCTGTTCTCCAGGTAATGTTTCAAGATGTTCTAAAATTTGCTGTCTAAGGTTGCTTGCTGTCATAGCTCTACTATTAAGTACGATATTTATGATTTAACTCTGCTCTAATGTTAGCTAAAACAAGAGAATCAGTGAGGTAAAAGTCAAGAGTAATTAACCGCCGATGGACGCGGATTAACGCAGATGAGTTTGTACATTAGCAGACTAGTAAAAGCGATCGCAATTCTCAAGGCTTATAAATATCTCTCTCCCTTGTCTCCCTTGTCTTTAAAGTAAGACTACTGTATATACTAATTTTCATATTTCACGGCGCTTTCGTGCCATTTACTTAATATAAAATCTGATAGATAACTGAGGCTGACAAATATTAATACACCCAAGCCAGTGGTGAGAAATAAGGCGGCAAACATTCGCGGAATTTGCAGGTTATAGCTAGAAATCAGGATACGGTAGGCAATGCCGGATTTTGCCCCACCAGTCCCGGCGACAAATTCTGCGACGACAGCACCTATTAAGGCTAAACCACCGCTAATTTTTAACCCGCCTAAGAAATAAGGCATAGCACTGGGTAAACGCAGATACCAAAGAGTTTGCCAGCGTGAAGCTTTGTAGAGTTGAAAGAGGTTGAGTAAGTTGCGGTCAACGCTGTTGAGTCCCAGAGTAGTGTTAGAGACGATGGGGAAAAATGCAACTATCCAAGCACAGACTACAAGGGCGGCGAAGGTGTTGTTTTTGAACCAGAGGATGATCAGGGGTGCGATCGCTACTATCGGCGTTGTCTGTAAAATGACGGTATAGGGAAATAAACTTTTTTCTATCCACTTACTTTGGGTAAATAAAATCGCCATTAATAAGCCAGAAAGCACAGCCGCAATAAAAGCCACCACTGTAATTTGTAACGTAATTAATAACGAAGGAAATAACTCGTTCCAATCAGCAATTAGTGTTTGCAATACTAATAACGGCCCAGGCAAAATATAAGGTGGTAAATTAGTGACTCGTACCAAAATATCCCACAGCAGTAACACTAACACCCCAACTACAACAGGTGCTAAAGTCTCAGCGTCAATCAACTTACTTTGTATCTTCTTATCAAAAATTTTCATCAGCGTTCATCCGCGTCCATCTGCGGTTAATTTATAGTTTCCGCTAAACAACGGGAAATCTTGCGGCAATATTCGTTATATAACAATGATGTCCGAAATTCTTCATCACGGGGATAAGGCACATCAATTGCGATATCCGCCACCACCCGCCCAGGATTTATCCCCATAACTAAGACGCGATTCGATAAATACACCGCCTCGTAAATATTATGAGTGACAAACACCACAGTCCAGTGATATTTCTGCCACAAATCTAATAAATCGCTGTTGAGTTTGCTGCGGGTAATTTCATCTAAAGCCCCAAAGGGTTCATCCATTAACAGAATGTTGGGTTGAGTAACTAACGCCCTAGCAATAGAAACGCGCATTTTCATCCCCCCAGATAATTGCCGGGGATAGCTATCAGCAAAATTTGTCAGTCCGACTAATGTTAAGGCTTGCTGGACTAAATTTTGGGCATCTTGCTTGGGTGTTCTCGCCAATTTTAGCGGTAGGCGGATGTTTTCTCTCACTGTTGCCCAGGGCATGAGGGCGGCATCTTGAAAGACAAAGGCTAATTTTCGCGCTGCTTGAGGTATGCCCCAATTGATGTTACCGGAACTAACTTTACCTAATCCGGCTATTAATCGCAATACTGTACTTTTACCGCATCCCGAAGCACCTACTAAGCTGATAAATTGCGCTTCGGGAATTGCTAAGTTTAGGTCTTGTAAGGCAACAGTGCCGTTAGCGTAGACCTTACTGATGTGACTTAGTGTAATCGTCGGATGATTATTCATTCTTGTGAACATAGACGCGCAAGCGGCTTCCCGCAGGGTACCGCAAAGGACGCAAAGGACGCGAAGTTATAAGAGTTTGAGAGAGTTCTTGCATAAGTCTTAATCTAGACTTGTCTCGCAATCCTATCACCTGCTGTAATACTCTATGCCTTTATTGACGAATTGCAAGGTGAAGGCATCTTTGTAGTTAACATTGGGTTTGTAAACCCCAGCCGTTACCAGACTATCGTAGAGTCCTTGCCAGCGTTCCTCACTCATTGACCCAATACCTTGCTTTTCGGCAGTACCAGAAGTAATAATCCCATATTCTTTGAGCTTTTGAATGCCGTAAGCTAGTTGGTCATCGGTCATTTCGGGGTTATCTTGTTTGATGAGTTGATTTCCGGGTTGGGGATTTTCCAGGTAGCTGTACCAACCTTTAATAGAAGCGTCAACAAATCGCTGGACTAAATCGGGATTTTTGTCTACTAGTTCTTTTTTGGTTTCGATGGTTGTGGCGTAGGTAGTGTAACCATAATCTGCTAGTAAAAAGACTGTGGGTTTAAACCCGCCTTGTTTTTCAATGGCGTAGGGTTCTGAGGTGATGTAAGCTTGCTGTGCTGAGGTTTTATCTGCCAGGAAGGGGGCAGGATTAAAGTTGTAGGGGCGTTTTTGGTCGTCGGTAAAACCATACTTGACTTTGAGAACTGGCCAATATGTGACGTTTGCTGCTGCTGAGATATAAATTGGTTTGCCTTTGAGGTCGGCAAGGGTTTTAATTGCTGGGTTGGGATGGGAGATCAGACATTGCGGGTCTTTTTGGAAGATGGCCGCGACGGTAATTTTGGGGATTCCTTGGGCAATGGCGTTAATGGCATCGATGCCATACCCCATAAAAAAGTCAACTGCACCCCCGACTAACAACTGAGTGCCGCTTGGTACTTGTGGGCCACCCATTTTAATGGTGACATCTAGACCATGCTTTTGGTAAATACCAGTAGCGATCGCTTGGTAAAATCCGCCATGTTCTGCTTGTGCATACCAGTTTGTCCCAAAGCTGACTTTATCTAACTGTGAACTTGAATTAGCTGGTTGGTTACTGTTGGTGCAAGCAGCAAGCAAGCCGCTACCCATACAGATGGAACCATACTGAATAAACTGGCGGCGACTAAAGCGATGAATCACTGTTGTTGTGGGTGGTAACGGATTCATAAGACCAAAGAATGTAATCAGACTGATGTTTTAACTGAGTCTGAGTGTACATTCTAAAATCAGTTTTTGATTGACTAAAGAATAAGGTTGAATTGCTAAAGCACGTTTAAAGGCTTTAATTGCATCCACATACTGACCAATAGCTGCATAGCATAAGCCCATACCATGCAGTGCGCCAAAATGCACTGGGTTGATTTGAATCACCATCTGACAGTCTGCCAGAGATTCTTTATATTTACCGAGACTGTAGTACAGAAAAGCGCGGCGATTCCAAGCTTCGGCAAAATCAGGCTGTTCTTGGATGAGTCTAGTCAACAGTGATTCCGCTTCCGTGGTTTTACCTGCATCCAGCAGTTTTTGGCTTTTGTCGATTTTTTCCAGACCGTGAATTCCCTTTTGCTGAAACCAGATCCGCCACAGTTTCTTGGTTGCTTTTTCCCGGACAGAAGCATTAGGGTTCTTCAAATCTTCAAGTAAAGAATTAATAGATAAAGAATCCATGAATTTGAGAGATTAGGAGATTAGTGTTTTTACCTTATTAATAACTTTCGCACAAAATTATCTCCTCAGTGACATTTAATGCCATCTTTAAATTTCTTCTACATTACTATGAATAAACAGCAAATTTTATGTTAGTAATTGTATTAACCAATACTGACAAATACGAAACTCTACATAATAGAGTTGTAAATAATTAGTCATTCAGAAACCGCACATCAAAAAACAGAAAACTTACTCAAGATACTTGACAACTACTGAGTTACTAATAAGTCATAAAAACATTACATAAATTCATGAATAATAGTTCCTGAATCGGATACGATATGGATTTTTCTCTGACATCAAGCAAAAATCCCAACTTTAGCATTCTCCAGCCCTAATTTAACTGTGGGGCAAATCCAAAATCTCCAATCTAAAATCTAAAATTTTATGACTATGCCAAAGCCAAATAGTGTTTCCCGGCATATTGTTTTAACATCACATCCAAGTCGTTTCGGCCCCAAGCCAATACCCATCAACTGGGGCGGAAGTGAACCGATGGAACGTGGCCCGGTAATTGCAACGTTGACGAACCAAGGCCATCGCAATGTAATTGGGACTCA
Organism: Nostoc sp. FACHB-190; assembly: GCF_014696905.1. Classification (NCBI taxonomy): domain Bacteria; kingdom Bacillati; phylum Cyanobacteriota; class Cyanophyceae; order Nostocales; family Nostocaceae; genus Nostoc; species Nostoc sp. FACHB-190. The sequence continues at coordinate 241,403 of NZ_JACJQW010000003.1, forward strand.
TTCGGGCGGATATGCGATTTATCGGGCTTTAGCGGTGGCGAGTGGCGCTTTACAAACAGACCACCGCGCTGATTTAACGAATACTTCCCCAATTGAGCAAATCGGCCCCCATCCTAGCTGGGCTGACCCTGATAAAATTGTCTCACTTGATCCCTTGGGAGCGATCGCCCCAGAGGTTTTTTCTGCCTATTTACAGCAGGGTTACGATATCCGCCCAACAATTGCCATTACCAAGGCACATATCAATATGCCGGAACTGCAAGAGGCGGTGGCGAAAGGGCGCTTGCAGGTGGATGGACAAATTATGAAACCTGGCAGTGATTTGGTGGTGACGAAAGCAGCCCTTGAACCAGTGTGGTATTTACCTGGAGTTGCTAAACGCTTTGGTATTACTGAAGGCGATTTACGCCGCGCCTTGTTTGAACAAACTGGGGGGATGTTCCCCGAACTAGTAACACGTTCTGATTTAGAAGTATTCTTACCGCCCATTGGGGGTTTAACTGTATACATTGTGGGGGATATCACCGCAATTACCGACCCCAGTAAACTTGTGGCTGTGCGGGTACATGATGAGTGTAATGGTTCTGATGTCTTTGGTTCAGATATTTGTACCTGTCGGCCTTATTTAGTCCACGGGATTGAGGTATGTGTCCAAACTGCCCAAGAAGGCGGTGTGGGAATTATTGTCTACTGTCGCAAAGAAGGGCGGGCTTTGGGCGAGGTGACGAAGTTCTTAGTATACAACGCCCGGAAGCGTCAGGAAGGAGGCGATCGCGCTGATGCCTATTTTGCCCGGACAGAATGCGTCGCGGGTGTCCAAGATATGCGCTTTCAGGAACTCATGCCCGATGTGTTACATTGGCTGGGCATTACCCGCATTGACCGGATGGTGTCGATGAGTAATATGAAATTCAATGCCATTACTCAGTCTGGGATTGAAATTGTTGAACGCATTGCGATACCGGAAGATTTGATTCCCCAAGACGCGCGGGTGGAAATTGAAGCCAAGAAGGCTGCTGGTTATTACACTACGGGGGATGTGTTAGATACGGATGGTTTGGCGGAGGTGAAGGGACGTTCTTTGGAAGTATGAAGTGTGAAGTCTGAAGTCTAAAAAGTGGCGTTGCATTATCACTTTCTTGTGGGATGGGCTTCTAGCCCGTCCGTTAATTTTAAGATGTGAGAGTGTTCAGATCCCCGACTTCTCAAAAGAAGTCGGGGATCTCGTAACCCCTCAGAATTTATGGCATTACAGGGGTGAAGGGTGGAAAAAATTGAGTATCTTCGTTCGCCCAGGGCGATAAGAGAAAGGTGTGGGCAAATTTTGGCGCTGGTGAATGAGGGGAAGTCGCCTTACTTTACTTGTGATTTGTCGCAGTTGGGAAAAGTGGCAGATTATGTAATTGAGGTGATGCGGGGTGAGTATCCCGATTTCAATATTCCCTTTCACAGTCGGTGGCGACATTTTGAGGCGCAGAATATACCGCGTTTGGCAAAGTTAAATAATTTGTTAGCAGGACTAACGCCTTTGCAACAAGCCATTGCTAAATTTGATTTGGCAATTGTGAGTGTGTTATTAGATGCGGGGGCGGGGGAGAGTTGGCGTTATCGTGAACAGTCAACGGGTTTGAGTTTGGGACGTTCTGAAGGGTTGGCTATTTCTAGCTTGGAGATGTTTTGTCAAGGGGCGTTTTCGCTTTCAGGTTTACCCCAAGTGGATGCTTTAAAATTACTCAGGTTAACTGAGGCGGAATTAGCAACAGGGTTTCAGGTTAGTACTGAAAATCCATTGGTGGGAATTAGTGGGCGATCGCAATTATTACAGAGATTGGGGCGAGTTGTAATTGCTTTCCCTCATTTATTTGGCGAAGAAAACCCGCGCCCAGGTAATTTAGTGAATTATCTTGTCAGTAAGTCCCAAAATGGGCAGTTAGCAGCAACAACAGTATTCAGTGCTGTACTTGAAGGGTTGAGTGATATTTGGCCAGGAAGATTAACCATTGCTGGTGTTAATCTTGGTGATGTTTGGCAACATTCTGCTATTAGTGATGATGGGTTAGTACCATTTCACAAACTTTCCCAATGGTTGACATATTCTTTATTAGAACCATTACAAGAATTAGGTTTAATTATTACTGATTTAGATGCACTAACGGGATTACCAGAATATCGGAATGGTGGTTTATGTCTCGATTTAGAATTAATTAACTTAAAAGACCCAAATATTTTGCATTCATCTCATTCTGTCAGTTCTGAATTAATCATTGAATGGCGGGCTTTAACTGTAATGTTATTAGATGAAATAGCAGCTAACATCCGCAAAAAGTTAGGAATGAGTGTTGCAGAACTACCTTTAGTAAAAATTCTCCAAGGCGGAACCTGGACAGCCGGACGCAAAATAGCCGCAGAACTCAGAAAAGGCGGTCAACCCCCTATCCAAATCGACAGTGATGGGACAGTATTTTAATTTTAATAGTCATTAGTCATTTGTCCTTTGTGGAAATGGCAAATAACTAATGACCAATGACCAATAACTAATAACCAAAATGCAAAATCAAGTCACCGTTATTGACCATCCCTTAATTCAACATAAACTAACTTTGATGCGGAAGGCTGAAACTAGCACAACGAAATTTCGCAACCTCCTCAAAGAAATTAGTCTGTTGTTAGGTTATGAAGTAACGCGCAATTTACCTCTAAAATATGAAGAGATTAAAACACCCCTCGCCCCAATGAATGCACCTGTGCTTGCACCGGATAAAAAGCTAGTGTTAGTTTCTATCATGCGGGCGGGACAAGGTATTTTAGATGGGATGTTGGAGTTAATGCCATCAGCCAGAGTGGGACATATTGGTTTATACCGCGACCCCAAAACCTTAATTCCCATTGAATATTATTTCAAAGTTCCCCACGATGTTGAACAACGGGACATGATTGTTGTTGACCCAATGTTAGCCACGGGAAATTCTGCTGTTGCGGCTGTAGACAGGCTAAAATCCACTAACCCGTTATCAATGAAGTTTGTTTGCTTATTAGCAGCCCCAGAAGGGTTACAACATTTTTGTACTGTTCATCCTGATGTACCGGTTTACACTGCTGCTATTGATGAGTATTTAGATGAACATGGTTATATTATTCCCGGTTTGGGCGATGCAGGCGATCGCTTATTCGGCACAAAATAAAATTTTGACTTTTTTTGATGCTCTCTAAATATATCTTTCGACAGAGAGTAAGCAATTAGTTTATTGATTATTGTTGTAGGATCTAAGTCTTCAAAATTCAGAGTAGGTAAATCCCTAAAGCCTTACACCCATAGGACTTACGCAAGAACCCTCTCAAATCCTCTTAACTTCGTGGCCTACCCTGCGGGAAGCCGCTATCGCGTCTATGCGCTCTTTGCGGTTCGTTTTTTCATGATTTTGCGTAATACCATTTCACTCTAAACATGATACAGATAGGCAAGCAGCGCCTCGACTCCGCTCGGCGACCGGAAACAAAGGTGTAGAGGAAGTGATTTGTATCAGTAATTTCGTGAATTGGTATAAGTCCTGACCCACTCTTGATTATGTGCTGTGTGTAAACAAATATTGATAATCATAAATAAATATTAATTTATTTATATCATCTGAAATTTACAACTTGATATATGGTGGACATCTCACCTATATATATGTTCTGAAATGAGTTATCAAATGCGATCGCTATAATCAGTTAGTTAATGCTGAACAAAGAATATTACTAAAAGTGGCAAGTTTTTTTAAAACTGGATTTCTTAACCAAAAAAACTTTGATGGGCTGCTTTATTTTATCAAAAAAAGTACAGCTTTTGACGACAAACTTAACTTGTTTCGGAGAAAATCTGCTCCTGATTATTTTTTGCTGTTCACCATTAATACTGTGATTGACATAGCTCATTTTTAAGTGATAATAGCTAAGGCTATAATCGCTATATAAATTTTTTATTGTTTATCATGAGGAGTTCTTTTAGCCAAATTAAATAGTGAAAAAAATATGATTTAATCTCATCTTGATTGTTTATATAGAATGGTATATATAATATGTATAGATATTATGTTAGTTATTAATCTTAATTTTATTTAAGCCAGACTCAACTAACTCAAGCACTAGAGTGTAAACACCAACAAAAATAATGTCATACCCCACTATTGGACAACTTGAAAGAGAAATTGCACAACGAATTAGTGCTTTGTATTATGAACAAATAGGGCAACGTCCTAGCCAAGTTGTATGTCATTTTTTTGATACGGAATTGGTGATTTCTCTAGAAAAATCAGCTTCGTTAGTAGAATTAACATTAATCTCTGGCGGTTATGAAAACTTAGCTGAACAAGTCCGCTTATTTTTAGACAAAATCATTAAACGTCAACTACAAATTTTACTAGAAGAAATTATTGGTAAGCCAATAGTTGATTTGATGACTAATACAAATTTAGCTACCGGAAGAACTGGAATAATTGTGATTTTACAACAGTTGCCAGAAGTGCGGAATCCTGAGTCTATCCCTAAAGCAAACTTGAAGAATTTAGCTGAGTGAAACGACCAGTCAAAACGGTATCTAGTTTATGCAAATTATATGGTTTTGTTAGATAAGTATCTGTACCTGTTAAAAAGAGACGTTCGGAGTTTTCTTCCAAATACCAAGGAATAACTGCAATAATGGGAATTTTGGCAGTTTTTTTATCTTGTTTGAGGAAATCAATAACTTGACCGCCAGTAATATCAGAAATCATCATATCTAAGATGATTAAATCAGGTTGATGTGTTTGCGAAAGTATCAAAGCTTTGATTCCTTGTTTGGCGCAAATACAAGAATAGCTTAATGCTTTGAGATGATAATTTAGGAGTTCTAAATTGTATATATTTTCTTCGACAACTAAAATTAGTGGCTGTCCGTTCATAAACAACAAGTCACCTTTAAATTAAAGATTACCTAAGCAAAATTATGAATTTTCATTCAAAGAACGACACCAATAATAGTGAGGTCATTCTAGTAAATATTTGACAGTTTACGAGGTTATCTTTACAAGGCTGTATGCGGCTTGAAATAAACTAGCTCGTGTATGACCCACTAGGTTGATTGTCTATGCTGAAGTTAAGGGTAGACAATGACAAGCCAGTGGCAATATCAAGCAAACATCATGACTAAAAGTGTACATTCCTTCTAGAGTGATATGCAAGTGTAGCAGGTATCAAATTTTCTAACCACTGTTATAGGATTTATTGTCATTGATGATTTTCGGGAAAATAATTAACTCCTAAAGCCTTTGGTGGTGAAGCTTTACCAGCTAATCCCAACAATGCAAATAAAGCGATCGCATAAGGTAACATAACTAGAAACTGGTAAGGAATATTAACACCCAAAGCTTGGATACGTAATTGTAAAGCTTCCGTCGCGCCAAACAATAAACAAGCCAAAGCACTACCTATAGGATGCCATCTACCAAAAATTAAAGCAGCGATCGCAATAAAACCTCTACCTGCACTCATCCCTTCACTGAAAAATCGAATCTGCACCAAGGCGAGATACGCACCGCCTAAACTCGCCAAACAGCCACCCAGCACCACCGCACAGTAACGCACCATTGCAACTGATATCCCAGATGTCACCGCCGCCTGGGGATATTCCCCCACCGCCCGCAAAGTTAAACCAAAGCTGGTATGAAATAAAACATATACACTAACAGCAATTAAAAATAGCAGTAAATAGACAAGAATATCTTGCTGAAACAATAACACGCCCAAGACTGGGATATTTGCCAAACCTGGAATGATGATAGGTGTAATTCCTGGTAATCTTTGGGTACTAGCACCGTGAAACACCAACCGCGCGAAAAACGCAGTTAACCCACCAGCCACTAAATTAATTGCTAACCCCGACACTAACTGATCAACTCTTAAAGTTACACACAAAAAAGCGTGGAGTAAACCCACCACACCCCCAGCCATGACAGCCGCAAGCACACCAAGCCAGACATTGCCAGTGTAAAAAGTCGCCACCGCACTAGTAAAAGCACCTGTAAGTAACATTCCTTCTAAGGCAATATTCAACACTCCCGAACGTTCAGAATATAATCCGCCCAAGGATGCAAAACTCAGGGGGACAGCGAGGTGTAAACTGGCGACTAGGTAATCAGAGAAGAAGTTAAGGTTATTCATTGGATTTTTTAACGCGGAGTATCGCAGAGTTTTCTTAGCGTTAAGCCTCAGCTTTCCTTTGGGTTTCTACCGCGAGACTAATAGCAACAAATAACACAGTCAAACCTTGAATAGCATAAACTACGGTAACTGGAACTCCGGCGCTACGTTGCATTACATTCGCACCACTACGCAAGGCGGCGAAAAATAAGGAAGTTAACACTACACCGCCAATATTACCGCGACTTAGAAACGCGATCGCAATGGCATCAAAACCATAACCAGGAGAAACTTGTTCAAATAAGCGATATTTCAACCCCATCACTTCAGTTGCACCTGCTAACCCAGCCAAACCACCAGCTAACGCCATGACTAACATAATGGTACGTTCCACCGACATACCAGCATAACGGGCAGCAATCGGGTTTAATCCGACGGCGGTGATTTGGTATCCTAGGGGCGATCGCCCTAACAAAACCCATAATATAATTGCTGCTATTAACGCCAAGATAATTCCCGCATGGGCAAGACTCCCCGGTAAAATAATCGGTAACTGGGCAGACTTAGCAATTAAAGGTGAATAAGGACTAGGTGCGGCTGGTGCTTTTAAAGGATTTTGTACCAAATAGCTAACCAAATTCACCGCAATATAATTCAGCAGCAAAGTTGTAATAACTTCATTCACTCCCCGCACAGCTTTCAAATAACCAGGTATCCATCCCCAAACCGCACCAAAAATAAATCCGGCGCACAAAGCCAAGGGAATGTGAATAATTGCGGGTAATCCTTGCACATATAGACCAATTAAAGCACTTCCCAAGGCACCCAGATAAATTTGTCCTTCGCCACCGATATTAAATTGACCAGCCTTTAATGCAACTAACACTCCTAAACTAGTGAATAATAGGGGTGTCATTTTGGTGAGAGTGTTACCAAAACCAAAGTAATTGGCAAGTGACTCTTGAAATAAGGCTGTGTATGCGGTGATAGGGTTTGCGCCTGCAAAGATGATGAGAATAGCACCAACCATCAGGGCAGAGGTAATTGCTATTAGCGGTGATAAAATTGGTAGCAGGGATTGAATGCGATTTATTTTGGTCATGATGTGATGATTGCCAACCCTCAACCTCAAAAAATGAGTATCGAGCAATATCTCGATTGGGAACCTCTACAAGAATACCGCTATGAATACGTTAATGGCGAAGTTTTTGCCATGACTGGCGGTACAATTCCTCACAATGATATTGCCTTGAACATCTACCGAGCATTGTATCCTCATTTACGTGCTAGAGGTTGTCGCATCAACGTTGCCGATGTCAAGGTACAGGTAAATCTTAACAGTCCATACTACTATCCTGATGTCGTAGTCAGTTGTGATTCACGAGATTTAAATGCTCGCAAATTTATCCAATATCCAAAGATAATTGTAGAAGTTCTTTCTCCTGGTACAGAAGCAAAAGATAGAGGCGAAAAGTTTGCTTTTTATCGTAATATGCCAAGTTTACAAGAATATATCTTAGTGGAATCGGAAAAAATCAGCGTAGAATTTTATCGTCGCGGAGAGGGTAGAATGTGGCTCTATTCTCCCTATACTATTGGTGAAGATATCATTATCGAAAGTGTTGATTTTAGCTGTGGAATTGATTTAATTTATGAAGGTGTGAGTTTTGACATCGAGAAATAGATTTAACCACTAACCAAAATCAAGAAACATTGCGTTTCCTTTATCCGCAGCATCTTGGTAATATTTCACCAAGGGATGATATGTGTAATCAAATAAATGATTGTAGCTATCTTCCGGTAATCCTCTAAATTTTAATCTCTGTTTGATTTCATCCATAGAAAAATCTGATAAAGCCTTGGCTATCTGTTGAACTTCATCAACGCTAAAATAATACAATGGATAGTCACCATCATCATATTCAATTCCTTGACTGGGGCTGACAGCCCTAATTAAAGGAAGATTATCGGCTGGATTTTTACTTACAACTAATTTAGATAAATTAAATTCTTCATCATAAAAGTCATATCCAGTAAGTAAGAAATTGATTGCTTGCCAAGTTTTATCTAAGTCTAAATACTTACTTTTGCCTTCATTAATAATTAAAGGAATATCATCCTTCATCTTTTCAAATTTTTCTGGTTTGTGCGTGACTAATTTATCTAATCCTTCTTGTACATAATTAGTTGCCTCATTAAACCACTCCATATCATCAATATCATTTGGGTCTATTGTAAATTCTTTCCAAAATGGTGAATCGTCCAAGTATTGTGCGTCTAAAAATATACCTGCTAACTCAGAATAATTTTTTATTTTCTCCAATATATAGGGAGATATTTGTTTGATTTGTAATGTAGTTCCCATTAGTTTCTGACTCAATAAACTTCATCATGAGTGCCAATATCGATTAGCACAATCATGTCTTCGTCATTATCAGGATTAGGCTGAAATGTGTAAATAATACGGCAATCATACTCCACCCAACAAGCCCACAATCCCTCTAAATCACCTTTTAATTTATGTGATTTTAAACTATGTGTAAATGGATCAGCTACAAGTAATTCCAAAACCTCAAATATTTTCTCTTCTAAGCGCGGATTTTTACGAATCACTCTTTTAAAAGCACGCTTAAAGCTACTATCCCAAACAAGAACTCTCATTCTTCACTTAGCAAATCAGCACGCAGATCATCAAGATTACCATGCTTGGCTGCACCTGTTCTCATTGCTTCTAGGGTTTGTATAGCATTCGACGCAATTTCTTTACGCCGTTGTTCAATGCGTCTTTTAGCAATCAATTCTAGTAGTAAATCTTGCTCTTCCGTTGAAAGAGATTCTACATATTCAATGACTGTCTGAAAAGATATAGGGTTAATCATTGAAAGTTTTTATATAGTTAAAAAAGCTTACTCATACTCATTATATAACATTTACCTATTGATTTAAATTATTTTGTTGATGCTGAACTGCTGGGATTTGATCAGCAGTTAAAGTTATAACTTTTCCATCTCGCATAATACTAATTGATTGCCCAAGCTTGCGATGTCGTTCAATAGCGGATGCAATTGCAGCTTTTACGCCGGCATCAATTTTGCTAGATAAAAGTTCTAATTCTGGTTTAACCATTTTTATCCCCTCTGATTTGAGTTAAAATTGCATTTTCATAAATCATAACTTCTTCACCATAACGATACTCAGCTACTAGCTTAGTCTCATTACTAGAGTTATCATAGATAATCCAGCGATCGCATAACGGTAAATATAAAGAAATGAGATTTTTCTTACCCCTTTCATACCTTCTACGTATCACCTCTTCTGGAATTGAATGTCCACCACTGGTAACTCTTTGTGCTACCCTTTCTATAGCTAAATCTACACTTCGTAACCAAAAGTATATTAAGTTAACTGTATAGCCTTTGTTCTTACATTCATTTATAAAAGGTACAAAAGTTCTCGCACTTAAGGTGGTTTCAAAGGCAAAATCACTGCCAGAATTAGACAGAGTTTGTAGTCTGGTAATCATTAATTTTCCTGCTTCTATAGCCATTGAATCAGGATTTAATGGAGATAGCCCAGCAGCAATAGAATCTGCATTTACGTACTCAAAGCAGTCTAAAAAATTCGGCAATAAACTCATTGCAACAGTTGTTTTTCCTGAACCATTTGCACCACCAATTATGTAAAGATTTGGCATTTTACTTTATAGTTTTCCCCCAGCCATTAATAAACCAATTTCTTCCACTGTTGCTGTCTGTGCGTCTAAAATAGCAACGAACTTACCTCTGTAGATTACGGCAATGCGATCGCTCATCGCCATGATTTCTTCTAACTCAGTAGAAATATACAATATCGCCGCACCGCGATCGCGTTCTGCTAACAACTGTAAATGTACCGCCGTCATCGCCCCCACATCTAACCCTCTGGTGGGTTGCATAGCGACAATTAAATCAGGTTCACCCGCCAGTTCTCGCGCTAATATTACTTTTTGCTGATTTCCTCCCGAAAGTTGACTAACTTGAATATCTTCTCCTGTAGCGCGGATATCGAATGTTTGCATTGCAGCTTGGGCATGATTTTTGATGACTGCTGATTGTAAGAGATAATTACGACAAAATGGGATTTTTTTAAAAGCTTTTAAAATTAAGTTTTGAGCAATGCTAAATTGCAATATCAAACCTATCTTTTGTCTATCTTCAGGGATATAAGCAATCGTTGAATATTTTTTTAACTCAATTTTTCCTTGCTTAATTTTACGTAATCCTGTAATTGCATCTGCTAATTCTCTTTGTCCATTGCCATCAACACCCGCAATTCCTAATATTTCCCCGGCGCGTAGTTCAAATGACACATCACCCACAGCATAAATATTTCTATCATCTGGAACTTGTAAATTCTCTACCGTCAATACTATTTTTCCTGGTAAAGCAGGTGATTTATTAACTTGTAAATCAACTTCATACCCTACCATTAATTCTGCTAAATTTTGCGGTGTGATAGCCTCAGTAGTGGTTGTGGCGACTACCTTTCCTCGGCGTAATACTGTGACGGTATCACAGAGTTTAATTACTTCCTCTAATTTGTGACTGATAAAAATAATCGTGTTACCAGCAGCAGCTAATTGCCGTAAAATTCCAATCAATGAATCAACTTCTGGTGGTGTTAAGACGGCGGTTGGTTCATCGAGAATTAAAAGTTTGGCTTGGCGGTAAAGAACTTTGAGAATTTCGACACGCTGTTGTATTCCCACTGGTAAATCTTCTACCTTGGCACAGGGGTCAATTTCTAACCCATAAGCTTGAGATAAAGCCGCAATTTCCTGATATTTTTGTTGCAAATTTAAACGCCAGCTATTTTCCCAACCCAAGATAATATTTTCGGTAACAGTCAACTGAGGTACAAGCATGAAATGTTGGTAAATCATGCCAATACCAAGTTTTGTAGCAGTATTAGGCGAGGTAATTTTTACTGGTTTATCTTGTATATATATCTGCCCAGTATCAGGCTGAGATAAACCACTGATCATCTTCATTAAAGTGGTCTTACCTGCACCATTTTCACCTAAAATTGCATGAATCTGACCAGAATTTACACTCAAGCTAATGTTATCGTTAGCAACAAATGAGCCAAAACGTTTAGTGATATTTTCTAAGCGTAAATATGTCATTTATTTATGCTGATACTTTTTTCACACAACGAGTATTTTTACCATCTGCTTGGCAATTCTCAAAGGTGATTTTTTTATCAATAATTTCTTGTCTGACTTTCAGGACATTATTTTTAACTTGCTCAGGAATACTAGCGGTAAAGTTGCCTAAGTTCAAAATATCAGGTCTTTCTAACCCGATAGAATATATCTGTCCTTTTAACTGTTTTTGCTGGGCTAACTCTGCTAAGTAAGTTATGGCTAAATCTAATCTTTTAACTGCACTAGTTAACACTGCTTTGGGCGCAACATCTAATTGGTCTTTGGTATTACCAAAGGCATAAACCCCTTTATCACTGGCTGTTTGCAAAACTGCGGGTGAGGCGCTATCTAACCATTGATAAATCACATCTGCACCCGCAGAAATTAAAGCGAGTGTGGCTTCTTTTGCTTTGGCGACATCATTCCAATCGCCTGTAAATGTGGAAACAATTTGCATATTTGGTTTAACTGATTTTGCACCTAATTCAAAGCCGCGTAATTCTTCTTGAGTTGCTTGAAATTCTTGCCCAGCAATGTAAGCTAATTTATTAGATTTAGTCATAGCAGCCGCAATAATCCCGCACAAATAGCTACCTTGTAAGTGATCTATGCGTAAAGATGCAATATTTTCACCTTTCACATTTCCATTCACACCCACAAAAAATGTATTAGGAAATTGTGTCGCCACTTGTTCTATTGCTGCATCAAATTGTCCGCCGTGGGCAAAAACTAAATTGTAACCTTTACGCGCAAAATCCGTTAAGACTTCTGTTTGATCAGCTTGGGCGACTTGTTCTATATATGCGATTTCTGCACCTAGTTTTTGTTTGACTAGGTTTACGCCTTCATAGCCAGACTGATTCCAGGCTTTATCGGTGATGACTCCAGGGAGAGCGATCGCTATTTTAAATCCTTCAGCGCCACTACTCGCTGTTGGTGTCTGCGGTTGGTTACTACTACAAGCTTTCAGTAGCAAACTGGTAGCAAAGGTAGCTGAACCAAATACCACAAATTGACGGCGACTCAAATTTAGCGTCATACACTAGCCTTTTGATTGATTCATGTTCAATACTAAATTACTCGTAATTGTTCTAATAAACACCACAGTTAACCTGGATTTCTCTCTTGTGAGAAATCCAGGGGTGTGGGAGGGGTGGGAAGTGTGGGAGGATGGTGAAAAAATCTTTCCCCCCACACTCCCCACACTCCCCTCTCTCTCCACACCCGCTACCCATACGTGAGAAATTCGGGTTAACGCCAACTGTCGCCCCAGTGCAGAAAATGTTGCCAAATATGAAAATTTCTGCAAAAGTCCGGGAGGAATTGCGATCGCGCTGTTAGAATCCAGCCAAGCAAACTAATGGCAATCAACAATGGTCTCTACTACTGCACGCTTCTCAGACACTCAAAACCATTGGGCGCGTCCGTTTATTGAAGCCTTAGCAGCGCGGCGCATTTTAAATGGCTATCCCAACGGTACTTTTCGCCCCGATAACTCAGTAACTCGTGCTGAATTTGCGGCGATTGTTGCAGCAGTTTTTACAGTCCCAGTCAAGCGCCAATATACTCCGTTTGTTGATGTTCCGGCAAATAACTGGGCTGCAAGCGCCATCCAAAAAGCTTACGAAACAGGGTTTTTAACCGGCTACCCTGATAAATATTTTCGTCCCAGTAATCGCATTGCTAGGGGTGATGTTTTAGTTTCTCTAGTCAACGGTTTAGACATAGCAGCAAAAATCAAACCCGACTTAGTAAACCAACTTTCACAAATTTATCAAGACGCAGCTAACATTCCTGGTTATGCTAGAAATCAAATTGCTTTAGCTACGAGTGCAGGTTTTGTTGCTAGTTTCCCCAATATTAAATTACTCAATTACGCTACAGCTGCAACTCGCGGCGATGTGGCGGCGATAGTTTATCAAGCTTTAGTTTATTTGGGTAATGCTCAAAAGATATCTTCTGTTTATCTTGTAGTTCCACCAACCACAACACCAACACCCACGCCCACACCCACGCCTACACCAATACCCACTCCCACACCTAGACCCCCCGTATCTAGTACTGTGAAAGTCAGCCATACACGCGAGTTTCGTGGGGCTTGGGTAGCGTCGGTGTGGAATAGTGATTGGCCTTCTAAGGCGGGACTTTCAACAGCACAGCAAAGGTCAGAATTTTTAGAAATTGTCAACCAATTACAAGCACTGAATTTCAACGCTTTGATTTTGCAAGTGCGTCCTGAAGGTGACGCTTTGTATGCTTCGGAATTAGAACCTTGGAGTGCTTGGATTACTGGAACTCAAGGCAGAGCGCCCGAACCATTTTATGATCCTTTAGAGTTTGCGATCGCTGAATGTCACAAACGCAATATCGAAGTTCACGCTTGGTTTAACCCTTACCGCGCCAAAACTAGCATCAAAGGTTCTCCCAATGTCCGCCCCCACATCGCACTTACCCATCCAGAAGTAGTTTATCAGTGGGGCAATCAACTGTGGATGGACCCTGGCTCAAAAATTGTTCAAGATAGAGCCTACAATGTCATTCTTGATGTTGTGCGGCGCTATGACATCGATGCTATTCACTTAGATGATTATTTTTATCCCTATCCCATCCAAGGACAATCTTTTCCTGATAATAAAACCTACGCCGCATACAGAGCCGCAGGCGGTTTATTAAGTTTAGATGATTGGCGACGGGAAAATGTCAATCAAATGGTGTTGCGGCTTTCGGAAGGAATCAAAACAACCAAGCCTTATGTCAAATTTGGGATTAGTCCATTTGGAATTTATCGCCCCGGACAACCTGCGGGAATCACTGGTTTAGATGCTTACAGTGTACTGTATGCTGATTCACGCAAATGGTTAGAACAAGGTTGGATTGATTATTTAGCACCGCAACTTTATTGGCGAATTGACCAAAGCAAACAAAGCTATCCCGCACTACTGCGATGGTGGACAGAAATTAATTCTCAGCAGCGACATATTTACGCCGGAAATAATCTCGGTCAACTAGATGGTAAAGCTTGGAAAGACGATGAAATTGACAAACAAGTCAAAATTTCCCGCAACTTAGCCAGCAACTTATCTCTAGGAAATATTTTCTTTAGTATGAGTGCGATTAATCAAAATCGGCGCGGTATTGCTGACCAATTTAAAAGTTCTCTTTATTCTAGACCTGCAATAGTACCTGCTATGCCTTGGCGGAGTGCAGCCCAAGTTACCCCTCCCCAAGCCTTGCAATTTAAAGATGGTAAACTGAACTGGCAACCAGGAGATAATCAGCCTGTCAGGTCTTGGACACTTTACCGCCAAAGTGGTGATAGTTGGACTCTTCAGCGTGTTTTATCTGCTGGTACAACCTTCGCCACCGTTCAACCTGGAACTTATGCTGTTTGTGCAGTTGATAGGTTAGCGAATGAGAGTTTAGGCGTAGTGATTACGGTGAGTTAATCATATTTAGCAGTTTTGTTTTATGAATAGATAGGGGGAAAGGGGAGACAAGGAAGACAAGGGAGTCGCAATGAAACAAGCTTCATAGCCAAGTATGAAAGTGGGACTAGCATTTTTACTCAGCACTCAGCACTCAGCACTCAGCACTCAGCACTCAGCACTTTTAAAGGAGAGGAGTATTGATAATTTAAAAAATACAATAATCAAGCGATGCGTTAGGCTGAAGCCCTAACGCATCCTACTACTTCAGACTTCAGACTTCTTCAATCTCCTAAAACTTGGGCTGTTAAAGCGCGAATTTCTGCCCACAATTCTTGGCGAGTAGAAGCTTGTAAAAGATAACGCAATACAAACCAAGTCGAGTAAACAATGCCAATTAACTCTAACGTTGGTTCTAACAGGGGCAGGTCATTAATGGCATTGAGTATGGCGATCGCAACTCTCAGTGTAACAGTAGCTGCCAAAACTACAACTACAGCTATCAAAGGCAATTGGTATGCCTGCCAAAAACGATTTAAATTATCAGGGAACTGCTCTAAAAACTGAGATACTTGCTGCCATTGCGTCTGAGATTTACCCGCAGGTGGTAGCTTTGGTAAGTTTTGTGTATCTACACCTTCAATGGCGACTGTACTTGTTGAAGATGTCACATCTATAGAATGAAATTCTTGTTCGAGTGCCATATTTTTAGAATGTTACTAATCACAAAAATTGTACTATGGCGATTTTTGGTTAGATAAAGTCTACCTCATCCAACCAAGAACTACTATAGCAGTTTAAAACAAGGGTGTAGGTGTAAAAAAAACAGGGGAGAGAGAGGGGAAAGATTTCTTCCCACACCTCCCACCCTTCCCACACCTGGATTTCTCACAAGAGAGAAATCCAGGCGTATACACGCCAGTCCGATTCATCTTGCATTTTTACAAAAATTTTTTGCTTTTACTGACAAACTATCTCAATAAATCTGATAAGATATGCTCAAAGCTTATTGAATATATATCTCAATAAGTTTGGCAATTATATAGCTAACATCAGATATGGCATCCAAAGTCCAGAAGCTTTAGCCAAATAAGATGCAAAACTGCTTTATGTCTGTTGAGAACAACAGACATAGTTTATTTTGCTGCAAATATCATCGCTAAGAACTAGATATTTGTTGATGATCAATAGTAAACTTTCTCAATATTGGGGTTGAAGATGTCGCAAAAAATTGGCTTATTCTACGGTACTCAAACAGGTAAGACTGAATCTGTGGCGGAAATCATTCGGGATGAGTTTGGTAATGGTGTAGTTACACTACACGATATTTCTCAAGCGGATACTGTTGATTTTGAAGAGTATCAATATCTGATTATTGGTTGTCCTACTTGGAATGTTGGTGAATTACAAAGTGATTGGGAAGGCTTTTTTCCCGAACTAGACGACATAAATTTTAGTGGTAAAGTAGTTGCTTATTTTGGAACTGGCGACCAAATTGGATATGCTGATAATTTTCAGGATGCAATGGGAATTTTAGAAGAAAAGATTTCTCAACGCGGAGGAAAAACTGTCGGCTATTGGTCAACTGACGGTTATGACTTTAACGATTCTAAAGCTTTAAAAAATGGCAAATTCGTCGGGTTAGCTATTGATGAGGATAATCAATCTGATTTAACAGATAAACGGATAAAAGATTGGGTATCCCAGTTAAAAAGAGAGTTTGGTTTGTAGTGTGAGTATCAGAATTTAGGGCAGGAATTACGCACATATATAGACAATTTTGGTGCGTAATTTCTGATCCTGACAGTTTATATACCTGATGATTGAATGTCATAAATCTTTGAGGTTATAGAGTTTTTATGTATGATGATATTGATGTTGTATGGATTAGTTCTAGTCCTGTATTGCAGCGTTTCGATCAACCCTTATTACAATACATCTCGCAATATGTAAATGTAGCTCAGTGGGAATATCGTTCCGGTAAAGATGAAGGCAGTTCCATAGATGAGGCTGTAGATTTATTGGATGAGTTTTTATCAGCATGTGCTTACCCAATAAATTTAGCAGGTCATGGTGCGGGTGGTGCGATCGCGCTGACCTATGCGCGGCGATATCCCGAAAAAGTGCGATCGCTTGTGCTTTTATCTGTCGCCTCTCAACCTGCAAACACTTGGCATGTCCACTATTATCTGCAACGACAATTATTTCCTATCAGTCGTGAACAGATATTAGCAAATACCGTTCGTCATCTATTTGGTGAACAACCACATAACACTACCAAAAAACTAATCGCCGTATTAAAGAGAGACTTAGAGCAAACACCTTTATCCCACTCTCTATTTAAGTTAATTGACTTACCTACAGGTGGCGTTTCTATGCCAATGATGGTTTGTGGGAGTCAGAATGATCCGATTGTCAATTCCCCAACATTAGAAAAATGGTTGAAAATGTTTAAACCAGAAGATGATTTCTGGGAATATTCCAAAGGATATCATTTCTTTCACTACTTCTACCCCCAGCCAGTTGGAGAAGCCATATTACGCTTTTGGCAACCATATCATTCACCAATCATAGCTAAAACTCAACTATTTTCTATCACTTTGAAAAATTAACCACAGACACTTTATTTATTCTCCAAACTTTATCAAACAAACTTCTCTCTCTTGTCTCCTTCCTCTATTTCCCAAATAGAACCTCCGTACATACTCTAGGGTCATAAATACTTCCCTAGTTAATTTTTATCTAACATTTAGACAGCGACAAAATCAACTCTTGTCGTCTGTTTTTTGCTGTTTAATTACTCCTAATTTCTAATTGTTAAGTTTTGTAATACCTCTTGCTATTAAGAATAATTTTCAATAAATTAGATTTGTCAGCAACAAACCAACTATTAACTTCAAGCTTAAAATTCTCTCTAGTACAGGTTGGCGTAAATAAACAGACCATAAGAAATTGCTCAAAGGCTTGTGGTATCAATATTCCTTCTTTTTCCTTTTGCCCTTTGACTTTTGCCTTGTTGTATCGGTTATTGTGTCAACTGTTGAACTTTGAAGTTAATTAGTCACTACTTGAGTATTTCTAGCAACAAATTATAGATTAGAAACCAATGCAGACATACGATAATCCCAACGTCAAATATGGTTGGTGGGTTGGTAACGCCCGCTTTGCCAATCTCTCTGGCTTATTTATCGGCGCACACGTAGCCCAAGCCGCACTTTCGATGTTTTGGGCAGGGGCATTTACATGGTTTGAAATCTCTCGTTATAAGCCGGAAATTCCGATGGGAGAACAAGGACTCATCCTGCTTCCCCATTTAGCTACTTTGGGTATTGGTATTGGTGCAGGTGGTCAGATAGTCGATAGCTACCCTTATTTCCTCATCGGAGCCTTGCATTTAATCTCGTCCGCCGTTCTGGGAGCAGGTGCGCTATTTCATACCTTCAAAGCACCACGCAACTTAAAAAATACAACTGGTTCTGCACGTAAATTTCACTTTGAATGGAATGATCCTAAACAACTTGGGTTGATTTTAGGTCATCATCTTTTATTTTTGGGTGTAGCGGCTTTATTACTAGTTGGCAAAGCTATGTTCTGGGGAGGGCTATACGACTCTGTAACTCATACTGTCAGAGTCGTTACGAATCCTACCCTCAACCCGTTGGTTATCTATGGCTATCAAACTCATTTTGTAGATGTTAATAACCTAGAAGACTTAGTTGGTGGTCATATCTATGTAGGTTTAATCCTCATTGGTGGCGGGATCTGGCACATTATTCAAGAACCTTTACCTTGGGCGAAAAAGCTCTTAATCTTTTCTGGAGAAGCAATTCTTTCTTACTCTTTAGGTGGTATTGCCTTAGCTGGATTTGTTGCAGCTTACTTCTGTGCTGTCAACACCTTAGCTTATCCTGTAGAGTTTTATGGTGCGCCCTTAGAACTGAAACTGGGTGTTACTCCTTATTTTGCCGATACTGTTAAGTTAGCCAATGGCGATTTTAGTTCTAGAGCATGGTTAGCTAACGCCCACTTTTTCTTAGCTTTCTTTTTCTTACAAGGTCATTTGTGGCACGCCCTAAGAGCTATTGGTGTTGACTTTAAAGAAGTTGAAAAATCATTGAATGCCATTGGCAGTATTGAATAATCAGTCGTCAGTTGTCAATTGTTGACATCGATCTCTGAGTGATAAGGATCAGTTTAACGTGCTGAGTCTATACAAACTCAGCACCTTTCTCAAGAGGACAGATAACAGTGGTAATTTCTACTGATAAAACCTTTGCAACCAATACAAAATTAGCTTGGTTAATTGGTAATTCCCGTTTAACCGATTTATCTGGTCAATTATTAGGCGCTCATCTGGCTCATGCAGGATTAATTATGTTTTGGGCTGGGACAACTACTATCTCAGAAGTTCTGCGCTTTGTTCCTGATCTTCCTATGTATGAACAAGGTTTGACTTTATTACCACACTTAGCAACTTTAGGTTGGGGAGTAGGTGCTGGGGGTAAAGTAGTTGATACCTATCCTTATTTTGTAATTGGTGTATTGCATTTAATTGCATCTGCGGTTTTAGGTGCAGGTGGACTATTTCATGTATTTCGCGCCCCAGCGATTTTACACAACAACGGTGGCAGAACTGCAAGATTTCACTATGAATGGAATGACCCTAAACAATTAAGTTTAATTTTAGGACATCATTTAATTATTTTAGGTTTAGGGGCATTCTTACTTGTGATCAAAGCCATGTTTGTTGGTGGTATTTATGATACTCATTTAGGTGATGTCAGCCTAATTAATAACCCGACTCTCAACCCTATTGTAATTTTTAGTTATTTAGTAGGGTTAAAAAATCATGCTTGGCATCCTTTAGGAATAGCCAGCGTTGACAACCTAGAAGATGTCATTGGCGGTCATATCTGGATTGGAGGAATTTTAATTCTGGGTGGTATCTGGCATATTCTCCTACAGCCATTTGCTTGGGTCAGAAAATTTTTACCAATCAAAAACGGGGAAGAAATTCTAGCTTACAGTTTGCTTGGTTTAGCTTTAATGGCTTGGATTTCTGCTAGTTTTGTGGGATATAACACTACAGTTTTCCCCACAGAGTTTTACGGTTCAGAACGTTTTGTGGCAACAACTACCCAATTAATTCTCGGAGTCTTAGCCTTTGTTGGCTATGTTTGGCACAGTTGGAGAGCGCGTAGCATTTCCTAATTATTTCTATTTTCCTCTTTCCTCAACATTAGCTATTCTCATGTTCCTTCCTTTGCCTACGGTTGAATTCTTGAACTGTAGGCAATTTCTTAAAACTTTTTTGGAGTAATAAATAGCGATGGCTATAATTTTATGTGCCTTATTAGCCTGGACAATCATGGTTTTATTATTTTGGAGTGTGTGGACAACTCTCGAAAAAGGAATTAGTTTTTTGTGGAGGTTACATCAAATTCCTTGTCATAAGTGCGAGTTTTTTACTAATGACTATCGGCTTAAATGTACAGTACACCCAAAGAAAGCTTGTTCTGAACAGGCGATTAGCTGTCTTGATTTTGAGCCAAAAACGGCTGCTTGTAATGCTTGTCAATCAGGGCGCATTTGGAAGTTAGATAAAAAAGGCTGATCAGCAAATTAATTTTGTATGTGTAGAACTTGGAAAACTGCGTATTTAACCTATTCTTAATTGACTCTCATGAATACTAACTCTGATTTTTTGGCTGAATTATGTGACTTTCTCTATCCTCGTAATCCATATCATGGACAATTAAAAGCAGAGAATATAACGTTCAATGCACATCTACAAAATTTTTCTCAACGAGTTAACTATATTTGTAGTTTACAAACAGAAGGGAAAATTTCTGCTGAAGACGCTTACAAACAAATTCACCAACTTTGGAAGCAATTGAAACAAATCAAGAAATCTCTAGAAATTGATTGTAGGACAGAAGGCGGTGGTTCGGCTACGCTCACCAACCGTTAGGCTACGCTCACCAACCGAAGGTAAAAATAAACCCCTCAGACTGAAGTCTGGAGCTATACAAACAAAGCCTGCATTCGCAGGCTAATACACAATGATTTCTGACTCAGTGCGATATATTGAGCCACTATAGCAGTCTTAGTTGGTGTGTGAATAACAAAGACAAGGGAGACAAGGAGGAGGGGATAGACAAGGGAGAGGAAGGTTTATAAATCATTTAGGATTGCTATACAATCCTCATTCAGCAGATACTTTTTCTTCATAGTCGGGTAAAATCTTTTCCAAATTTCGGAGCAGTGGCACACTAAATCCCGCTAACCCTACCAAAAACATACACACCGCACAAATTACATATAACATTGCCAGTCCCCCAGCCGTACCAGCCCCGAATATTCCTCCCAAAATATCCGCTATGCTACTTTCCTGAGTAAACGCAGGGATAAATACTTTATCTGCTAGGGGGCCAGCAACCAAAACGGCAACAGCTGAAGCTAATTGTAAAAGCAAAGAGCGTGCAGCAAAAACCCTTCCTTGCACATTAGGAGCTACTTTAGATAACCAGATTGCGTTATCGGCGCTTCCACCGGCTGTAAAACTTAAAGAACACAAAAATTGTGGAGGAATCCACACCCACAAAGTTCGACCTAAGCCAAATACTATTTTTGTTAAACCAACACCCATCATTCCCAGTAAAATACCTCTAATTTTGTCTTTGAAACCTCCCCACTTATTCACAATTAAGGCTCCCAACACACCACCAAATCCTGCGGCTGTGATTAAGTTACCCAGCACTAAAGTATCATTACCTGTGCGGGCGAGAATCATGGGTATGTAAAGTGAACCTCCTAGGTCGTGGGCAAAGAAAAATAATAAGTTAATGACTAATAGTAATAGAAGGCTTTTGTGGGCAGTCAGGTAACGCACACCATACCCTAAATTTTGCCAAAAATCTTCTTGTTTTTCTGCTGTTTGGCTAGGCTGGAGAATAGGTATAAATAAAATAGTGGAAATGGCAACAATAAAAGTGGAAATATCAATTAGCCAAATGCCAAATAAACCAATTACTTTATAAAAATATCCTGCTAAAGCAGGCGCAATAATAATTGCACTGTGATGAGATAAAAACTCAAGACTGCTGGCACGAGTATAGTGTTGTTTAGGTATCATTAATGATACTGATGCAGAGTAAGCTAAATATTGAAATTGGCTAAAAGTACCTACAAAAGCTGCTGCCACATAAAGATGCCAAATTTGTAATAAATTGTTGATATATAAAAATAGGAGGGTAATAGTTGCAAGAACAGCAACAGTATCACCAAACATCATTAATAATTTCCGGTTATAACGGTCTACAATTATACCGCTAATGGGAGTAATAATAATGCTAGGAAGTAAGCTAAAAAAGCCTACGAGAGCGAGAGTAGTTGCTTGTCCAGTGGTTTCCCATGCCCAAATTTCTAAAGCAATGCCGGTCATTTGGCTACCAATCCCCGAAACTAGTTGACCTAGCCAAATAATGAGAAAGTTTCGTAGGCTGGTGTTAGTTGGTTGTTCTGACATTAAATTTGACATTATAATTATTGGGTTACTGGGAAATAGAAAATGAGTTTTTGAGGAAGGAGTGATTCCTCATAAATTAGTGTTTAAAATCATGAATCAATCAAGATGTTATACCATTTTGGATTTTAGATTGGGTAAGGGTTGATCGGTAAGCTTTTGAGCCATCAATCTGTCGCAATCATTTTTTAATTTTGTATTAGATATGAATTTTGATATAGCAGTCTGATATGTGAATAACTGAGACAAGGTGAATAAGGTAGAGAAATGTTGATCAGTTATTGCTGATTACTATATTTTTATAGTGCTATTGTTATAGATAGATTTTTTATATTATTATGATTTAAAGTCGATTTATTGTTATTGGTAAACTTAAATCAGAAGCTTGGAAGTATGCGGTTAGATTTGCGAGTAAGAGTGATGGGGATGAGTGTATAAAAAAGTGGTTTCCAGGGAATATTTCTAGTTGAAAGGAATTTTTGGTAAGCGATCGCCAAGCTTCTAGTTCTTGAATACTCACTTCTTGGTCTTCTAATCCTCCAAAAGCTGTAATTGGGCATTCTAGCGGTGTCTCTTGGCTATAAAGATAAGTTTCGGAAAGTGTAAAATCTGCCCGTAGGATAGGGATTAATAGCTGCATTAATTCGTCATTTTCTAATACTGAAGCAGGTGTACCATTCAGACGACGCAGTTTTTGTTTAAACTCATGTTCTGGTAGGGTGTGGATTGGTGGTTTTGATAGGGGGATTTGGGGAGCGCGACTAGCAGAAACAAATAGGTGCGATGGTTGTTTGTCATACTCTTGACGAAGATGACAAGCTAGTGCAGCACTGATCAATGCACCCATACTATGACCGAAAAAAGCAAATGGTTTGTCTAAATATGGTAGTAAGATGGGTGCGATCGCTTTCACCAGAGTTTCCATTTGCGTAAATGCAGGTATTTTCATCTGCTTTCCTCGTCCCGGAAGTTCTATGGGGCAAACTTCAACATTTTGGGGTAAGCTGGCATACCATGTGCGAAAAATTAGCGAGCTACCACCAGCATAGGGAAAGCAAAATAACCTGAATTGAGCTGGAGGATTAGGTTTAGGACAAGTTATGTAAGAGTTGAATGTTTGTCTATTGATCATAATCCTCATTCTCAATCATAATTTTTGCAGGGTGGTTGATGGTTGTTTATTCACATCTTGTATTTAGCGGATATATAGCCCTCAGACTGAAGTCTGGGGCTACACAAACTAAACCCGCACTTCGACCCTTCTCCTGCCGGAGACGCTACGCGAACGACAAGCTCAGGGCATTGCAAGCTCAGTGACCTCCTGCGCGGGTTCATCAGCAACGCCTAGTGAGATTACAAGCAAGAATAATTAACCGTCGATGGACGCAGATTAACGCTGATGAAAACAGATAAATTTGCTTCTTTAGCAAACTAGGAAAGGCCATAAACCCTTTAATTAACAGCAGCAACTTGCATTTTATCTGTTACCACTTCATCAAAATCAGTACTTGTGGATACTTCTTTCCAAGCGTCCAATCCTTCTTTAATAAATTGCAATGCACCATCAATGGTTTCGACTGCATCGCTTCCCAAAGCTAATCTGAGTGGTGGGACTTCGCTATCAACTGCTTTAATCATTGCTAAAGCAGCTTTTTTGGGATCACCAATTAATTTAATTTTCTGCTCTTTGACATCTTTTATCCATTGGCTCATGTCTTTAATAATTGGTTGATATTCTGGGATTTTTGTTTCAACTAAAACATGAGATTTGTTGAAAAAGTCGGTGCTGAATGCGCCAGGTTCAACCATTGTGACTTTGATTCCCAAGTGGGCGACTTCGTTAGCTAAAGAACCAGAAATTCCTTCTAAAGCTAACTTGCTGCTGATATAAATTCCTCCGCCTGCACCAGACATAAAGCAAGCTGCTGATGAGATATTGAGAATATGCCCACTACGCTGCTGACGCATATAAGGTATGACAACTCGCAGCATGTCTATAACACCAAAAAAATTCGTCTCAAATTGCCGCCTGATGGCATCATCACTAACTTCTTCTAGTATGCCGGCAACTTCACACCCAGCGTTGTTGACGAGTATATCAATTCTGCCAAAGCGAGCGATCGCATTTTTGACAGATTCTCTGACTTGTTCGGGTTTTGTCACATCAAGTTGCAATGCTAATGTCTGTTCTGGAAAGCTGGCGGCTAAATCTTCTAGCTTTCGAGGGTTTCGTGCTGTTAGCACTACTATTTCACCCTTCTCCAGTACTGTTTCTGCCAAGGCTCGACCAAAACCACTGGAGCAACCAGTAATAAACCATACTCTTGTTTGTTTTTCCATCGCTATTCTCCTTTTTTTAAAATTGTTGCTAATGCAATTTATCGGTTGTTTTAGAGATGTTGTGTACAACTTTTCTACAGTATTTATAAATTCAACTTCTCATATAGCAATCCTCTCTGAGTTGTGAAAAATATTCTGTTTAACGAACCGCAAAGGACGCATAGACGCGATAGCGGCTTCCCGCAGGGTAGGACACAAAGAAAGAGAATAAAAAGAAGAGAGAAAGTTTCACAAATGATTTAGGATTGCTATAGTTACTGAATATTGTTAGAAGTTGCTTGCATTTTTTGTCTGAGACTAATAGGCCTCATATCAGTCCAAACTTCTTTGATGTAATTTAAACATTCTTGTTTGAGTCCATTTTTGCCAACATCCTGCCAACCAAGAGGATTTTCCCGCTCTAAATGCCAAATAGAATATTGTTCTTCGTGATTAACTACAACTTTGTAGATTGTTGTGTCTTCTTTGTCATTTTGATACATAATTTACCTCGCATTATCCTTGCAGAACTTTATTATCAATAACTCTGAAATACTCATCATGATGAGATTGCCAAAGTTTTGAAATCTTTAGAAACAATTATTAGATAGAGAAGCGAAACATTAGATTTATCTTTTAATTTGAGATTGTATTTATGAAATCATTTTTTTACTCCAGCCTAACCAACTGGCTAACGCGATACTGCTTAACTGGTTCTAATTCCATGACTGTTGCTGAGTTACATGCAGTCATCACCTCACCACAGGTTTCTATTCTGACTTGATAGCTACCTTTTGTTTGAGTATGAGGATCTATAAAATCAATTTGAACTTCTGCCCAATCAGGCTGACATTCTTCCGCAACTTTTTCCATTGCTAGTACTTTTCCTGCTTTTAAATAATTCAGCCAACTCCAACCAGACTGCATCCAAATTTCACGTTCGGCAATTTGCTCAAATTGGTTTAAACCTGCCCATCCTCGGTAGTATGGACGTAAACCCAGAACTGAATTATTTTGTTCCACTAGTAAATCTAATACAGATGACTCCAGATGTCCCCAGAAATATCCTTGTGGTAAATCAATCAGTGTTGGCGCAAACTGATGACCACCAAAATGAGATGATTGCCAGACTCTTAAGTTTCCGTTGCTAAAAGGAGCATATTGTTTGCGTAGTTGCCGATATAAAGGATTACCAAATCTCCCACAAGCTAGGTCTACTTGAGCATGGGTACAAATCATTAATTCACGAATATGACTTGTTTGTTGTTGATATTTTTGAAAATCTGATAAATTATTAGGTTTTTGTATTAACTGCTGAAATATTGCTGTTACTAAAGCGGCAGCTTGATTTTCAGGAACAATAAATTCCTGTTTTTCAAACTGAGAAAACAGATGGGCAGGACGATAGTAATACAATATACGAGTCAAACCAGGTTCAGAATACTCGCGGTCAGGTGCGATTAATACTGGTTTTAGCTGAATTTTATATTTAAAAACTAACTCCTGGTATGCACTAATTAATGATTTGATAGTGGGGTTTTGTTGATAAATGTCTTGCGGCCAAGGTTGGGGAACTTCCATAATTAG
This sequence comes from Nostoc sp. FACHB-190, assembly GCF_014696905.1. Lineage (NCBI taxonomy): Bacteria > Bacillati > Cyanobacteriota > Cyanophyceae > Nostocales > Nostocaceae > Nostoc > Nostoc sp. FACHB-190. Next base: position 267,600 of record NZ_JACJQW010000003.1, read on the forward strand.
CCAATGGTCGCAAGTTATGGCTGTACCAATGGGATCTTCTTTATTGGCTTTAGAAACTAAAGAACAAAAACGGCAATCTATTGTGTTGCTAATCATAGTTGAAGCTCTTAAAGTAGATTTGATCATGAAAATATTGATATGGTAGCAGTCTTTTGTATACTGCAAATAGCCTTAATGACCAAGGATATTTAGTGGGGAAATATTGTCTTTTTGGCTTTTTCGCTTCTAAAGCTTCTAAAATTACCTCGGTTACAGTCTCCAGGGGTGAGCCAATTTCCCGATTATGCTTGATAACATTGTCTATATGAATTTTATGGTTTTTGCCATATAAAGCTTGATGTTCTGGTGAAATATTAGCCAATGTTTTTTGATAATTTAGTTCTTGTTTATCTGCTTGTTCTGGAGTTAATAAAGCATCGGCTGGCAATATTGAAAGAACATCAACGCCGCTAGATTTTAACTCCATTCTTAAACAATCTGTCAGTGATTCCAAGGCGGCTTTTGTTGCGGATAAAATTCCAAAATATGGTACAGCGACTCTGCCACAAACACCACTAATATTGATGATTCTGCCTTTAGCTTTGCGTAGCATTGGTAAAAATGCTTGAGTCACAGCGATTTGACCAATCACATTGACTTCAAAGTTTAATCTAATATCTTCGATGGTTGTACATTCAATTGCTCCATTAGCAGCGACAACAGCATTATTAATTAAAGCAAATAATCCTTGTTCGCCAACTGCTAATGAAACAAAGTCCAAAGCTGATTTAATTTGTTCTGGTTTGGTGATGTCCAAAATGATTGGTATTAAATTACCAGACGCAGCTTGTTTGAGTGACTCCGCATCTTTTTCGGTGCGGACTCCGGCAAAAACTTGATATCCTTTTTTGTCTAGAAAAAGTGCGGCGGCTCGACCAAGACCTGTTGATGTTCCTGTGATGACAACTGCACCTTTATGACTTTGATTCATCTTTAATTACTCCCAGATAAAATATCTTTTTGATTTCCAAATCGCTGTATAAATAATAAGTATGATAAAACGAACCGCAAAGGACGCAAAGGGCGCGAAGAGGAGATAAGAGTTAAAGAGAGTTATTACGTAAGTCCTATTAAATGATTTACAAGCATCTTTCTCCCTTGTCTCCCTTTCCTGCATCATGTCTAAAACCTACCCGAAGCAAGAGATACCGACGGTTGCTGATGTTGATTTTGAGCAGATACAACCATCTTTACGCCACTAGCAGGATAACAAAGAAGTCCATCAAATTTTGGCTTTTCTGGTTGTTGATTCACGAGCTTTAATTGATAACGGGAAAGAATGGTAGCCAATACTAATTTCATTTCAAATAAAGCAAATGTGCCGCCAATACAAACACGGGAACCACCACCAAAGGGTAAAAACTCGTAGGTGGAAAATTGTTTTTCTAAAAAACGTTCTGGTTTAAATTGTTTTGGTTCTGGGTATAAATCTTCGCGCTGATGTGTAGAATAAATGTTGGCAATTAATATAGTTCCTGGGCTCAATTGATAGCCCATAATTTCTACTGGGGATTCTACAATACGGGGAAATGCAAACAGTTGAGTGGGGTAAATGCGTAAAACTTCGTTACAGACAGCGTTGAGATAAGGTAAGGCTAAGATGCTGATGATATCTGGGTTTTCGCCAAGGCTGCTAAGTTCTTCCCGCAGGCGATCGCACACATCAGGTAAACGGTGAATCCAGTACAAAGCCCAAGCGATCGCGGTTGCTGAAGCACCTTGCGCCGCCCCGATAGGTGAAATTAATAAGTCTCGGATTTCTTCATCTGCGATCGCTTCCCCCATCTCATCACTCGCTAATACCAAATCTGAGAGAATATCTGTGCGCGATAAATCTGCTTGCTGGCGACGTGCTTTTACTTCATCCGACAACACTTGAAACAGTTCTTGTCGCAGGTAAAGCAAATTTCCTTGGGGACTCCACCTCCCTAAATCCCATCCCCAAAAGGGTAGTTTTGTCAGCAGTTGTACCAATGGCGAGAGTTCATGTTTAAAAACAGCAGCAAATAAATGTTTTACTCTTTCATAGCGTTCTCCTTCATGCAATCCCATTACTACCTCTATACCTACCGCCAAAGTAATTTCTTCTAAAGCTGAGTAAGCCAGAAAAGGTTTACCAATGGTTTGTTGATTCATGACTCTTGCTGTTAGTTCGCAGATGCGTTTCCCACAGACTTGCATCCGTTCACCATGAAAAGCCGACATTAACAACTTGCGTCGATTTTTATGACGTAATCCATCTATTTGTAAAACTCCTTGCTCTCCTGTTAATAAAGCAAAATTTTGGTTTAATTCTCCCTTTGCTACAACTTCTTTAGTGTGGGTAAAAATCTCCTTGATTCCTGAAGGATTACTCACGTAAATTGTCGGTGTTGAATCAAACATTACAGTCACAATGTCACCATAACGTTGATAAATAGTATCCATATAGCCAAAGAAATCAGCCTCGAATTGCAAAGCCAGCAACCAAGCAGGAGTTTTTGGCCCAGGTGGTAGTTTCATCAGCCTTTTTTACTCCTTTGACATAGTGAAATTACAAACAGCATCATCAATACAAATTTTCAATTGTTTGGCTAATTCATGAATATGAGGTTCCAGTAAAATTGAGAAATGATTGCCAGGAATTTCAATCACTTGTGTAGATGCACTACCATATTTACCCCAACCTAAAAAGGGATCATTAGTAGTCCATTCAGGATTGTCAAAATCATGAATAATTTCTTCTTCGGCTCGTAAGATAGTTAAGGCATCAGAATAAGCTTGCGGTACATAATTTCGCATTGCTTGAACATTAGCTTTGAAAACTTTATAATGATGTAAAAAATCTTGAATCTCAGCTTCTGAAAAAATAAAGTTGGCTTTTTGATTGATTAAATTAAATTGCTCATGGAGTGATAAATCTCGCATTTCTTCAAAAGATAGCGATAAATTTATGTCATTCCAAATTTTTGTTTCTTCCGCCAACCGCAGCAAAAACTTAGCATCATCATCAGGACTTGTTTGAATAGCAGTTTCTGGTAAAATAGCATCGATAATTGCCACCAAACCTACTTTTTGACCTTGCTTTTGCAGTTGCTTGGCTATTTCAAAAGCGAGAATCCCACCGTAACAATGTCCGCCTAAAAGATAGGGGCCATTGGGTTGGAATTGGCGAATTTCTTTGAGGTAGCGAGTTGCTAGTTTTTCTACGGAAATTATATCAGGTTGTTCGGGATCTGGCTTATATTCTAATCCATAAAATGGATAGTCCTCGCCCAAGATTCTTGATAATTTAAAATAGGGGCTAATGTTACCGCCAGCACCATGTATACAGAAGAAAGGTAGCTGATTACCAGCCGAGTTAATAGCTACCAAAGGAGAATTAGAAGTTTCTCGGAATGGTTGATTAACAATTTCGGCTAGTTCTTCAATTGTTGGGTTTTCAAATAAAGTTGATAAAGGAAGATTATATCCAAATTTATCATAAATTTGCGCCATCACACGTACAGCCAAAAAGGAATGTCCGCCTAATTCAAAAAAGTTGTCTTTGATGCCGATAGGATGAGTGTTTAAGATATTTTCCCAAATTTTCACTAAAGCTAATTCGTTAAAATTTCGGGCAGCTATTTTTGATATCTGGGAATTTTGCTGGATAATTTCAGTTTGGGGTAAGGCAGCTTTGTTGACTTTACCATTAGGTGTGAGTGGCAGAGCATCCAGTAAAATAAAAGCTGACGGCAACATATAATTAGGTAGTTTATGTTGCAAATAAGATGATAATTCGGGAATTATATCTGACTTATCGGTAACGATATAGGCAAGCAAGCGGATATTTTCGGGATGCTCATTGCTAGTAATCACAACTGCTTCCTGCACATCTGGGTGTTGCGCGATCGCACTTGCTATTTCTCCTAATTCTACCCGGAAACCTCTGATTTTTACTTGTTCATCACGGCGACCTAAATATTCCAAATTGCCATCGGGTAAATATCTCACTAAATCGCCTGTTTTATAAAGTTTATTTCCCAGAATCCAAGGATGATCAATGAATCTTTCTTGGGTTAAATCTTGACGATGTAAATATCCTTTTGTCAACCCATCACCACCAATATACAGTTCTCCTATTACTCCTATCGGTGTTGGTTGTAAATCACCGTTTAAAACATAAGTTTGAGTGTTATTAATTGGACGACCGATAGGCACACTCTGGGCTTGAATAGGTAATAAACTAGTATCGTAGTAAGTTGCATTTGCCGAAACTTCCGATGAGCCATAAAGGTTGATTAACTTGGCAAATGGCATTAATTCATAGAAACCCTGCACCAATTTAATCGATAATGCTTCTCCACTCGTTATCCAGAATTTGAGATGTGATAATTTATGAATCAGATGGCTATAATTATCTAGAATCAACCGGAGTAATGAAGGTACAAGAATAATTCGACTAACTTTGTGATGTCCTAGAGATTCGATAAATAATTGTGGATCTAACAAAGTTGTATTGCTAATAATTACTGTGGTAATACCTTGTAGTAAAGGCGCAAAAATTTCCCAGACAGAATCAACAAAACTAATAGCTGTTTTTTGACAACAAACTTCTCCTGGCTTAAAAGGATAGGTTTTCCATAACCAGTGTAAGCCGTTGATTGTACCGCGATGAGTGCCAAGAACACCTTTAGGTTTACCAGTGGAACCAGAAGTATAGATAATATAAGCAATATCATCCGATGAATAAATGTGAATCGGATTTTCTGTACTTTCTTGCGCCAGTTCTTCTTGATAAGTATCTAAGCAAATAATTTGAGCCGCAGATAATGATAGTTTTGCTAATATTGCTTGTTTGGTAATTAATAGTTTTGCTTGGGAATCAGAGAGCATAAAATTTAACCGCTCTACTGGATAACTCGGATCTAGGGGAATGTATGTACCACCAGCTTTGAGAATAGCTAAAATCCCCACTATCATATCTATATCGCGTTCCAGACATAGAGCCACTAGAGTTGCTGGTGTTACACCTTGTTTTTGTAAAAAATGTCCAAGCTGATTAACTCTTTGGTTTAGTTGACGATAAGTAATTTGTTCAGACTCGCTAATTAAGGCGATGGAATCTGGTGTGAGTTCAACTTGCTGCTCGAATAATTGATGTAGGGATACAGTTTGGGGATAATCTGTATGAGTTTGATTAAACTTATATAATAGTTGTTCTTGCTCTGAAGTTGTTAACAGCGATAATTCGCTCAGGCGCTGTTCTGGATTAGCAATGATATTTGTTAATAAAGTTTGAAAATGATTGATAAATTTAGTAATAGTTGGCGCATCAAAAATGTCAGTATTATATTCCAAAAAGCCTATCAATCCTGTTTCAGATTCAGACATAGAAAGAAACATATCTAATTGAGATGTGCCGCTATCAAAGTCTAAAGTTTGTAAAGTTAACCCCGCTATTTCCTCCACAGTGCTAGGCGTGTTTTGCAACACAAACATAACTTCATAAAGAGGATTTCGGCTTAAATCTCGTTCGGGTTGCAATTGTTCGACAAGCATCTCAAATGGTAAATCTTGATGAGAGTATGCACCCAGAGTTACTTCCCGGACTCGATGTAAAAATTCCCGAAAACTAGGATTTCCACTGAGGTTATTACGCAATACTAAAGTATTGACAAATAAACCCAGCATTCCTTCTAATTCTGGACGGTTACGGTTAGCAATGGGCGAACCAATTAAGATATCTGCTTGATTTGTGTAGCGATATAAAAGGATATTAAACGCCGCCAGCAAACTCATAAATAAAGTTGTATCGGTTTGCTGACTTAATTGTTTGAGGGAGTTTGTCAGGGATTTTGATAATCTAAAATATTGCTTCGCCCCAACAAAATTACTAATTTGAGGTCGCGGACGGTCTGTAGGTAGTTGTAATATAGGTAACTCACCCTGGAGTTGTGCTTGCCAATATTGTAATTGATTGGCGAGTAATTCACCTTGCAGGCGATCGCGTTGCCAAATGGCAAAATCTCCATACTGTATTGGAAGTTCTGGTAAAGTTGGCTGTTGGTTTGTCGAGAAAGCCCCATACAGCGCGGATAACTCCCGCAAAAATACCCCGCAAGACCAGCCATCGGTAATAATGTGGTGCATAGTCACCAGCAAAATATGTGATTCTGCACTCAAGCGCAATAAATTCGCCCTAACTAACAATTCTTTCGCTAAGTTAAAAGGTTGTCTGGCGAATTCCGCCGCCAATAATTTAACTTCCGATTCCCAATTTTTACCAGATAAATGTTCACAGTTAATAAGTGATAATTCCCAATTTAATTGATGCGTAATTTCTTGGACAGGTTCTCCATTGACAACCTTAAAATTTGTCCGCCACACTTCATGACGCTTGAGAATTTTATTTAAGCTTTGTTCAAGAGCGACAATATTTAAATTTCCTTGGATATGAAAAGCAAGAGGAATATTGTAGAAATCACTCCCATGATAAAGCTGATCAATAAACCATAGTCTTTGTTGCGAAAAAGATAAGGGAATATTTGAAATATTTTGGCGCTTAGGAATAACATCAGCTTTAAGTTTTCCCCCCTTCCATTTTTCTAAAAGAGCCTTTTTTGCTGGTGATAAATTAGAGTATTGTTTATCCATAATTATAAAATTTCCTTAATCGGCGTTTATTTGCGTGCATCGGCGGTTAATTATAGCAGTCCTAAATCATTTGTAAAATTTCTATATCTTTTTCTTCTTTCTTACCTTTGCGTCCTACCCTGCGGGAAGCCGCTTGCGCGTCTAAGGCGTTCTTGGCGGTTTGTTTCCATATCTATGTTTTTCACGACTCATTTAGGATTGCTATATTCTTGAATTAGAGGTTGTTTGAAAAGTTTTTGATACATAGTTAGAGACTTTTCAAACACCCTCTTAGACATTACTTAAGAGTAAAGCTACTTCTTCCTCTGATAATTCAGCAATTTTATCTAACATCAACTGTTCAATAAATTCTGCCTGCTTCACTGGAGTCATTGCTTCTAATAACAAGTCACGTAAAGGTAAATCCACAGGGAATTTAGCCCGCAAACGAGAAACTAATTGAGTTGCAATTAGCGAATCGCCTCCTAACTCATAAAAGTTGTCGTAAATCCCAATTTCTACAATTCCTAGTACCGCTTGCCAAATTTCCGTAATTTGCTTTTCTAACTCATTTGTAGGCGCAATATATGAGTTATTCAGGCTAGGTCTAGAGTGGCGAGGGGATGAATCTAATTGATGATTAGATTGTGTATCTTGCCAAGAATCAAGGTTAATTTTCTGAGTTTTTCTGGTATTAATATCAACTGGAGAAATAATCATCTGAGTTCCTGGCGGATAAGCAAGGACTCGCTGAAATACTTCTATTACTGCTGTTGGTGTAATTGCTAACGTTGTTCCAGAAACTTGCTCAGATATGATTGATTCTTGGGCTGGATTTAGTTGTATATTATCCCAGTTAATAATATACCACGGATAATAATTATTTCGATTAAGTTGATTGCTCCAACTATCAATTAATTGATAAACTGCGGCATCTAAACATAAACCAAATCCTCCTAAAATGCTAGTCAAGGAAGAAAAGATACAACCAAAATCTAGATTGTAGTTATGTAAGACTTTTTCTAAGATAGTAATTTGACTATGTTGTGATTTTAAGAGATTTTCTAATTCTCTAGCTGTAATTTCTGCCAAAGAACCAAATATTTGTTCATGCCTAATTCCAGTGGCATAAATCACACCATGAATTTGTTCAACATTTTCCGTAAGGATTTGCTGCATTTGCTCATAATTAGTTTTATCGGCACGCAACAATAAAACTGCTGCACCGAGTTCTTCCAAGGCGATAAAATGTTGAATTTTCTGGCTGATAGTATCATCTGACGGATGAATTTCTAGCCATTGTGAGAAGTTCTCTTGTTTGGGAAATTGAGCATTTTCAATAAATATCAGTTTGGCTTGGCAAGTTGTTGTTAAATATTTTGCCAGCACAAATTCTAGACTCTCTAAACCACCCGCAAATAGGTAAATCCCCCCGTTTCGGAAAGGGATATTATCAGCAACAATGGCATCTAAATGAACTGGGGTAAATGTTTGTACCCAACGATAGCGATCGCGGTAAGCAATGACCTTATCTAAAGATGTAGAAATTAGCTCATTTAATAGTTGCTGAATAATCTGATTATCGCTGCGATCGCAATTTAAAACAATGTCAATACACTGGCAAGTAATATGGGGGTACTCTTGGGAGACTACTTGACATAAACCTAAGATTGGTGCTTTTTCTGGGTTTATTTTTTCATTTCCATTTACTTCTAGAATGTTGTTGGTTATCACCTTGATTTGTAGGTGGTTTTTCAGCTTACTAATACTTTGAGTTAAAGATAGTAAACTCTTGCACTCTAAATATTTGTTAGGTTGAGAATTTTCAGACTGATTTAAACTCCAACAGTAAGCAATATTTTCCGGTTGTTGTCCCGATGATATTAATTCTTGAATTAATAATTCATAGTCTGAGTTTGAGTAGGGATTAATTTGATAACTAGTTGTACTGATTTTCTTAAATTCATCACCTTGGTGAACACTAACAACAGTTTTACCTTTATCTTTCAACTTATCAAGTATTTGCTCACCAACTCCCAAATCATCTGCAAACAATAGCCATGTTGATTTTCTGGTTGCGGATGAATGAGTTAGTAAAGAACGTTGCCAAGAAGGAATGTAAAACCAGTCAGCAATATCTTGTTTCGCAACAGTAGATGAAGATTGGGGATTAATCCAGTATCTTTTACCTTCAAATGGGTAAGTCGGTAAAGGCAAACGATGACGCTGTTCATGACGATAAAATCCTGACCAATCAAGTTCTAAACCCGCCAGCCACAGCCGACCTAATGTTTGTAATAAAAAGCAAATATCAGATTGTTGGTCTTTGATATGGCGTAACGAACTTAATACTTGTTGCTGAGAATTTTTACCTAAATGCTGTGTGGTGAGTGTGCTTAAAGTCCGCCCCGGCCCCACTTCTAAAAACACACCATCAAACTGCTGAATTAGTTGTGATATCCCTTCAGAAAATCTGACAGTTTGGCGTAAATGTTGACACCAATAATCAGGGTTTGTGGCTTGTGCTGGAGTAATCCAAGTACCAGTGACATTAGAAATAAAGCTAATTTTTGGTGGATTAAGTTTAACTGTTTTGCAAGTCTCCCGAAATGCTGGCAATATTGGTTCCATCATCAACGAATGGAAAGCGTGAGATGTGTGCAACCGCCGACATTCAATTGCTTGCACAGTTAATTTTTGTTCCAAGGATGCAATTGCACTGCTGATTCCTGACACTACACAAGCAGATGGACTGTTAATCACCGCAATTTGTAGAGATGCTCTATAAAACTCAGATGTATCTAGGAGCGACTGCACATCTTTGGCGGGTAACTTAATTGCCAGCATACCGCCTGGGGGTAGTTGCTGCATTAACTGTCCTCTTTTTGCCACAATCGCCAAAGCATCTTCTAAAGAAAATACACCAGCGATCGCTGCCGCCACATATTCGCCTATACTATGACCAATCATCGCCTCTGGATGCACGCCCCAAGACATCAATAACTGCGCTAAGGCGTACTCTGTGACAAACAAGGCGCTTTGGGTGAGGAATGTTTGTTGTAGTTGATTTGCAGCCGCTTCTGTCGCCTCTGGATGGGGGTAAAGCAGAGAGCGAATATCTAAACCAAGATAGGGCTGTAAAATTTCAGCGCAGGCATCTACGTGTTTTTTATATGTTGGTTCCAGTTCATATAATTCCCGACCCATGTTTGCATACTGCGTTCCTTGTCCCGAAAACATGAAGATGACAGGACAGTGTCTCGGCTGATAGTGGTGATTAAAAATACGTTGATTATCTTGATTATCTAGCAATTTAACTGCATCAGCATGGCCGTGACAAATCATGATGCGGCGATAATCAAAAGCCCGACGACCGACTTGCAGAGTATAAGCCACATCAGCCAGGGGAACATCAGAATTTTGTGTCAAATAATCGCGCAGTTGGGCTGTTGCTGTTTCTAAAGCCGTGCTGGTTTTCGCCGACAACAGTAACAATTGCCAAGGACGGGAAGAACTAGAAGCAGGAATGACAGGAGCTTCTTCTAAAATGATATGGGCATTAGTCCCGCCAATACCAAAAGAACTTACACCAGCCCTGCGGGGTGTGCTGTTGGTTTTCCACTCTGATAATTGGGTATTGACGTAAAAAGGGCTATGGGCAAAATCGATTTGGGGGTTTGGCTGCTGAAAATGCAAACTTGCAGGGATTTGCTGATGTTTTAAAGCCAAGACAGTTTTGATTAATCCTGTCACACCGGCGGCCGTATCTAAATGACCAATATTAGTTTTGACAGAACCAATGGCACAAAAACCTGTTTTATCTGTACTCTGGCGGAAAGCTTGGGTTAACGCCTGAATTTCAATCGGGTCGCCTAAAGCCGTTCCTGTACCGTGGGTTTCGATATAACTCACAGTTTCCGCTTCCACACCAGCCAAGGCTAAAGCTTCTAAAATAACTTCTCGTTGACCATCAACACTAGGGGCGGTATATCCTACCTTTAAAGAGCCATCATTATTAACAGCAGAACCTTTAATAATTGCATGAATAAAATCACCATCATTAATTGCATCTTCCAAGCGTTTTAAGACGACAACCCCCACACCATTGCCAAAAACAGTACCGTTGGCGTTAATATCAAAAGCCCGACAATGACCATCAGGAGATTTAATTCCCCCTGGTTGATATTCGTATCCAGTTTTGGGTTTAGCTGCAATCGTCACACCGCCAGCTAAAGCTATATCACTTTCACCATTGAGTAAACTTTGACAAGCTAAATGCACAGCGACCAATGATGTCGAACAAGCGGTTTGAACATTAATACTTGGCCCTCTTAAGTTTAATTTGTAAGAAACTAAAGTCGGTAAAAAATCTTTATCATTGCCAATTAAAACTTGATAACTGTCGGCTGATTCCAGAAAACTGCGATTATTATATAAGTTAGAAAGGAGATAATCACTAGCAGCAACACCAGCAAATAAACCGATGCGATCGCGGTAAATTTCAGAGTTATAACCCGCATTTTCTAAAGCTTCCCAAACAGCCTCTAAAAAAATGCGGTGTTGTGGGTCTGTAACTTCTGCTTCTCTAGGAGAAAAACCAAAAAAAGCCGCATCAAATAAATCGATATTTTCTAATATGGCGCTGGCTTTCACATAATTGGGATTGTTGAGCAATTTAGTATCTACCCCAGCCGCGATTAGCTCCTCATCCGTGAAATTAGAAATTGACTCTACACCATTTTTCAGGTTTTGCCAAAAGCTATCAACTTTATTAGCTCCAGGAAACCGACCCGCCATTCCAATAATAGCGATCGCATCTTGATTATTTAAGCTATCAATAAAATTATTAGCCATATCCATAAGTCAAAACCTGACAGTAAATATTTCTGGACTAAGTTTCAAGAGTGCTGAGTAAATAACTTTTATTTAAATCAGCACTCATCACTTTATGACTTACGCAAAATTATGAAGAAATGAACCGCAAAGGACGCATAGACGCGATAGCGGCTTCCCGCAGGGTAGGACACGAAGTTATAAGAGTTTGAGAGAGTTCTTGCGTAAGTCCTAATATTTTTTCCTCCTGCCTCTGGTTGGTGAGCGAAGCCGAACCACTGCCTTCTTCGGTCAATATGTCAGTGGCATTGTTGCCGCAATTTGAATTTGATCATCTAAAACTGCATCAATATCTCCTTCAGTAGTTAAAGGATTTGCAATCACCGCACGCATCGCAATCACTGGTATTTCCTTATCTAAACTGATAGTTGTTTTTGTAGTTCGGGAAATAAAAGTCCGCCCAATCTGACGCTGCTTTTTCTGCAAGCGTTCATTAAAATCATTGATAATTTGATTATCAGATGCAGTTAATTTTTTATTACTAACTACATCTCGAAATTGCTCAGGAATATAACGATAAATTAACAAATTTGTATCAGGTTGCGCCAACAATTCAAACTCTGGTAACTCATCAATTCGTGCCGCCATATATTGGGTTTTGCGGATACCTTCATCAATCAAAAACTCATAACCATTCAACCCAATTAGCTGCAAACCAGCATGTAAAAATAACGCCATCCCTGGACGAGAACCTTCTAACGCCCGTTTACCTAAATCAAATGACCCCTTACGCATGGTATAGCTGGCTTGTTTTTCAATTGCTGAGGCTAAATAAGGGTCACGGAAAAATACCATCCCAATACCCATTGGCAAATACAATTGTTTATGTCCATCAATGGTCACAGAATCAGCTTGTGCAATTCCCGCTAGTTTATGTTGGTATTTGCGCGAAAAAATTACAGGGCCACCCCAAGCAGCATCGACATGGAAATGTACATGATTTTCTTGGGCAATTGCAGCAATTTCTGTTAACGAATCAACACTACCAGAATCAGTAGTTCCGGCAATACCAACAATAGCGATAATATGTAAGTTTTTGGCGCGACATTCTGCAACAGCTTGACGTAATGCTGGGATATTAACGCGATTATTAGCATCAACTGGGACGCGAATCAAATTTTTAGTACTGATTCCCATCAAATCTGCAGCTTTATCAAAAGAAAAGTGCATCAATTCCGAACCAATGACTACCGCACCTTCATAACCATAATAATTTAAGGCTGCTGTTAACCCTTCTTTTTCTATACCTAAAAAATCATGGGTTGCGCCTAAAGATTTATTGCGAGCGCACCACAAAGCCGTAATATTCGCCGTTGTTCCACCAGAAACCAAAATACCCAAGGTACTTTGATTATTTTGAATATGTTGATTGTAGAAATTATCAGATAAATGATAAATTTGACGGTGCATCATCGCCAAAGCTTCCCGTTCACAAAAACTCAAAGCCTTAGCCGTTTCGATTTTGACAGCATTTTGATTCATCGCCGTCATCAACTTTGCTAAAGGGCGCACAAAAGAAGGTAATGCCGAAGTCATGTGACCAATAAATTGCGGCGCTGACGTATGTATAGAATGAGCAACGACATTCTCATTTAAAGATTGAAAATAGCTGTCAAAATCAGTGGGTTCTACTGGGATTTGACTATTGCCAAATTTGCTAATAATCCAGTCAATCTCAGCATTTGTATTGGCATCTTCAGCCATTAAAAAATCAGTCGATAAATCATCAACTATTTCATCAAGTTGATTTTCTAGATATTTCCCGTGATTTGGGGCAAATATTTGTTTAACATACTCGCCAATATCAGTTTGTACGATTTTTTCTGTGGGAGTAAGATTGTTTCGAGATAAAATTTCTGTTTCACTTAATGTCATGGATTTTCCTTGAATTACAAGGTACAAACATCTCGAATACGGACAAGTCAAAGCAAATAGAGGTGGATGCTAAAACTCCTGCCCTTGCTTCTCGGCTAAAGGTTTTGTCTGCCCAATCTAACATGGCCACGGTGCTGGCGTGTTGAATCATTACACCTTTGGGTTTGCCTGTGGAACCAGAGGTATAGATAATGTAGGCGAGGTTCTCAGGCGTGACTTCCGTGACTAGATTTTCCTGGTTGTGTTGGCTGATGTGATGCCAATCAGTATCTAAACAGATTACCTTGGCTTGGTGTGGGGGCATGACTGCCAAAAGTGCAGATTGGGTGAGTAAGACTGGTGCTTGTGTGTCTTCTAGGATAAAGGCGATGCGTTCAGATGGATAGTTGGGGTCGAGGGGGATATATGCGCCACCCGCTTTCAGGATGGCGAGTAGTCCAATGATCATATCCAAAGAACGCTCTACGCAAATCCCCACCAATACCTCTGGCTTAACTCCCAGCGATCGCAGATAATAAGCTAATTGGTTGGCTTTGGTGTTTAATTGTTGGTAAGTTAATTGCTGATTTGCAAATTCTACGGCTACTGCATTTGGTGTTTTATTTACCTGTTGTTCAAATAATTGATGAATACATAGATGTTGTGGATAGGCAACGGCGGTATCATTCCACTCCCGCAGTAATTGATGCTGCTCAGATTTATTCAACAATGGTAACTCTGACAAACGCTGCTGTGGATTTGCCACAATTCCTGTCAACAACGTTTGTAAATGACCTGCCATCCGGCAAATCGTACTGTCTTTAAATAAATCAGTGTTGTATTCTAAACTCGCAACTAACCCTGCATCGGTTTCTGTGACATAAAGAGTTAAATCAAACTTGGCACTATCACTGCTGCTGTCTTCCGGCGTTAAAGTCAAACCCGGTAATTTTAATGCAGACATCGGCGCATTTTGCAAGACAAACATCACCTGAAACAGTGGTGTATGGCTCAAATCGCGCTGGGGTTGCAATTGCTCAACCAACAACTCAAAGGGGACATCCTGATGTGCGTAAGCGCCTAATGCCATTTCTCGCACTTGTTTGAGCAGTTCCACAAAGCTGGGATTTCCCTCTAAGTTAGTTCGCAGGACTAGAGTATTGACAAAAAAGCCAATTAACCCTTCTATTTCGGCTCGGTTGCGGTTAGCGATGGGCGAACCAACCACAATATCTTTCTGCCCGGTGTAACGCCATAGCAAGATTTGGAAACTTGCCAACAAGGTCATAAATAAAGTACTTCCCTGCTGTTGGCTGAATTTGTTCAGGGCTGTTGATAGTTCTGTAGATAATTCAAAAGAGTAGGTTGCACCCTGAAAGGTCTGGATTGCTGGTCTGGGATAATCGGTGGGTAATTCTAAAACTGTGGGGGCGTTTGCTAATTGCTTGCGCCAATAAGATATTTGGGTTTCCAGGACTTGTCCTTGTAACCATTGTCTTTGCCACGCGGCAAAATCTACATATTGTATTGGTAGGGCAGGTAATGGTGAGGGTTGTCCATCACAAAAAGCTGGATAAAGGGCGGCTAATTCTTGTACCAATATGCCAATTGACCAAGCGTCAGAGACAATATGGTGCATTGTCACTAAAACAATATGTTCTTGTTCACTCAGACGTAAGAGTTTGACTCTGAGGAGATGGTCGCGGCTGATGTCAAAGGGTTGTTGTGCTTCTAAGTCAGCGAGGTGTTGGATTTTGGCTGCTTGTTGACTTGTTTCCAGGTCGCTGAGATCGATGGTGGATAAGCTGAGGGGCTTTTCTGGTGCGATCGCAGCTACAACTTGTCCGGCGGTGGTGACAAAATTGGTTCGCAGTGCTTCATGACGGGTGACAATTTCGCTGAAACTTTGGGCTAAGGCGGCGACATTTAACTGTCCTTGTAGCCGCACTGCTGCTGGGATATTGTAGAATGGGCTACTTGGTTCTAGTTGGGATAAAAACCACAGCCTTTGTTGGGCAAATGATAAAGGTAATTGTGGCGATCGCGCTATCTTTTCAATCTTAGTTGTGGCAATTGTGAAATCTGCCTGAATTGCTTTTTCAATTTCTTTAGCTAACCCGGCGATGGTGGGTTTTTCAAATAAATAACGTAAAGGTAACTCGATGTGAAAAACTTGGCGAATTTGGGAAATCACACGGGTGGCGATTAAAGAATGTCCGCCTAATTCAAAGAAATTCTGATCAATCCCGACTTTCTCTATCCCCAAGATTTCCGCCCAAATCCCGGCTAATAAATTCTCTATGGGTGTGGCTGGAGTCAGACTAGATGCTGATCCTGGTGTAAATTCCGGTGGTTTGAGGGCTTTGCGGTCAACTTTACCATTGGGTGTTAATGGTAGTGCCTCTAAGGTGACAAAAGCTGCCGGCATCATGTAGTTAGGCAACTTGGCTG
This sequence comes from Nostoc sp. FACHB-190, assembly GCF_014696905.1. Taxonomy (NCBI): domain Bacteria; kingdom Bacillati; phylum Cyanobacteriota; class Cyanophyceae; order Nostocales; family Nostocaceae; genus Nostoc; species Nostoc sp. FACHB-190. Next base: position 283,434 of record NZ_JACJQW010000003.1, read on the forward strand.
CTAACAAGTCCCGCAGTTCCGCAGGTGTAAAACTTTGCCCTGTGTGGGGGACTATATAAGCAACGATTCGTTGAGTATCGGCGGCGGAACCATGAACCGTCACCACAGTTTCTCTGACAGTTGTGTGTTGGCTAATGACAGCAGCAATTTCTCCCAATTCAATGCGAAAACCACGGATTTTAACTTGATGATCAATGCGTCCCAGGTATTCAATGTCTCCGTTGGGTAAGTATCGCGCCAAGTCTCCGGTTTTATACAGACGTGCGGCTGTTTCGCTAAAGGGATTGGGGATAAATTTTTCGGCGGTTAAATCTGGACGCTGGAAATAACCCCTCGCCAGTCCCAAGCCACCAATGCACAACTCCCCAGCTACACCCACAGGCATTAATTGGTGATTTTTGTCGAGGATATAAAGCTGGGTGTTGGCAATGGGAGAACTAATGGGTACGGTGTGATCAACGGTTTTTACCTGACAAGCGGCTGACCAAATTGTGGTTTCTGTGGGGCCGTACATATTCCATAAACACCGACACCTCTCTAGTAACTGATTGGCTAATTGTCCTGGTAAAGCTTCGCCACCACAGAGAATTTTTAATTGATGATTACCACTCCAACCTGCGGCTAACAGTAATTGCCATGTGGCTGGTGTGGCTTGCATAACTGTAGCTTGACACTCAGCGATTTTTGCCGCCAACTGCACACCATCGGAGATAATTTCTTGGCTGGCAATTACCAACCTTGCGCCGACAATTATGGGTAAAAATAATTCTAAGGCGGCAATATCAAAAGAGTAGGTGGTAACTGCCAGTAATGTATCTTCAGCAGTTAAGCCGGGGGCTTGCTGCATAGAGTACAAAAAGTTACTCAAGGCAAGGTGGGGAATTTGTACACCTTTGGGTTTACCTGTGGAACCAGAGGTATAAATCACATAAGCAAGGTTCTCAGTCGTGACTTCCGTTACCAGATTTTCCTGGTTGTGTTGGCTGATGTGATGCCAATCAGTATCTAAACAGATTACCTTGGCTTGGTGTGGGGGCATTCCTGCCAGAAGTGATGTTTGGGTGAGTAAGACTGGGGCTTGTGTGTCTTCCAGGATATAGGCGATACGTTCAGTGGGATAGTTGGGGTCGAGGGGGATATATGCACCACCCGCTTTCAGGATAGCGAGTAACCCAATGATCATATCTAAAGAACGCTCTACACAAATTCCCACCAATACCTCTGATTTTACTCCCAGCGATCGCAAATAATCAGCTAATTGGTTGGCTTTGGTGTTTAATTGTTGATAAGTTAATTGCTGATTTGCAAATTCTACGGCTACTGCATCCGGTGTTTTTGCTACCTGTTGCTCAAATAATTGATGAATACATTTATCTAAAGCATAATTAGTTGTGGTATTATTCCATGCTTGGAGTATTTGCTGATTTTCTTGTGTGGTCAGCATGGGTAGTTCCCGCAATTTTGCTTCGGGATTGGCAATAAAACCCGCCAATAAAGTTTTTAAATGCTCTAATATGCGGCTAATACTAGAGCTTTCAAATTGAAGATTATTATAGGAAATATATAAATTTAATGATTCTGAATTTGGTACTACCTTCACAGTTAGGGGGTAGTTTGTCCAGTCAAATAATGATTTAGAATCGATGACTCCGATATCTTCAACAATCGATGCTTGATTGTAATCTACTAATTCATTATCAAAAACTAAAATACTATCAAATAGTGGTAGACCAGGTGAAATCTGACTCCATTGTTGAATTTTGGATAATGGGCTGTATTCATACTCCCGCATCTGCACTTCTTCAGTTTGCAGTTGTTTCAGCCAAGAGGTGAGAACAGCATTATGGTCTACTTTTACTCGTAGTGGCAATGTGTTGATAAACAGCCCAATCATCGATTCCGCATCAGCTAACGCCGTTGGTCTACCTGAAGATGTTGAGCCAAAAACCACATCTGACTCTTGACTATAACGGCTCAAAAGTAAAGCCCAAGCGCCTTTAATGATGATATTTAAAGTTAGTTGATACTTACGAGCAAAAGCTTTGAGGTCAGTTGCCATAGTTGCTGACAACTGTAATTCTTGTCTGTGATAATCTGTGGCTTGGTCAGCAAAATTAGCTGCATTTTTCCCAATCAGAATTGGTGTTGGGACTGTAAATCCTTGAAGTTTGTGCCGCCAAAAAGATTCGGCTTTCTTATGGTCTTGTTGTTGTAACCAAGTAATATATTCTTTGTAAGGACGGGGGCGTTCTAAATATAAATCTTGCCCTTGGCAAAAGGCATAATAAAACTCATAAAATTCTTTCCACAGCCAACTTACAGACCAGCCTTCCATTAAGATGTGATGAAAGCTAAACACAAATTGATAATTGTCTTTAGCCATCTGAATTAATGTCAGGCGGATTAAGGGAGCTTGCCCTAATTCAAAACCGCGATCGCCATCAGCTTTTAAAAAATCTGCAAACTGCTTTTGTTGTGCTTCTAATGATAAATGTTGCCAATCTTGAAATTCCCAAGGCAAATCTACTTGCTTATACACAACTTGATATGGTTTATCCAGATTCTCCCAATAAAATGCTGTGCGTAAAATTGGGTGACGGTCTACAACTCGCTGCCAAGCTTTTTGGAAAACTGGGATATTAATTGGCGTTTGCAAAGTAAAATAATTCTGCTCAAAATACACCACCGAATCAGGTGCAGCCAACTTGTGAAACAGCATCCCCTGTTGCATCGGAGAAAGTTCGTAAATATCTTCAATATTGTTGGGTTTCATGAGAAAATTCTCCTGCTTATTGACTGATTTGAGCTAACAACTTACTTAAATTTTCTTGATTGATATTTGCAGCCGCAAAATCAGAGGGGGTATAGTCTCCGGCTTCGGGAGACTGACAATGGCTGATCAAAGATTTGAGGGTTTGAATAAAATTGTGCGATAATTTTTCGACTGTCTGAGATTGATGAATATTCCGGCTGTAGTTGAAATATAGTTGTAATTTGCCTTCAGTAATTGCTGCATTAATTTGGAAGAGATAAGGGCGAATTGCTTTTGGACTGGCTGTTGAACCGAGTGCTTCTTCTGTCCATTTAAACAAAGAATCTTGCGGCAAACTTTTACTCAGTTGACCAAGGTAGAGAAACATTACCTCAGCTTGGGGAAGAGACTGGAATTTTTCAATTATTACCGGGTCAGGGCTGAGGTAGCGTAACACTCCGTAGTCAATACCATTACTCGAAGCATGACGCACTTGTTCTTTCACGGCTTTGAGTGCATCCCCAGGAGTAACTGTTTTGTCTAAATCTAACAGCACAGGGTAAGTAGTCGTAATCCACCCCACCGTTCTGGAGATATCGACATCATCAATTCCACCTGTACTCACTTCCCGTCCATTTTCATCAAGATTAATTAGGAGTAAGTTTTGCTTTGTCCATTGTTTAAAAGCTTGTACCAGTGCAGTCAGCAAAACTTCTTGTGTATTCATCCGATACACTCCGGGAACTTCCTGAAGCAGCAGTTGAGTTTCGCTTTCATTCAACGCAACTGAGATAACTTGCGCTTCGGAAGCTACAGTGTTGATGCCGTCAGGATAGTCTAAGGGTAAAGTGGCAACTTGCTGATAACGTCCGCTTAACCAGTGTTGTTGCTGTTGTTGTAACTGTTCGGATGCGGCATATTTCTGGAGACGCAACGACCACTGCTGATAAGAAGTTGTCTTTTCGGGGAGTTGAATAAGCTGTCCTTGACTCAACTGCTGATAACCAGTCTGGAGATCCTCTAATAAAATGCGCCAAGAACCAGGATCAGTCCCCAAGTGGTGAATCACAATTAATAAGCGACTGTTTTGCTGCACACCCATATCAAACAAGGCAAACCGGACAATTGGCCCTGTGGTTAAATTCAAACTGGCTTGAATTTGGGCGGCGGCTACTTCTAAAGCTGATTGTTGGGCGGTGGATGACAAAGCTGACAAATCAATATATGTCAACGGGACATATTCTTCAGGTGCGGCGTTGACCTGTTCCCATCCAGAATCAGAACGGGTGAACCGCAGACGCAGGGCATCGTGATGTATTAATAGTTGCTTTAATGTTTGCTCTAAAATATCTAAATTTAGAGGTTTTACTACCTCTAACAACACCGCTTGGTTCCAGTGATGGGTTTCTGGTTGATTCAAGGCAAAGAACTGCTGTTGAGCCGGGGTCAGGGGTACTGAACCTGTAATTACACCTTGTTCAGCTTGGACAACTTGGGTTTTAGTGATTACCTGTGCTAATTTGGCGATCGTTTGATGTTCAAATAATTGCTGGGGTGTGAGTCGAAACCCGGCTTTATTGGCTCTGGCGCTGACTTGAATCCCTAATACGGAATCTCCACCCAACTCAAAAAAGCTGTCTTCTACACCTACAGAAGCAATACCCAGGAGTTCTTGCCAAATATTGGCAATGATTTGTTCTACTTCCGTTCTAGGGGCGACATAATCATTATCTAAATTAGGTCTGACATAGCCAGTGATACTGGTTTTTGGCGCAGTTTGAGTTTCGTCTATTGTGTTTTGTGTTTCTCCAGGGGCGCAACGCAAAACCAAATTAGCGGTTGGATGGGCATCAACCCAGTAACGCTGACGTTCAAATGGATAGGTTGGTAAAGGAATACGTTGTTGTGGTGCATCGGTATAAAAACTCGACCAATCTACAGTAACCCCAGCTTGCCACAGACGACCCAATGTATTTAATAAATAGGCGACATCTGACTGCTGCTCGTAGGCATAACGCAAGCTGGGAAACATCAAGGATTTATCGAGACATTGGGATGCAAAACTAATTAATGCTTGACCAGGGCCGACCTCTAATAAAATCGGATGATCTTTTTGTGATAATTGTTGGACTCCATCGGCAAAGCGCACTGTTTGGCAAAGGTGCTGCACCCAGTAGGTGGGGTCTGTGGCTTGTTCGGCAGTAATCCAAGTGCCGGTGACGTTAGAAATATAAGGAATTTTGGGGGATTTGAGGCTAAATTGATTAACTAAATTGTGAAAAGTTGCTGCGATCGCTTCCATCATCACAGAATGAAAAGCATGGGAAGTTTGTAACCGCTTACCTATTAAACCGCGATCGCTCAATTTTTGTTCTAATTCTGCAACGGCATCGGGGAAACCCGCAACCACACAGAATGATTCGCCGTTAATCGCTGACAGAGAAATCTTCTCATTCAAGCAAGGCTGGATTTCTGATTCGGAAAGCGGCACAGCCAGCATTGCCCCTGCTGGCAACTCGTCAATCATCTGCGCCCTTCTGGCGACTAAGGTTAAAGCATCTGTTAAAGAAAAAACCTCAGCCAAAGTGGCGGCGACATATTCACCAATGCTGTAACCAATCATCGCCGTCGGGCGAATTCCCCAAGATATCCACAACTGAGCCAACGCATATTCAATCACAAACATGGCTGGTTGCGTCAACACAGTTTGGTTGAGTTTTTGCGTAGCGACATCGGTTGATTGCCCTCCGCGCCCAAGCATTTTCCGCAAATCTAGACCTGTTTGGGTTTGCTGCTTACCATTTTGATGATTTCGGTTGGGATATAAAACATCTCGCAAATCTAAACCCAGCACGGGCTGAAGCAGTTCACAACATTCATCCACACAGCCGCGAAATGTTGACTCAGTTTGGTAAAGTTCCAAAGCCATATCAACGTAATGAGTTCCCAGCCCAGAAAACATAAAAGCAACTGGACGTGGTTGAGTTTTGTGAGCGACTGGCGGGGAATTTTGCAGCGCCTTGAGTGCATCGGCAATATCTCGACACACCACAGCACGCCGATAGTCAAAAGTTCTGCGTCCAAAGAGCAATGTGTAAGCCACATCTGCCAGATTTAAATCAGGATGTGCTTGCAAATAATCAGCTAAATTTGTGGTTGCTTTTTCTAGTGCCGATGCTGTTTTGGTAGATAGAAGCAACAATTGATACTTTCTCCCCTCCTCCCTGTCCCCTTCCCACACAGGCGCTTCTTCCAGAATGACATGGGCATTAGTTCCCCCCAACCCAAAAGAACTGACTCCCGCACGCCGGGGAAGATGATTGGTTTGCCATTCTGTAAGTTTGGTATTGACGTAGAAAGGACTATTGGCAAAGTCAATTTCCGGGTTAGGGGCAGAATAATGCAAGCTTGGGGGTATTTGTTTGTGCTTCAGGGCGAGGACAGTTTTGATTAACCCCGTCACACCTGCGGCTGTGTCTAAATGTCCAACGTTGGTTTTGACGGAACCAATGGCACAGAAGTTTGTTTTTTGGGTGCTACTGCGGAAAGCTTGGGTGAGGGCGGCCATTTCAATGGGGTCGCCTAAAGCGGTAGCTGTACCGTGAGTTTCAATGTAGGTGATAGTTTCTGCTTCGACTTCCGCGACGATTTGGGCAGTTTTAATCACCTTAGCTTGGGTATCGATGCGGGGTGCGGTGTAGCTGACTTTGAACGCCCCATCATTATTAATTGCTGAACCTTTGATGATGGCATGAATTGTATCGCGATCGCTCAACGCATCTTCCAATCGCTTCAACACCACAATTCCCACACCCTCACCGCCTACAGATCCCTGAGCATCAGCATCAAAAGCACGGCAATGTCCATCAGGAGATAATATCCCCCCCTCTGTATATAAATATCCAGCTTTTCTGTCAGCATGGATGGCGACACCACCAGCCAAAGCCATATCACACTCACCATTGAGTAAGCTTTGACAAGCCAAATGAACAGCTACCAATGAAGTTGAACAAGCGGTTTGAACTGCGTAACTAGGCCCTTCTAAGTTGAGTTTGTAAGAAACACGAGTAGTTAAAAAATCTTTATTCCCAGCTAACATAAGTTGCTGTGGATCAACAGCACCAATAAGATTTTGATTTAAATAAATATTTAGTAAGTAGGTGTTCATTCCAGAACCAGCATAAACACCAATCGCACCTGGATAATTTTGAGAATCATATCCGGCATTTTCTAAGGCTGACCAAGCACATTCAAGAAATACTCGGTGTTGAGGATCAGTAATTGTAGCTTCTCTAGGATTAAAGCCAAAAAACTCGGCATCAAAATATTCTGCGTCTTCCAAGATTGCTTGGGCTTTAACATAATTTGGGTCATTTAATAAAGATGAATTTATTCCGGCTGCCAAGAGTTCTTCATCAGTAAAAAATGCAATTGTTTCCTTGCCTTGCTGAAGATTTTGCCAAAACTCATCAATATCTTTGGCTCCCGGAAATCGCCCCGATAAGCCGATAATTGCTATTTCTGATCCATTTAATGATGTACTAATACTCATAATTTTAAATACTAAACAAAATTAATCACACAATAACTCTCTAAAAATCTCTTTTCCTAACTCTCTAAAACTCTCTTTCCTTCGTGTCCTTTGCGCCCTTTGCGGTTCGTTCTTTCATAATTTTGCGTAAGTAATAAATTTGTGCGACTATTTAGATATTTTGAATAGACTTAAGTTTTTGTAAACGTTTTCTTTGTTGAGCCTTGCCATCGGCAACTTTCTCAATAACAACCTCTGTAATCTCAGCAGTTATGTTTTCCGGCTCAACCTGCGTTAAATAATTAGCTAAAGAATTAATTGTGGGATATCTAAATAAATCAAGAACCGCCAATTTTTTGCTAAAGGTTTCACATAATTTGCTATGCACTTGCACCAACAGCAATGAATGACCACCAAGTTCAAAGAAATTATCATGAATACCCACATTTTCTAATTGCAAGACCGTTTGCCAAATTTGGGCAATAGTTTGTTCAACTTCAGTTTGCGGTGGTTGATAAGCATCAGCTAATTCGGGGCGGTTTGTATCAGGTGCGGGTAAAGCTCGGCGGTCAACTTTACCATTCGCAGTCAGGGGCAATGCTTCCAACAAGACAAAAGCCACGGGAATCATGTAGCTGGGTAATTTTGATTCTAAAAAACTACGTAGCTCTGAAATGCTTAATGTTTGGGCTGCTTGCGGAACTAGATAGGCAACTATTCGTTGTGCATTAACCACCACTACAGTTTCTCGCACTCCGGGATATTGAGCGATCGCCGCTTCTATTTCTCCTAGTTCAATGCGGAAACCCCGCAGTTTCACTTGATAGTCAATCCGACCAATATATTCTATTTCTCCGTTAGGAAGATAACGGGCTAAATCACCTGTTTTGTAAAGACGGCTGGCTGTGGTAGTGAAGGGATTGGGAATAAATTTCTCGGCGGTTAATTCAGGACGGTTTAAATAACCCCGACCAACACCTACACCACCAATATAAACTTCTCCTGGTACACCCACAGGCACAGGATGAAGATATTTGTCAAGGAGATAAATTTGAATATTGGCAATTGGGCGACCAATAGGTACTGTCTTTTGGTTGTTTAAATGATTTTGGCATTGCCAAAAGGTGACATCAACAGCCGCTTCTGTTGGGCCATAAAGATTATGTAATTGGGCATCAAGTCGCTGAAAAAAGCGTTGTTGCAGTTCAATTGGTAATGCTTCTCCACTGGCGATTACCCGCACCAAAGACTGACATTTTTCGACTGCTGCTGCTTCGAGAAAAACTTGCAGCATTGATGGTACAAAATGCAAAGTTGTAATTTGCTGCTGGATAATCAAGTTAACCAGATAGTTGGGATCTTTATGTCCTTCTGGTTGGGCGATGACTAACCGCGCCCCGGTAATCAACGGCCAGAAAAATTCCCAAACTGAGACATCAAAACTAAAGGGAGTTTTCTGTAAAACTCGATCTGCGGCGGTGAGTTGATAAGCATCCTGCATCCACAGTAAGCGATTACAGATGCCGCGATGGGTGTTCATTGCACCCTTTGGTTTTCCTGTGGAACCAGAAGTATAGATGACGTAGGCGAGATGATCTTCTGTAATGTGAGTGATGGGATTTGCGCTGTGGCGATCGCGAATTAATTCCCAATCACTATCCAGACAAATAACCTGCGCTGACTGATTTGGTAGCGTGGTAACTAATTTCTGTTGGCTTAATAAAACCTTTGGTTGAGCATCTTCTAGCATATAAGCCAAGCGTTCTTGGGGATAGCTAGGGTCTAGGGGTATGTATGCACCACCAGCTTTGAGGATGGCTAATAACCCAATGACCATCAATAGCGATCGCTCTACATAAATCCCTACTAATACTTCTGGTTTTACGCCAAAAGTTTGTAAGTAATTTGCTAGTTGATTAGCTTTGGTGTTGAGTTCGCGGTAAGTTAGTTGCTCATCTTCAAATACAACTGCTACTGCATCGGGTGTTTTCTCGACTTGCACTTGAAATAATTCATGAAGACATTGCTTTTGGGGATACTGAACTTGAGTATTATTCCATCCCCATACTAATTGATGCTGCTCCGGTTCTGTCAATAATGGTAACTCTGACAAACGCTGCTGTGGATTTGCCACAATTCCTGCCAACAAGGTTTGCAAATGCCCTACCATCCGACAGATAGTATCTTCTGTAAATAAGTCAATGTTGTAATCGAAACTGCCAACGATTCCCCCCTCTACTTCTGTCATGTGGAGAACCAAATCAAACATGACTTGACGATGATTGTCGGCTTCTAAGGGAGTTACAGATAAACCAGGCATTTCTAGCGCAGGTATCGGTGCATTATGAAGCACAAACATCACTTGAAATAGTGGCGTGTAGCTTAGATTGCGCTGTGGTTGTAGTTCCTGTACCAAAAACTCAAAAGGTATATCTTGATGAGCATAAGCTTCTAAAGTTATCTCACGTATCCGCCGCAATAATTCAGGGAAACTCGGATTACCACTAAAATCAGTACGTAGCACCAGGGTATTAACAAAAAAGCCAATTAAGCGTTCTAGATCATCTTGGTTGCGATTGGCGATCGGCGAACCAACTAAAATATCATCTTGGCCACTGTAACGATATAGTAAAAGATTAAACCCAGCTAACAAGGTCATGAACAAAGTCACATCATGATCCCGACTCAGGGTCTTTAAAGCTTCTGTCAAATCTTGGGACAGGAAAAATGATTTTCTTTTACCAGAAAAAGTTTGAATCGGTGGTCGGGGATAGTCTGTGGGTAATTGTAAGACAGGTAGCTTACCACTGAGTTTTTGCTTCCAATAAGTCAGGAGATTTTCTAAAACTTCTCCTTGCAAATAATGTCTTTGCCAAACAGCAAAATCTACATACTGAAAAGGTAATTCTGGCAGTGGGGTTTGTGTAGCGTCTTGCACAGAATATTGATTTTGTGAGAAGGCTGCGTAAAGTGCGACTAATTCCCGAACTATAACTCCCATCGACCAACCATCTGTAACAATGTGGTGGATAGTGAATAATAATATGTGTTCTTCTTGACTTAATTTTAAGAGAAGACAACGCAGCAATGGGCCTGTTGTTAAGTTGAAAGCGAAGGATGCTTCGTTATGAATTAGCCTTTGAATTTCAACTTCACACTCGGCGTTTGGTAGGTCTTGTAAGTCAACTATTGGCAAGGGCAATTGCCAATGAGAATGAATGATTTGAATAGGTTGTCCTTTAACTGAAGTAAAAGTTGTTCTTAATACTTCATGTCGGCGTACGATTTCATTGAGTGTCTTCTCCAGTGCAGCTAAATTCAGAGAGCCTTTTAAGGATAAAGTAGTAGGAAAGTCTAATATATGGCTAACTTTTGTCAACTGCTCCATAAACCAGAGCCGTTGTTGAGCAAAAGATAAAGGCAGATTTTCTTGTCTTGGAATGGGGCGAATTGGCTGATGATTAGAACTTAAAGCGGCATTATTTTTCTGTATAAAAGCCATAATTTCGGCTTTGCGTTCTGCTAGTTCGGCTTTAATTACTGGTGTGAGCGCACCTTTAGGGGCGTTACAACGCAGGCGATTTTCTTCAACCCACAGTTTAATATCTAAACTGCAAAGATCGGATAAAAACTCGTCAATAGTTTTCATATTTCTATCTCCTCACGATCTACTGCATCTATAGACATAAACTGTAGTTGTTGAACTGTCAGCATTTTCTCGATTCGCTCGACTAATTGCGCGACTGTAGACGCTTCAAATAAACTACGTAAAGGTAACTCTACTTTAAATGCTTCCCGTAACCGAGAAATAACTTGAGTCGCTAATAAAGAATGTCCACCCAAATCAAAGAAATTATCATGAATACCTATCTGCTCACGCTTTAATATCTGCATCCAAATATTAGCAACTATTTCTTCGGCAGGTGTACGGGGTTCAACAAAACTAACTGCTTCATTTTGAAAATTGGCTACAGGTAATGCCCGTCGGTCAATTTTTCCACTAGGAGTCAGGGGTATTGCTTCCAGAGGTAGAATTGCCGCAGGTACCATATATTCTGGTAGTCTTTCTTGGAGTAAGTTACGTAATTCTAGGATGACTTCGCTAGTGGCTTTATCATCTTGATGAAACTCAAAGTTCAGCACAACATAAGCAACTAAACGTTTATCATCGGGATTTGCCTCTTGCACCATCACTACAGTTTCTTTAACCGCAAAATGTTGGCTGATCAGAGCTTCAATTTCACCTAATTCAATGCGAAAACCTCGAATTTTCACCTGATGATCAATACGTCCAAGAAATTCAATATTTCCATCAGGTAGCCACCTACCTAAATCCCCAGTTTTATAAATTAAATCTTTATCTATTCCTGGCAGGGGTTTAGCATTGGTCGAAAATAGATTAGGCACAAAATTGGCTTTTGTCATTTCTTCATTCTGCCAATATCCCTCAGCTACCCCATATCCAGATACACAAATTTCACCCGGAAATCCAATGGGTACGAGTTGCATTTGAGGATCAAGAATATAGATATTTAAGTTGGCTAATGGTTTACCGATGGGAACAGTACGCTGATTTTCTGGCAAAGGTTGATCAACGATAAACTGAGTAATGTCATCAGCCGCTTCACTGGGGCCATAAGCATTAACTACCTTAATTTCCGGGTACATCCTCAGCCATTTGTTGACTAGTTCCACGGAAACAGATTCGCCTGTCACCATCATCCATTGCAAATAAGGTAATAATCTTGCATCTGGGGGTAGTTGAGCAATGTAATCTAATAAGCTTGATAGAATAACCGGAACTAATTCAACAATAGTAATTTTTTCTGTTTGAATAACTTGGAATAATTTTGCGGGATTACAAATAGTTTCTGTATCGATAATGACGGTTTTGCCACCAATTAAAATAGGCGCTAAAAATTGCCAAACGGAAATATCAGATGAAGCAGGAGCAGTTTGCAAAAAAGCAAAATTTTCATCTAAATTCAAAGCATCAAATTCACCATAGATATGGTTGATGGCGCTACCATGTCTAATAATTACTCCCTTGGGTAGCCCTGTGGAACCAGAGGTATAAATCATATAAGCTTGATCAGTACCTTGGTGCTTTACCTCTAAATTTTCTGGAGGTAAGTTAGCAAAATCCAGTTCATCGTAAATGTTGATAGTATGAGTTGCAGCTAATGCTTGCTTATCAGATTTAATATCTAAACAAATTAAGCATTCTAAAGACGGACAATGCTCTTGAGAAGCAACTAAAATATCTAAATAGGCAGAATCTGTTAATAAAATTCTAGCGGCGCTATTAGATATCATATATTTGATTCTATCTGGTGGATATGTACTATCTATAGGCACATAAACACCGCCAACTTTGTGGATGGCTAGTATGCCGATAAGAAAGTTAATATCCCGTTCTTTAATAATGCCAATAAAATCCCCTGTTTGAACTCCTAATTTTGCTAACAATATTGCTAATTGATTAGCTCTAGCGTTTAATTGTTGGTAAGTTAGTCGAGTATTGCCGAAAACGGCAGCAATCTTGTTTGGTGTTTTTTCTACTTGTTTGGCAAATAATTGATCTATGGTTTGATTGATGGGATATAGTTTGGTATTGTCGTTAAATGTAGTTAATAAATTAGTGCGATCGCCTGCACTTAAAATAGAAATTTCAGAAACTTGAATTAAACAATTGTTGAGAACAGCATCTAAAATATTAATGTAATATTTAGTAATAATTTGAATGTTTGCTTCTTTAAAGAATAAATCGTTATAGTAGATATCGCCAGCAATTAAATCATCATTCACTTTAAAAGCAAAAGTTAAATCATTCTTGAGTGATTTGACATCTGTTAAACAATGTATATTTTCTAATAAAGCTACTATGTCAAAGATAGGACAGCGATTCTGAGTATGAGGTAAACCTAATAATTCCATCAATTCATCAAAAGCATAGTTTTGATGCGTATAACCATTGAGAGTTATTTCTTTAACTTGGACTAGTAAATCTTTAAAAGTTATTTGATGATCAACATTAAACCGCAGAGGAATTACTTTTGTTGGTAAATTCTCAATCTTTCTGGCTGGTTGATAAACTGGCGAGCCAACTATCACATCATTAGTGTTATTATATTTCCCTAGAAAAATATTTAATCCTGCTAACAGTACTAAGTAGATAGCAAAATTAGAATTGTTGGTAAATTTAATAACTTTCTGTGATAAATCATTGGGTATAACAAAACTTACTACCTGTTTTGTGCCTTCATATATTCCAGGTCTGACATAATCGGTAATCAAAGTAGTCTCAGGTAATTCGCCAGCAAGTTGATTTAACCAGTAAATTTTCTGAGGAAATAAATTTTCAGCAGACAAGTTATTTTTAGTTTCATTGGCAATCATAATTTATTTCCTCACTCTAATTAGAGAATTTTCCAAGTTATGCGGCGACTAAATCATTAAAAGCTGATTTGATAATTGCACAGCCTTTTTGTAAGGTAGCCATATCAATTACCAATGGGGGCAAAATTTTAATTACAGTATCATTTCTCCCTGCTAATTCAACTATTAAGCCTAATTCAAAACACCGGGAGGTTATCTTTTTAGCAAAATCATTACCGCCAAAGTTCTTGACATCAATTCCCCAAATCATCCCAATACCACGAATGTCTATTTTGTCGCTCATAGCGGCAATTTCTTGAGTAAGAAAGTTTCTCAAATATAGTTCTTTAGCTTTGACATCTTTTTCCAGATTACTACTTTCTCTATACTCTAAAGCTGCCGTCGCCCCTATAAATGCTAATTGATTACCTCGAAAAGTACCATTATGTTCGCCTGGTTCCCAGATATCTAATTCTGGCTTAATTAATAATAGTGACATCGGGAATCCATAGCCACTAATCGATTTAGATAGAACCACCATATCAGGCACAATATCAGCTCTTTCAAAGGAAAAGAAAGACCCCGTTCGACCACAGCCAACTTGAATATCGTCACAAATTAACAAAATATCATGGTCGTTACATAACTTGCGGAGGCGCTGCATCCACTCAACAGGCGCGACAATTACACCACCTTCAGCTTGCACTGTTTCAAAAATAATTGCTGCTGGTTTTTCAATACCAGAATTAACATCATTTAAAACTGTTTCGATATATTCTATAGTGTCAAATGTTTCCATGAAGCCATAGGGGTAAGGCATAAAAGTTACATGACTGGCTGTACCAATTGCCCCGGCTCGAATTCCCACATTACCACTAATAGATAAACTGCCTAAAGTCATACCGTGATATGCTCCCATAAAGGAAAATATACCCGGTCTTTGCTTAACTTTTTTGGCTAATTTTAAAGCTGCTTCCACGGCATTTGTACCTGTGGGGCCGCAAAATTGCAAGCGATAGTCTAGTTTTTTAGAGCTTAAGACTACCTCATCAAATTTAGATAAAAACTTCTCTTTGGCAGAAGTGTACATATCCAAAGCATGAGCTATACCATCAGCATCTAAATATGAAATGACTTTTTGTTTGATATAGTCATGATTATGTCCATAGTTTAAAGCACCTGCGCCTGCAAAAAAGTCGATATATTCTTCGCCTGATTCAGCATAAACAATGGAATCTTTCGCGCGATGAAATATAGCGGGGAAATTACGGCAATAGCTTCTGACGTTGGATTCACATTTTTCAAATGTATTCATATATGGAAATCCGTGTAGGAGTTAAAAAACCACAGAATCACGAGAAATGTAAGTAATCAAGATTTTCCCAAATGACTTATGAGGCAGAAGACCAATCAAATGATATTTCTTGTTCTAATATTGTAGAATTTTGTTGTTGTTCTGGTGTTTCCAAGGGTAAGTTTTTAATTTGGAAATGGGGATTAGTTATTAATCCTTGGAACAGCATTTGAATATCTTGGAGAATGCCAGTAATGGTAGTGTTTGCAAATCTTCTAGAATCATAGGAAATTGCTAGTAATAGCTCTTTGTTGGGGTAGACAACCAGGTTTAGAGGATAGTTGTTGCGATAATATATCTGTGTGTGTTGGAATTCAATATTGCCTTGCCAATCTCGAATAAATTCGCTGACAGGGAAGTTTTCAACCACGACAATACTTTCAAATAAAGCTAGTTTTTGGGGAATTTCACTCCATTTATGAATCTCGGTTAATTGAGAGTATTCATAATCCCGGACTTCAACTAATTGCAGTTGAAAACGCTGTAACCATGATAAGAAAAGCTGTTCGGAATCGATGCTCACATGGATGGGTAAGGTATTCACAAACATACCCACCATTGATTCTACTCCCTGCAAATCTGCTGGTCTTCCAGTGACAGTGCAACCATACAATACATTGTGGCAACAAGTATAACGACTCAAAAGTACAGCCCAAATACCGTTAATAATTGTTGCTAGGGTTAGGCGATGTTGAGTCGCAAAAGACTGTAATTCCTGTGTAGTTTTTGCTGATAGTTGAATTATTTCTTCACTATATTTAACTTCTTGGGTAGAAGATGGCTCAATTTTGTCAAGCTTTTCGATATAAGTTAGAGGAGTTGGTGTTTTGATACCCTGTAATGCTTGCCGCCAGAAATTTTCGGCTTTAGTTCTATCTTGCTGTTGTAACCAATCAATATAGTCTCTAAAAGGACGAGTTGGTACAAAACTAGTTTCCTTACCTTGACAAAGTATTCCATAGGTTTCTACAAACTCTTGAAATACTAATGAACCACCCCAACCATCAATTATGATGTGATTAAAACTCCACACATATAAATACTTGTCACTGGTAAACTGAATTAAAGTATGACGCATTAAACATGGTTGAGAAAAGTCAAAACTTTTTTGGCGATCACTCACAATAAAAGCGTCAAGTTGTGCTTGTTGTTCTGCTGAATTTAGAGTAGTCCAATCATAGCCATTCAGGGTTACATCTACTTGTTTATAAACAATTTGTAAAGGATTTTCTACTTCTTCCCAATAAAATCTAGTCCGTAAAACGGGATGTCTATCCATGACTAATTGCCAAGCTTGTTTAAAAGCTTCGATATTCAAATCCCCCCGGATAGTAAAGAGATGCTGGAAAAAGTATAAAGATAATTCACTATCAAACAGACAGTGAAATAACATTCCTCTTTGTACAGGTGTGAGTTCGTAAATATCGGCAATATTTTCTAATAAATTGGGGTCATCACAAACTCGTTGAATTTGCAGCAATAAAGACTGTTGGGAATTATCTACATCTGTTTGATTGTTATTTGGCTGTGATTCTGCGGCTGGAATAGTGGGAGTCATCGCTAAATCTGTAGCTAATTCAGCAATTGTTTGGTAGTGGAAAAACTGTTGAGACGTTAATTGTAAACCTGCTTGATTAGCTTTAGCTGCGATTTGAATTGTGTTGATGGAATTTCCGCCTAATTCAAAAAAGTTGTCGTAGATACCTATCTTGTCAATTCCCAGAATTTCTTGCCAAATCTCAGCTAAAATTTTCTCAATTTCGGTTTCGGGAGGAATGTAATCGTTACCTAAATTGGGACGAGGATGTTTGGCTTTAGCAAGATTGACGGAAGATGATTTGGGATCTAGAAGCTGTAATTGTTCTTGTAAATATTGTGGCGAGTTATTTTGCTTGATTAACTCTGGTAAATCTTGGGTGGAAACAACAATATGAGGTAGGTTACTGGCGAGAATGCGATTAAATACCTCGATACCTTCTGAGGGTAAGATACCTTTTTTGATAATTTCTGCACGTTCTTGTTGCAGTTTATCGGGTAAGACAGTTTCCACTGCAAAACCGACTTCTTGCCAAGTATCCCAACTGATGGATACTGTGAAGCGATCGCTGCTACAATTTCGATGAGCATAAGCATCTAAAAAGGCGTTAGCTGCACAATAATCTATCTGTCCAAATTCACCCAAAATAGAAGTTTTGGAGGAACAAAGAACCAAGAAATCTAAATGGATATCTTTTAAAACTTCCTCTAAAATTAACGTCCCCTGAACTTTAGCGGCTAAAACATTATCAGCCATATCCCGCGTTTTTAGTTGGGTAACACCACCACCAGGAACCCCAGCCGCATGAATTACACCATTAATTTGACCAAATTTTCGGAATGTTTGCTCGATGACTGCTTGCATTTGTGGCAAATTAGTTACATCGGCAGTTATAACCTCAATTTCTGCATCTAATTCTTCCAGCGATCGCACTTTTTGAATTTGACGACTAATAGCATCTTGGCTATCATGATTTTCTAGCCATTGTTCCCATTCTGAGCGTTTTGGTAGTCCCTTCCTGCTCACCAAAATTAACTTAGCTTGGAATGTCTTAGCTAAATATGCTGCTAATACTAAACCAATACCTCCCAGTCCGCCAGTAATTAAGTAAACGCCACCTTTTCTTAATTTACTCTTGCTAAGAAGACTCTCTTCTAAAGGAACTGCATCGAAGGTTTGAACCCAACGGTGTGAACCACGATAGGCAACTATTTCGTTAGTTTGTGTTAGTGTTAATTCTGCTACTAATTTATCGATAATTTTGGCAGACAAAGGCGTTTGATTAGCCAATATCATTAAATCAACCAGACTACAGTTGATATTCCGATATTCCTTGGGAATTACTTTACAAGGGCCTAATACTGTAGCTTTCTGGGGAGATAAATTTTCTTCACCAGTGACATCATATAAATTACTGGTGAAAACCATCAACTTCAGGGAATCCCAAATATCTTGTTTACCAATTCCTTGGGCTAAAAACAATAGGCTATAAAAACTCAGATTTTCACATTCATTGTCCAGCGTAATATATTTTGGTGTAACACTCCAAAAATGGGCAATTGTATTTAGTTGAAAATCTCGCTGTTGCAGTGCTTTTAACAACAAATCATAATCATCTGGTTGTTGCGGATTGATGCAATATACTCGCTCATCAAGCTGACGAAATTCTTTACCCAACCGCACCGTAATGACATTTTGATGTTGCTGTATAAGTCGTTTACTAAATTCCAAACCCACTCCATAGTTATCTATAAAGACTAAGCAATTTAACTGCTGTTGGCTCAGTTCTTCTGGTGAAAATTCCAGTTGTCTTGATTGCTTCCATATTGGAAGATAAAACCATTCAGCAATATTTGGTTTTTTCTCTAAAGATTTTCGTGAATGTTTTGCTGAAGTCGATGAATCTAACTCAATAGCGTAACGCTGATTTTCGATGGCATGATGAGATACTGACTCTAATGATTCCTGATTATTTGGAGAATCAAGCCAATAACGCTGACGCTCAAAGGGATAAGTTGGTAAGGGAATACGGTAACGGCGTTCGTTAGCATAAAAACTCGACCAATCAATCTTGACTCCCAACATCCATAAGCGACCCAATTCGTTGAGTAAAAATTCTGTTTCTGAATGCTGTGGTTCTTGTAAGTTAATTTCTAGTAAAATTTGCTGTTTATCTTGCAGTAACTCAGCAATTTCTGGATGTAATGCTGCTTTTATTTCTGTCCAATATTGGGGGTTTGTTGCTTCAGTTGGACTAATCCAAGTTCCACTTACATGAGATATGAAAGGAATTTGTGGCGGATGAAGTTGGACTTTTTCTAACAACTGAGGAGCAGATTTCGCCACAATAGCTAAAGCATCTTCTAGTGAAAATACCCCTGCTAAAGTTGCCGCTACATATTCTCCCACACCTTGCCCAATCATGGCTTGTGGAGTAATACCCCAAGACATCCACAATTGCGCTAAAGCATACTCAATCACAAACAAAGCACTGTCAGCAAAGCTTGTTTGTTGGAGTTTTTCTAATGCAATTTCCTGTTCAGATGGGCTGGGATAAATTACAGAACGCAAATCTAATTCTAGATATGGTTTTAATATTAAACAGCACTTTTCTATGTGGGTGCGAAATACTGACTCTGTTTCGTAGAGTTCTTTCCCCATATCTGTATACAGTGCATCTACCCCAGGAAAGATGAAAGTTACAGATGGCGTTAACGACTCTTGAAATTGATGTTGTGAAACTGACTGATTCAGTTGTGAAATTGCGTCTTGAATATCGGCACAAACTAAGACTCGCCGATAATTAAAGTCTCTGCGTCCGACTTGCAAAGTATAAGCAACATCAGCAAGATTAATATCAGGATTGATGTGCAAATATTGGCTGAGATTTTGTGTAGCAGTTGTTAATGCAGACTCAGTTTTTGCAGAAATTAGTAACAATTGCCAAGGACGATAAGTACTAGAAATTGGAAGCGTTGGTGCTTCTTCCAAAACTAAATGAACATTTGTTCCACCCATTCCCAAAGAACTGACACCTGCACGCCGAGGAGTTGAATTTGTTTCCCATTCTGTGAGTTTGGTGTTGACATAAAAAGGACTGTTGGCAAAATCAATTTCAGGATTAGGCTGTTCAAAGTTGAGGCTTGCTGGAATCAATTGATGTTTTAAAGCCAAAGCCGTCTTGATTAATCCAGCAACACCGGCGGCTGCGTCTAGATGTCCGATATTGGTTTTCACCGAACCAATAGCGCAGAAATTCTTTTTCTCGGTACTTGCACGAAAAACTTTAGTCAGCGCCGCAATTTCAATCGGATCACCCAAAGCTGTACCGCTACCGTGGGCTTCAATATAACTGATACTTTCCGGTTCTACCTCGGCTAACATAATTGCTTCCGCGATCGCTTCGGCTTGTCCATCAACGCTGGGTGCTGTATAACCAACTTTCATCGCCCCATCGTTATTGATAGCCGCACCTTTAATCACTGCATATATGCAATCCCCATCAGCGATCGCATCTTTAACTCGCTTGAGAACAACTACCCCTACACCATTACCTACAGTTGTTCCCTGGGCTTTAGCATCAAACGCATAACAATGACCATCGGGCGATAACGGCCCTCCTGGTTCATAGAAATAACCAGCTTTTTGCGGTAAGCGAATCGAAACTCCACCCGCCAAAGCCATATCACATTGATAGTTTTGTAAACTTTGATAAGCGAGGGTAGTAGCAACTAAAGATGTCGAGCAAGCAGTTTGAACTGTCAGGCTTGGCCCGGTAAGATTTAATTTATAAGAAACACGAGTTGAGAGAAATCCTTTATCATTACCGATTAATTTTTGATATGATTCTCCCGAACCTAATTGGTCATTTTTAACATCAAAAGATAAATAATTATTTAAACTAGCACCCGCATAAACACCAATTCTGCTGTTACACTTAGTTGCATCATAACCAGCATTTTCTAAAGCCGACCAAGCACATTCTAAAAATAAGCGATGTTGCGGATCTGTGACTGCCGCTTCCTTGGGATTTAAATCAAAAAATGCTGCATCAAATAAATCAATATTATCTAATATACCGCCAACTTTTACATAATTACTATCATTTACCAACGCCGCAGGTATACCAGAAGCAATTAACTCATCATCTGTAAATAAACATAGCGACTCTACCCCGGCTTGTAAATTCTGCCAAAAACATTCTATATCGATGGCTCCAGGAAAACGCCCCGCCATTCCGATAATTGCAACCCCCTCCATTAACTCATAATTGTCACTCATATCATTAAACCTTTATTACTTTTACTCACTGCCAAATCTAACTCAATTTTCTCTTTCTCTGCGTTCTCTGTGCCTCTGTGGTTAGTTTAATCAACCACTTGAAAACTCACATACCCAGGCACATCTTGAATCCGACTTAAATCATTTTCAAAAATTACCAAATCGCTCTGCTTCTCAACTTCTCTAAACCCGGCAAACTTATAAGATATGTACATCATCCGATTGCGATCGTTTGATACAAACTCAGCCAACAAACGCACTTGATTACTCTTAGCCAAACCCATCACATGATTCAACATAATTGTCCCGACACCTCGCGACATCACCCGACAAGACATCAGCAACAGCTTAATTGTCCATGATAAAGGTTGACATTCAATTAAAACTAAACCTATCTTGCCGTAGCTACCATATTTATCTTCCAGACTAGCAATTAGCAATTTATGATTTTCAGAACAGCGAAAATGATTCAGTTCATCGTAGGAATAGGTGTAACCAGT
Organism: Nostoc sp. FACHB-190; assembly: GCF_014696905.1. Taxonomy (NCBI): domain Bacteria; kingdom Bacillati; phylum Cyanobacteriota; class Cyanophyceae; order Nostocales; family Nostocaceae; genus Nostoc; species Nostoc sp. FACHB-190. The sequence goes on from NZ_JACJQW010000003.1 coordinate 304,767, forward strand.
TGTATTCAATTGATTAGTTCTGAGCGTTAATTCTTCTGCACGCTGTAAATCTGCTTCTTGAGCAGTAGAAATGGTAAAATTCATCTGGAGAGTAGCTAAAAATTCATCTGCTGTCCCGACAAATTCTTGCTCCGCATTGTGTCGTTCAATATCGCTCAAATACATCAATCTTCTCAGGCGTGAATCTTCCGTAATAAACCGGGGATTCATCACAGACATATCTAAAATACTGCCGATTTCCTCTGCATTGATACAGAGAACTTCAGGTAAGGAAAACTTGACTTCTTCTAACTCAAATAACTGGTCATCAATAAAGGCGATTGCATCTAGCCCAATATTGAGTGAACTAGCAATTTGTTTAACTGAATTAGCTTTAGAATTCCAATTAATTTGGGGATATAAAAAGTATTCTTGTAACCCAAATTCTGTTAATTTGTTGATTGCTGTATGATGTTCATTCTTACTAGCTATAGATTGTAATATACCACGTTTATCTAAAATTTCTATCAAACTTACAATATTTTCACGCAGAGAAACTTGATTATCTTCTAGCAAAATTCCGTGCCATAGGGTATTATCTAAATCCCAAACGACACATTTAATTACTTTTTTATCTTTTTGTTTACTATTTAAATTTAGCTCTTGAATACTAACCATAGATTAATTTCTCTCTGCTAATTGCTTATCTAAACCAGTAGCTACGTTTGCAAATAAATAATCTTGATAACCAGACTCAGCAATTGTAATTTCTTGAATTTGAGTACTACCTTCAATAATTTCCATAATTTTCGAGTCGCGTAAATACCTCTCCACAGGGTACTCATTACTACAACCATTCCCGCCATGAAGTTGTACAGCATCATTGGCTATTTTGGTAGCGACTGTAGATGCAAAATACTTAGCAATGGAGGTTTCGATAATTGAATTAGGGTCGTTAATATCTTTAAGATAACCAGCTTGATAACATAACAACCTCGCCGCTTTGGTGTTAGCTATCATCTGAGTAATCTTTTGGCGAATTAATTGATGTTCTTTCAGATACACACCAAACTGTTTGCGTTCATTTGTATATTTGATGCAAGCTTCTAAACAAGCTTGTGCAATACCAACACATCCTGCTGCTACGCTATATCTACCATAATCAAGAGCAGAAGCAGCAATATAAGCAAATCCAAAACCTAATCTACCAACTAAGTTTTCTCGCGGAATTTGACAGTTATTAAAATATAATTCTGCTGACATTGAAGCTCTCACACCTAAAATGCCAGACATAGCTTTGACTGTGAATCCTGGGCTATTTTTTTCCACTAAAAAAGCCGTCGGTTTACCTTCACATTGAGCAAAAACTAAATAGACATCTGCTATTTGTCCGTAGGTAATCCATTTTTTTTGCCCATTTAAAACATAAGCATCACCAACTAATGCTGCTGTGGTTTCTACACTTTTTGCATCGCTACCAACATTCGGTTCGCTTAATGCAAAAGCCGCGATAATTTCTCCAGATGCCAGTTTTGGCAGCCAATATTCTTTTTGAGACTTATTACCCCATTTACACACAGCATGAGCAACCATGTTGTGAACTGTCAACAAACTTCTAATAGAAGAACATCCCCGCCCAATTTCTTCATTGAGAATGCCATAGGTAATCATATCCATTGCCTGACCACCATATTCTTGGGGTAAGATAGCACCAAGAAAACCGCGTTGAGCAATTTTTTTAATTAATTCTGGTGGCGTAAATTCTTGTCTATCCCATTTACCAGCATCAGGAAAAATTTCTTGGTTAACAAAAGCTCTAAATTCAGCTTGAGCGTTTTTTTGTTGAGTAGATAGTTCTAGTTTCATCATAAATTCATTGTGCGAGAACAGCAGTTTTGCGTTCTACTAAATTGGCGATAGAGTTGATGGTGCGGAAATTTTCAAACTCTAAGTCTTCGTTCTCAACCGCAATCTGAAATTCCTGCTCAACAAATAAAACCAGCTGCATCGCAAACATCGAATTCACAAAACCGAGAGCGAAAATATCTTCGTCTGGTTGTAAGTCATGATTGCCGAAAAATTTTGACAAGAAGGTTTTAACTCTAGCTTGCACTTCTTTCATAAGTCTTGAAATTCCTAGTTATTGATATACGTAAAAACCTTGACCATTTTTTCTGCCATATAACCCTGCATCCACCATTTTTTTCAGTAAAGGGCATGGTCGATACTTGCTATCATTAAAGTTTTCATACAAAACTTCGATAGAAAATAAAATGGTATCTAGTCCAATTAAATCTGCGGTTTCTAAAGGCCCCATTTTGTGACCAAAACAGCTTTTAAAAATTTTATCTACATCTTCTGCTGTTGCTACTTGGTCTTGCAACAGAAACACAGCTTCGTTAATGGTTAGCATCAACACGCGGTTAGAAACAAAACCCGGTGAGTCGTTAACAATGATACATTCTTTCCCCATCTGAGTCAGCATTTGTTTTGCTGTTGCAATTGTTGACTCCGAGGTATGATATCCCCGAATCATCTCTACCATTGGCTTCATTGGTACAGGATTCATAAAGTGAATACCCAGGACTTGATCAGGGCGTTTGGTAAGTGAAGCTAGGCGAGTAATAGGGATTGCTGATGTGTTAGCCGCAAATATACAATGTGGTGGACAAATAGCATCCAATTGTGGATATATCCCTTTTTTAATATCCCATTTTTCGGTGACATTTTCAACTACAAAATCAGCATTTTCTAAAAGTTTATAGCTAGTAGAAAACTCGATTTTTTCTAGAATACTATCTGGTGTTTTTAGATTGTCGCTTTTCTGGAAAAAACTTTGTAAGCGGATATTATTTCTGATTTCGTATTTAGCTTTATCAAGAATATCTTCAGAAATATCTATCAATATTACTTCATGTCCTGTTTGAGCGAGATTTTGTGCAACCCCGATACCCATTACCCCTGCACCGATAACACCTACTGTTTGAATGTTCATAGTTTTAACTTCCAAATTTTTAATTAAGCCTCTGCGCTACTCTTTGTTTAAACAGATAAAGGAAGATAATCATGAGACTCTTGAGCATAAAATCTTGCCCAATCTATTTCCACGCCTGCTAACCACAACCTACCCAATGTTTTCAACAAGAAAGCTAAGTCTGGTTTTTTATCGTAGGAATAACGTAGAGAAGGCAAAATTAGTTGACTGACGGCGGGATTATTTTTTAGACATTGCATTGCAAAACTAGCAAGAGTCTGTCCAGGGCCTACTTCCAACAAAATTGGATATTGTTGTTTCCATAACGTTTGGATACCTGGAGCAAACAACACAGCTTGACACAGATGCTTTACCCAATAATCTGGATTTATCGCCTCTGATGCTGTTATCCATGTACCTGTAACATTGGATATATAAGGTATTTTTGGTGCTTGCAAGTTAAATGTGGTGACTAACTTACGTAAGTCAGCACTAGCACCCGCCATCATTTGAGAGTGAAAAGCATGAGAAGTTTCCAAACGACGACAAGCTAAACCTTTTTGAGTTAACTTTTGTTCTAAAACTTCTATAGCCTCGATTTCACCTGCTATGACACCCATAGATGACCCATTCACCGCCGATAGTGAAAGTTTGTTATTGAGGAGGGGAAATATTTCTGTTTGCGAAAGTGGAACTGCAAGCATCGCCCCCCTGGGCAATTTTTGAATCATTTGCGCTCTCACCGCAATTAGTCTTAAACCCTCGTCTAAAGATAAAACCTCGGCTATGGTGGCTGCAACATATTCACCAATGCTATAGCCAATCATGGCGGCTGGACGAATACCCCAGGATATCAATAGCTGTGCTAAAGCATATTCAATAACAAAAATTGCTGGTTGAGTCAGGTGGGTTTGATTGAGTAAAGAGGTTGCAGCTACTGTTTTTGTATTAGTTGGTGTCTGACTGCGACCTAACATTTTTCGCAAGTCCAACCCTTGAGGATTTTCAGAAACTAACTGCTGTTCTTGTTGTCCAAGAGGATAAATAACCTCTCGCAAATCTTGACCCAGAAGGGGTTTAAGAAATTCACAGCAGTAGTCAACACCAGCACGAAACAAAGGTTCAACTTGGTACAATTCACCAGCCATATTGACGTACTGAGTACCAAGTCCAGGAAACATAAAAGCTACAGGACGTTTTTGTGTTTCTTGGATGTTTGTCAATACTCGTCTAGGGTCAGCAAGTGCCACCATAGCATCTTCTATATCCCGACAAACAACCATTCGCCGATATTGGAACGCTTGTTGTTCGCGTTGCAACTTCTGAGCCACATCCCCAAGGTTCAAGTTACGATGTTGTCTCAAATAATCTGTAAGATTGTCGGTAGCAGTTTTTAGTTCTGATTCAGTTTGAGCAGAAATTACTAATAACTGCCAAGGACGAGGAGGAATAGAAAGCATTTTTGATAAACTCCAAAATTCTCACTGATTCTAAGTGAGAATGATTTTTTGTGTTGCCGAATAAAGGGATGAATGAAGGCTAAATATCTAAAAATTCACCTCTCGACTCAGCAACACAAATCAATGTCAACTGTATTTCTGGTCTTGATATTTACTATTGGGAAATTTATGGCTTGCGGCAAATAAAGATTACTGGGCTATCATCTCCAAAATCTTTGGAATCATATTGAGCAATTTCTCTAAAACCTGCATTAGCTAAAGCAGATTTAATTTCTGAAGCCAAATAATCTTTTACTAGCATATCACTATCTGAACGCTGCCAAACAGCATTGATCAATTCAAAGCCAGTGAATTTAACTTCCCGAATTCTTTCTTCTTGGTTATAGATGTAGTATCTTTCAAAATATACATATTTATCACTAGCATCAATTTTGTTAAATCTTTCAAAATCAGATGGTGATGTTTTATCCCAAATCTCATCTGCAACGGGAGTGGTAAAAGCAAAAATACCATTGTTATGTAGTGCTGCATATACTTTTTGGAAGACATTTGTCAATTCTTCCAGATTTAGGATATGTCCAAAAACATCAATTGAAACAACTGCATCATAAGTTGGTTGCAGTTCTAATTTGCGGATATCACCAAGGATAAATTTACTTTCAGGTGAGTTTGTTTGAGCAATACGTAATAATTCTTCAGAAATATCAATACCAGTTGTTTGATAACCTCTGCTACTCAGTTGTGAGACGGTACGTCCGTTAGCACAACCAATATCGAGAATATGCGCTCCTGGCGTGAGGTTTTGTAGGATTAAGTTTTCTAAAACAAGGATTTCTAATTCTCGTTCTTTGGCGAAGGAGCTATATACGGAAGCAATAGGATTATAATTGGCAACATTCTCAACTAAATACATAAACAATTTCTCCTGGATTATGTCTAAATAAAGGCTGGAAATTTATCCGAATTAATGACGCTACTTGCCAGTTTGATTGGCTCTGAGTTGGTTATATTTATTCCGAGCCGCCTTTTGCTTTTGAATGCGATCGCGTAGTATATCAAAAGCAGTTTCATTTTCTGTTGTTTGACTTAAATATTGTGCTAAAGAGTAAATAGTCGGATGCTGGAATAGCGTTACAACTGATATATCTTGCTGTAACATTGTCCGTAGTTGATTATTTATTTTTAGCATTAATAGTGAATGTCCACCAAGGTCAAAGAAATTATCATGAATACCTACCTGATCAAGATTTAGAACCTCTTGCCAAAGCTTGGCAATTTTTTGTTCAATTGCTGACTGGGGTGCCTGAGAGGTGGTAGTTAATTTTGGTCGCGCTATTTCTGAAACTGGTAAAGCACGACGGTCTACTTTACCATTTGGTAATAATGGTAGGGTGTCAAGGAAAATAAAAACACCAGGAACCATATATTCTGGTAAGAGTTTTTTCAGATAAATTCTCAGGTCATTAATTGTAGGTGCTGGTTCTGGTGAAGACACAATATAAACCACTAATTGCTTATCGCCTTGTTTATCTTCTCGTGCCGCAACTACAACTTCTTCGATTGCTGGATGTTTGAGTAGCGCATTCTCTATTTCACCTAACTCAATCCGAAATCCTCTAATTTTAACCTGATGATCAATTCGTCCTAAATACTCTAAATTTCCATCCGGTAAATAACGAGCTAAATCTCCAGTTTTATATAGCCGTGATTCTAGTTTATTACTAAATGGGTTAGATATAAATTTTTCTTGGGTTAAATTTGGTCGATTTAAATAGCCTCTGGCTAACCCTGCACCACCAAGATAAATTTCTCCTGGAACACCAATTGGAACTGGTTTTAAATTACTATCCAAGAGATAAACTTGGGTATTGGCGATGGGACGACCAATAGTTACTTTATCGTCTTGATTTACCTGAGTAAATGTGGAATAGGTAGTATCTTCAGAAGGCCCATAAAGATTGAAAACTTTCTGAATATGATGCTTTTGATAAATCTGCTGTACAAGGTAATTTTGCAGTGGTTCACCAGCTAGATTAACTATCCTGACACAAGAGGGTATACCATCTATTTGTACTAATTCGGTAATGATGCTGGGGACTGTATTCACCAAGCTAACTTCAGTTGTCAAAGAAGGTAAATGCAAAGCATTTTCTACTAGAATGACTTTCCCTCCCCAACTGAGGGGAACAAACAGTTCAAATACTGATAAATCAAAGCAAATCGAAGTTGATGCTAAAACTCCAGCCAAGTCTTTATCTGTAAAGACTTCTCTTGACCATGTTAATAAAGCAACACAACTTTGATGTTCTATCGCCACACCTTTTGGTACACCAGTAGAACCAGAAGTATAGATGACATAAGCTAGGTGATGTGGTTTTACCTCACTCAACAGATTATCTTTACTTTGTTGACGAAGTAAGTCTAAATCTCTATCGATACAAACAATATCCAAATTGGATGTAGCAAATAATTCTCCTAACTGACTTTGAGTGAGTAGCACCTTGGATTGGCTGTCTTTGAGCATGAAAGCTAAACGCTCTTGGGGATAAGCTGGGTCTAGAGGTACATAAGCTCCACCTGCTTTGAAAATAGCCAACAGTGCAATCAACATTTCTGGACTACGCTTAATACAGACACCAACAATGTCGTCTGGTTTTACGCTAAGTTTTTGTAAGTAATGTGCTAACTGATTTGCTCGATGATTCACCTCTTGGTAGGTTAATTGTTGGTTGTCAAATACGACTGCAACAGCATTGGGTGTTGTCTCTACCTGTGCTTCAAATAATTGATGAATACACTTATCTTCGGGGTAGTTTGTCTGAGTATTATTCCAATCAACTAATAATTGTTGTATTTCTGGTGGCGTGAGTAATTTTAAATCTGCTATGGGTTGCTGGGGATTGCTAACTACGCTTTCCAACAAATTCTGAAAATGTCCCAACATGCGGGTAATGGTATCTGGATTAAATAAATCTGTATTATATTCGCAAATTGCAATTAACCCTGAATCAGAGTCCTCCATAAACAATGTCAAATCAAACTTGGATGCACTGTTATGGCCTTCTTCATACCGAATTGATACATCAGATAAGTTTAAATTTGGTTTAGGTAGGTTCTGGAGAACAAACATCACCTGAAACAGAGGATTGTAGCTGAGGTCTCTGTTGGGTTGTAGTGCTTCTACTAACTTTTCAAAAGGTAAGTCTTGATGAACATAAGCTTCTAAAGCTGTGGCTTTTACCCGCGTTAGTAATTCCTGAAAACTCAAATCGCCAGATAAGTCTGTACGCAGCACTAAAACATTGACAAACAGCCCAATCAATGAGTTAATTTCGGCTTTGTGACGATGAGCAATGGGTGAACCAACGACAATATCAGTCTGACCTGTGTAACGATACAGCAAGATTTTGAAAGCTGTAAGCAAGGTCATAAATAGAGTTACTTCTTGCTGACGGCTCAAGTGCTTTAGTGCTTCTGTGAGTGTGCGAGAAAAAACTAATTTGGCTTGAGCGCCTTTGAAGGTTTGCACTGGAGGACGAGGACGGTCTGTGGGTAAATTTAGTACAGGTAGCTCACCCTGCAATTTTTGTTGCCAATAAGCTAATGATGATTGAATACGATCGCAATTAATCGATTTTTGTTGCCAATAGACTACATCTTGATACTGGATGGGTAATTCCGCCAGTGGAGAAAGCTTGTTGTGGGAAAATGCTTCATAGAGTGCGGCTAGTTCTTGAATCAAAATCCCAATCGACCAACCATCGGCAATTATATGATGTAGAGTTATTAATAATTGATAATCTTTATCATTTAACTGCACTAATTTCACACACAACAATGATGGTGCAGAAAAATCAAATGGCTGCTGTGCAAACTCTGTGGCTAAACTTTGTGCAGCTGTATGGCGTTGGCTTTCTGGTAATGAGAGTAAATCTTCAATCGTCAAAGTTGCAAATACAGTTTGATTGATGACTTGAGATGGTTGTCCATCAATTTCTGTAAAACTTGTGCGTAAGACTTCGTGTCGTTGAATAATGGCGTTGAGACTTTCCTTTAAGGCTGTTAAGTTCACACAACCTTGGAGGTGAATCACTAGCGGAATATTATATGTCGGAGAGTCGAGATTGAGTTGATGGATGAACCACAATCCTTGTTGAGCAAAGGATAGAGGATGAACAGAGGTATTTTTTGGCTGTCGTGTCAGAGTTATTGATGGTAGTTCAGCCGTCGTGATTTGGGTGAGGATTTTAGTCGCCAGCGATCGCGGACTCATCCCTGCAAACAAGTCTGCAATGGATATTTCTACTTCTAAGTCAACCTCAACCCGATTTTTCAACTCAAATACTTTTAAAGAATCTAGTCCGAGGGTGCTTAATGGTGCTTGGAGAGGAATATTATCAGGTGCGATCGCTAAAACATTGGCTATCTGTACAATTAAATATTGTTCTAAAACTGTCTGACGTTCTGGTGTAGCCAGTGTCAACAGTTGAGAACGCTGTAATTGAATTGACTCTTGGACAATATCACTAGCTTTTAAAATATTGCTGGCAACTATACTCAGTTCACCATTCTCAAACTGTGCGCGAGTTGCGCGGCGTTGAATCTTACCACTGGAAGTTTTGCAAATTGTCCCTGGTTTAATTAAAACAACTGCATAAACTTGTACTTCATGCTCTTCCGTCACCGCTTGACGAATTGTATTAATGACTGTCTCTAAATTTGGCTTGGCGCGAAACTCTAATTCTTGGACAACTACTAGCTTTTCTTCGTTGTTAACTACAACTGTAAATGCGGCATTCGCACCAGGACGCAAGGATGAATGACTGCGTTCAGCCGTTAATTCTATATCTTGGGGGTACAGGTTGCGACCACGAATAATAATTAAATCTTTCGCTCTCCCTGTAATAAATAATTCTCCATCTTGCAAAAAGCCTAAATCTCCTGTCCGCAGGAATGGCCCTTCGCCGGTATCTGCTAAATAAGCTCCGAATGTTTCTGCGGTTTCTGCTGGACGATGCCAATATCCTTGACCAACACTCAATCCAGCTACCCAAATTTCCCCAATTTCATCAGGTTGGCAACTCTTGAGTGTGTCTGGATTAGTAATTACTACTTTCTGGTCAGGAATAATTTGACCACAACTAACAAAGTAAGATGTATCATCTCCCCCAACCACCGATGACTCGACAACTTGATGAGATGCTAATGCAGATTTCTGCAATGCTTTGATTTTTGGTGGCGCAGCCTTCTGTACACCAGCCACCATCAAAGTTGTTTCCGCCATCCCATAACAAGGATAAAACGCTTCTTTGCGGAAGCCACACTCTGCAAAAGCTTCTGCAAATCGCTCTAATGTATCATAACGAATCGGTTCCGCACCATTAAAGGCTACACTCCAACTACTCAAATCAAGAGTTGCTTTTTGTTCAGGTGTGATTTTCTGCACACATAAATCATAAGCAAAATTCGGGCCGCCACTGGTTGTCCCGCGATAGTGAGAAATCGCCTGTAACCAACGATAAGGACGTTGGAGAAAAGCCGCAGGCGGCATAATAATGCAAGGGAAACCGCCATACAAAGGTTGCAATATCCCACCAATTAGACCCATATCATGGTACATCGGTAGCCAAGTCACAAACTTACTAGCTGACGAATGCTCCATAAATTGGCGAGTTGTTTGAGCATTGTGCAGTAAGTTTCCATGACTAATCATCACACCCTTGGGTGTTCCCGTTGAGCCAGAGGTATATTGCAGAAACGCTAAACTATCTTGATCAATATGAGGTTGTTGCCAGTTGTCTTCTATTCCTGGGGTAATATTATCTGTTGTCAGCCATTGCAACGATCCCAAATCAGTCCTTTGGCTGATTAAAGACTGCACTGTTGGGAGTATATCTGTTGTTGTCAGCGCGATCGCGGCTTGTGCATCTTGAGCGATCGCCTGGATTCTCGGTGTGTTACGCTGATTTCTCGGAGGATAAGCAGTAACAGCCACAACTCCCGCATATAAACAACCGAAAAAAGCAATTAAAAAATCTAGTCCCGCCGGATAAAGCAGTAAAGCACGTTCTCCCACTAAACCCATTGCTTGCAATTGTGCAGCCGTTCGTCTAGCAAGTCTATCCAACTCTTGATAAGTTAGCCGCGCTTGTTCTGTTTCCCCATCTAGTAAAAAAGTGAAAATATCTTGATTTCCTTGGGTAGAACTTCTCCAACCCAACACTTCAACAACTGTTCTACAGTTACTGAGGCTAAACTCATCGTTAGTGTAGCTTGTCGCAGAAAAGACATCGCTTGGTTGAAAGCTAGAAGAATATTGATTCATTTTTAGATGACTAGATGCACTTTAACGCACTACTTACTTTTATCTAGGCTTTATAAATCTGCTCAGATAAAAATAAGCAATTGAGAACCAGCAGTAAAACTAGATTTACTGCTCAAAATCCTAGACCGAATATCAGAGCGGCAATTTTACAACAACACAATCAATCACGGCGATATCCAACTCTGAGCAAACTACAAGCTTTAGCCAGGGTTAGCTCATTTTCTGGAATACTCGACTCAAGTTAACCCCACCTGGGAATCGTCCCATCTAGCACCCCCTAAGAACAGCGACTAACAACGGTTTTCGTGCAGAACATACTCCAAGCCTGAAACTCTGCAATTAACCCCATGAATTTAACAGAGTTAGAGGAAAACATTCACCATGTTAGTTACAACTCTCAAGGGTTAAGTTGTTGCTTGAGTCAACCACTAACAGCACTCAAAGTATGATTCGCTAAGACTTCTTCTAAAAATAAGTCTCAATATTATTGAGATTTACTTTCACTTAACATCTATCAACTTAACGACAATTAATTGCTTTAGCAATAGGGTTATTATATTAATTAATTATCAATAACCACGACAAACATCATTTTTACCTATTTTAGACATTCCTGTGAGTAGCAGATTGAAAGCTTGACGATTCAGCAATTAGATGCTTAGTCAAATTCCTTGGCTAGTCCACCATATATATTTATCCCAATATTTTTGGTGGTTTGACAACCAATTAATACTCTCTAAAGAAAGTAACTGTAGCAATTGGCATGATTTAAATCTGTGTATCAAGCAAGCATACTACATCAGCATAAGTTCTGATTTGTAACCAGATAATAGACTGCTAATTGAAATAAATTCGCTACTATCTTGTGTTTTGTATTACTTCATACTATGATTAAACTCACTTAAGTTAGTTGACAATAACTATCACTAGTTGCTGTTCGTCTTCGGTAACGAGCAGGTGATTTTATTAGGTATGGGGACATCAATGAAAATAGACCAATTATTTCGCAGCCTTTTGCTGACAAGTGCGATTGTTTGTTTGATTGGCACTGCCGTTAAAGCCGAGGACGTAGAAGAAGATGGAATAGTCCAACCCTTAGCTCTCAAGGGAGAACAGTTGAGAGATGAAAAATTAACGAACAATATTCCCCAACTGAGCGAAATTAAACTACCTGGGACTAACGCCTGGATGTTGGTACAAACACCAACCACCCCTACAAATCCAGAACCCAGCACTCAGGCTCAAGTTGTACCAATTACAGGAGTCAAAGCAACTCCCACAGATAAAGGTGTGGAGATCATTTTAGAGACTACTGCTGGAGAACAACTGCAAGTTGTCAATCGTAGTAGCGGGAATAATTTTATTGCAGATATTCCTAATGCTCAGTTGCGTTTACCATCGGGAGATGCTTACACATTTCGCTCCGATAAACCTCTAGCAGAAATTACGGAAATAACAGTTACAAATATTGATGCCAACACTGTGCGCGTGACTGTGGTAGGAGAGACAGTAGCCCCGACAGTTGAGTTGTTTGATGATAATACAGGTTTGATTTTTGCTGTAGCATCGACAACAACAGCAATGCAACCCAGCGAAACACAGCCAGCCCCAGAACAGCCAGCCAGTGAAACACCATCAGAAACTCCTTCAGAAACACCATCAGCACCACCAGATGAACCTATTGAGTTGGTAGTCACGGGAGAACAAGATAGATATCGTGTACCGGAAGCGAGTACGGTGACGCGGACAGATACACCACTGCGAGATATTCCCCAATCGATTCAGATTATTCCGCAAGAAGTATTGCGGGATCAACGGGCTGATACTTCTACTGCGCTTTTGAATGCTCCAAGTGTGCGTAACTCCGCACCTTCTAACTTTGACTCGTTAAGATTGCGAGTCCGAGGATTCTTGAGCCAACCTAATCTTGATGGCATTAGAGAAGGTTCAACAAATGGTGTAGGCGCTAACATTGGGCCTGATCTGACAGGAATTGAAAGAATCGAAGTTTTGCAAGGGCCAAACTCGGTTTTATTCGGGACAACATCTCCAGGGGGAACAGTCAACTTTGTTTCAAAACAGCCTTTACCAGATCCTTACTATTTTGTTGAAGCAACTGTAGGTAGTTTTGACTTTTATCGTGGTGAGATTGATTTGTCTGGGCCATTGGACGAAGATAAGAAGGCTCTATATCGGTTGAACGCATCTTATCGCAATCAAGGGTTTTTCACTGACCGTAGCCAAACAAGAAACTTAGTAATTGCACCTGTTTTGAGTTTGGCACTGGGTGAGAATACAAATCTGAGTATCTTAGCAACTTACAAGTATCTAGAGCAAGAAGACTATAATTTAGGCTTACCTGCGCGGGGAACAATCTTGGCAAATCCTAATGGTGAGATATCCCGGAGCCTGATTACAAATGAAGGCGAACTGGATGTGACAAATGCCAGGATTGGATATCGCTTAGAGCATAAGTTTAATGAGAATTGGTCGATTAATAATACTTTCCGATATGGGTATGTTAACTATGATGCTTCTGGGGTCAATATCGGGACTCAACTTTTAGCTGATAATCGGACACTCCTGAGAACATCCAACGATTTTAATGATCGGTATCGTGACTATAGGTTGACGACGAATGTAATTGGTAAGTTTGAGACGGGTTCCATCAAGCATCAATTACTATTTGGTGTCGATTTAGGCAGGCTAAACAATACCTTAAAATTTACAGGCAGATCAGGCGCACCCATTGATATCTTTAATCCTGTTTACGGTCAAGCGCGTGGAGATGCTCCCCGTGAGATAGATACCAAGAGGGTAACTGACGAGCTTGGGATTGTCCTACAAGATCAAGTAGCGATCGCAGACAATTTAAAGCTACTCGTAAGCGGCCGATTTGATGTCTTCACCCAAACTGACCAAAATTTTCTTGAGAATACAGAAACCAGTCAAACTGTCAGTGCGTGGAGTCCCCGTGTGGGCATTGTCTATCAGCCAATCCAGCCGATTTCTCTATATGCCAACTATAGTCGCTCCTTTGAACCAGCGATTGGTAGAGCCTTTGACGGTAGGGAATTTGAGCCTACAAGGGGTACACAGTACGAGGTTGGGGTAAAAGCAGATTTGAATAGTCGGCTTTCAACTACCCTAGCTTTTTATGACATTACCCAATCGAATGTGTTAACTGACGATCCCGATAATGTCGACTTCTCGATTCAAACTGGAGAACAGCGTAGCCAAGGTCTAGAATTCAGCATTGCTGGGGAAATTTTACCGGGATGGAATGTCTTTGCTAGTTATGCCTACAACGATGCCCGTGTGACAGCAGATAATAGCATTCCTGTTGGTAATCGTGTACTTCAGACCACTCCTCATGCTGCTAGTTTATGGACAACCTACGAAATTCAACGAGGCAATTTGCAGGGTTTAGGCTTTGGCTTAGGATTGTTTTATGTGGGCGAGCGTGCGGGTGATACTGGGAATACATTTGAAGTCCCCAGCTATGTAACAACTAATGCTGCTGTCTTTTACAAACAAGACGGATTCCGTGCGGCAATCAATATTAGAAACCTCTTTGACGTAAACTATTTTGAAAATTCTTTCAATAGTTTACGAGTCTCCTATGGTGAGCCATTGACAGTTCAAGGAACTATTTCTTGGACTTTTTGATAATTGAATTTGTCAAAACTCAGGAGTCAGTATGTTGGGAAATTGAGTCAAATTCTGCTCAATGCTGATTGTAATTCTGAATTCTGACTCCTGAATTTTAATTACTTCTGAAGATGTTTACTCATCTTGTGGTATTCAGCGAAAATTTATGAAATTGATTTCACGTCACTTTATTGCTCTATTTTTATGCGGGATTTTGATATGTACACTGGTTTGGGCTGTTAGTCAAAGTGTCATTCCAAAAGTTAGCAACTCCAACTCTTTGCAAAAAAGTGTCCCATGTCGAGTAGTTCAGCATGTCAAGGGAGAAAGTTGTATTCCCCTCAACCCAAAACGAATTGTTACCTTAGATTTTAATAGTTTTGCTGCTGTTCTAGCTTTAGATGTCAAGCCGATCGCAACTTGGATCACCAATGAAATCGAGAGTGACTTTGATTACTTTCAAGGAAAAGCAGATGGAGTAGAAATCATTCGCAGTTCCAGTGGTCAAATTAATTTAGAAAAACTGCTCTTGCTACGTCCTGACTTAATTATAGTTGTGTCTCAACCATTCTTTAATAGAATTTATCAATATACTTCCAAAATTGCACCTACAGTAGTTTTACCTTGGATAGAAACTAAAGGAAATTGGCAACAACATATCCAAGATATGGCAAATTTTCTGCAAAGAACGCAGACAGCTACAGAATTGATGGGTGAATATAATCAACGGATTAATAACTTAAAGCAGATAATTAATCATGAGCAGCAAGAACTTCGGATATCATTTGCTTATGTGGCGGCTGGGCAATTAGTAATTACTCGGAAACAATCTTTTGCTGGCAAAATTTTGGCTGATATTGGCATATTAAATCCAATTTTTGCAGAATCAGGTGACTTGGATTTAGCCATCTCCGAGGAACTTTTACCTAAGATTGACAGTGATATTTTATTTATTGCGCCTCTACGCAAAGATGATAACTCTGTAATTCAGAAACTACAACAAAAACCTATATGGTCGAAACTCAAAGCTGTGCAGCAAAATCAAGTATATTTAGTAGATTTTTCTGTCTGGCGCGGATTAAATATTCTGGCTGCTTATGAGGTACTTGATGAGCTTTATCAATATATCTTAAAAATGAGTAAATTTGCTTTATAAGATTTATTCTGTTATACCAATCCTATGTGATTTGTAAAAATTGAGAGGCTCAGATCCCCGACTTCTTTGAGAAGTCGGGGATCTCGTTGTTCACAAATGATTTAGGACTGCTATAGTGAATGTAAAAATTCAAGAGTCAGAATATTGAATGATTAGTTGGATTTTTATCAATCAATAAATTAACCCTACTGGATTACTTTTAAATTCTGAGTAATAATTCAGGATTCAGAAGGTTAAAGAATTAGGATAAGATTGGGTCAATGAATATCCTAGTTACATAACAGTCCTGATAAATTCTGAATTCTGACTCCTGGGTGCTGAATTCTTACAATTCTGATTCTGGATTTTTACAAACATATTAAACAGGTATTTCAATAATAAACTCAGTACCTTGACCAAGGATAGAATGACAACTTAATTGTCCTTTGTGAGTTTGTTCAACAATTTGTTTTGCTATAGCCAAACCTAAACCTGTACCTTTACCTACTGGTTTAGTAGTATATAAATGGTCAAATATTTTTTGTTTAACCGCTTCACTCATCCCTTTAGCATTATCAGCAATGGAGATTTTTACATAGTGATTATTGATTGATGTAGTAATTTTAATACTGTTGGGATTAGCTTGAATTTCTGCAAAACTTCGTCCTTGACTGGATTCATCTAAAGCATCAATGGCATTAGCCAATATATTCATAAATACCTGATTCAGTTGACCCGGAAAACATTCAACTTCAGGCAAATTATCATAGTTATTAATTACGATAATTGCCGGACGTTGTTCGTTTGCTTTGAGGCGATGTTGGAGAATTAAAATAGTGCTATCAATGCCTTGGTGGATATTAAAAGATTGTTTGGTGTCGCTATCCGCACGCGAAAAAATTCGCAGACTTTGACTGATAGATGTAATGCGATCGCCTCCATCTTTCATCGCCCGAATGAGTTTGGGTAAATCTTCTCGGAGGTAATCTAAATCGACTGCTGTCAGTTCATCTTCAATTTCTGCACCAGGTTGGGGGAATGTCTGTGCATAGAGATCGATAATACCTAATAAGTCATTCAGATAATCTTGCACTGCATCGACATTGCCCACAATTGCGCTGATCGGATTATTAATTTCATGGGCTACCCCAGCGATGAGATTACCGAGGGCAGACATTTTTTCATTTTGAATCAGTTGCAGTTGAGATGCTTCTAGTTCTGCTGCTTTTTGGGTGACTTGGGCTGCAAGGTTTTTGGTGAGTTGAGATAGTTGCAAATGGGTACTAACTCTTGCCAAAACTTCTTTTTCATAGAAGGGCTTGACTATATAATCTACGGCTCCTAGTTCTAATGCCTTAACTTTGCTTTCACCGTCGGAAAGAGCAGTCATAAAAATGATTGGGATATGGCGGGTGCGCTCATTGGCTTTCAACCGTTGGCAAGTCTCAAAGCCATCGATTCCCGGCATCATCACATCTAGTAAGATCAAGTCAGGAAGACGGCGTTCGATTTGTTGGAGGGCGCGATCGCCACTGGTTGCTATAGCTATATCAAAGCCTGCATCCCCCAGAGTCTCGGAAACTACCTCTAGATTGGAGGGGGTATCATCAACAATTAAAACTAAACCAGTGATGGTAGATATTGGCGGTGTGTACATCATTTTGGAAGTTTGGACGTAAATATAGTCAGCCTTTAGTCACTACTGAAGTTGGGAAATTGTTGATAGCTCAAAGTCTGATAATTCTGCTTTTAAGCAAGATACTGCTGAATGAATTGTTCCAGTTGTTCGCTTTGGAACTGTTTTGCCAGTTGAATAATTTTCTGGGTGAAGGGTTTGTATTGATGATTTTGTTGTTCCAGTTGTTCGGCTGCTGTGATCAGCTTTTTCAATCGCCCTTCCTGCACAAGTTCTAACCAAGCCTGGAGACTCTCTGGAGGGGGTGGAATTAGTTCTGTTGCTTGCGGTTCATCTGCTGATTGATCGGGAGTATCTTCAGTTTTCCAAGTGAGTTGCAGATGTTTTTCCAGTAGTCTAAATAAATCATTGACTTGCACTGGTTTGGCAAGGAAATCATCGCCACCAGCATCAATACTCATTTGTTGATCGATTTGAGCAACGGAGGCGGAAGAGACAAGCACTTTGAGCAAACGCAATTGTTCCTGTTCCCGAATCCGGCGCAGCAGTTCAAAACCATCCATTACAGGCATCACTAAGTCAGTAATAACAATATCAGGGAGATGTTGCTGGAGTTTGTCTAAAGCAGCTTGTCCGTGTTCGGCTTCGGTGATGATGAATCCTAGTGGCGTTAGCAGATTCATTAAAACGGCGCGATTTTCCCAGCGATCGTCTACCACTAAAATATGCTGCTGTCGGCCTTCGTAGCCAATAATTTTACCTAGCGATGCTGTCTGCTGTTGACTCCAATCACTGGCTAAAGGCAGAACAATCTCAAAAGAAAATTCGCTACCCGCATCAAGCTGACTCTTGACTTTAATTTGTCCACCCATTAACTGTACAAGCTGTTGGCTAATGGCTAATCCCAGCCCTGTACCTTCGACTTTCCGCTTTTGATCTCCTACTTGTTCAAAGGTTTGGAAGAGTTTATTGATATCTGCGGTGGCAATCCCCACTCCAGTATCGACAATGCTAAAGCGCAGTTTAGTGCTATTGTCGGAATCTTGCCCAATGCGGTGAACTTGTAGTGTGACACTACCGCGATCGGTAAACTTAATGCCATTACCTAGTAAGTTAATCAAGACTTGGCGCAGGCGTTTTTCATCAGCACTAATACCCAAGGGTAAATCAGCATCCGGTTCGTAGTGAAACTCAATGCCTTTCTGCTGCGCCCGAATTTGGCAAATTTCCACCACACCTTGCAAAAAAGACGGTAAGTGAAAAGCTTGGGGCGCAAGTTCCAGTTTTCGTGCTTCGATTTTGGAAAGATCCAAAATATCGTTAATCAGTGTCAGCAAATGAGTCCCGCACTGGTGGATAATGTTGACTCCCTGACGTTCCTTTTCTGGTAAGGCTTTGGAACGTCCGAGAATTTGGGCATAGCCGAGAATCCCATTCAACGGCGTGCGGAGTTCATGACTCATGTTGGCAAGAAATTCACTTTTGGCATTGTTGGCACTGTCAGCAATTTCTTTGGCTGCATCGGCTAAGGCTTTTGATTGTTTGAGTTGGGCTTGTTCTGTAGATTGGACATAAACCAACACCCCAATTAATGCACCTGCCAAGGCTAAGACGGCAAAAGCGATGATATCGAGGAGTTTTAGCTGAGATTCAATATTTTCGCGGGGAATTACCAGTGCTACCGACCAGTTAGCTTCTTTGAAGGGGAGAAACGCTACATATTTAACAGTTTTGTCGATGTTGACTAATTCTATACCTTGTTGGCGATTGACCATCTTTTTGGCGATCGCAGCTAAACCCGGATCTGTCGCATCAATCAATTTGATCCCTGGTTTTTCAATCGTAGTCATGAAGTCAGGGTTAGGATGGATGATGGCTTGTCCGGCGGAGTTGAGGGTAAAAGCATAGCTATTGTTGCCGTATTTGAGTTTTTCTGTGACATCCTTGATGCGATCGACAGCAACACTACCATGTACTACGCCGATGGGGGGACTCGATGGATTGCCATCTTTGCGGATAGGAACGGAGATAGGAACTGATGACACACCATTCGCTCTCGCAATCATGGGATCGCCGACATGAACATAGCCAGCGATCGACCTTTGAAACCAGCGTCTATCTGTAACACTTGCCCGCTTACTATTGGGGACTGTACTCTCTCGCCATCCATCTGGTGTGGTTAAACCAAACAGGGAAAAATCCTCAAGTCGCTCGTCTTCTGCCTTTAAATATTTACTAGCGATCGACCAATCCACGGAGCGCACTAAATCCGTGTTCGCCAACATATCAACTCTCACCTTGAGAATTGCCAGCCAGTGATCAATCTCATCTCCACTCTGTTTCACCTCTGACAGCACTTGATTCTTGAGATTGCCGAGCATAACACTTCGCAGGGTTTGATAGCTAAAATAAGCACCAACAACTACAAATAAAGTAGTACCACCCACAATGACCTTAGCTAACAAGCTGCGCGAAGCTTTACCAGATTTGGCGCTGAGGGGCGAATCTCCGACAGGTTTTTTCCCTGATGAGGAAGATTGCCAGAACGATAAGACGGACATAGGCATCTGTAACAGATTCAAGATAGATAATTTATGATGCCCATTTGTGAAGCAAGATAACCAAGACCCTGCGGGGAGGAAAGTATGATGAGTTATGAGTAAGGAGTTATGAGTGGATTATTTTTGATTTTTCTTTCAATTTGTTGATTGAGGTTTTTAATATCTTAATAATTCTTTCATTCTCTTATATCAGATTTTTACATTTTGATTTTGACACCAACTCATACCATTTTGGATTTTAGATTTTGCGAAAAGTTGCGTGGGCGGGTTCCCCGACTTGAGCAAACTTTTCAAGACAGATTTTGGATTGAGACAGGCTTTACTGGTAAGCTTTTGGGCAATTTATTTGTCGCAATCATTCTTCAATTTGGTATCAGATTTTATCCAATAAATGGTTTCATTTAAATTTTAAAAATATTCCAATACAGGAATTTCAATGATAAACTCTGCCCCCTCTCCTGGTGCGGAAATACAACTTAATTGACCGCCATGTTTTTCTACCACAATCGAATAACTAGTTGATAGCCCTAAACCTGTACCACGACCTACACATTTTGTCGTGAAGAATGGGTTAAATATTTGAGACTGTACAGACTTACTAATTCCTATCCCGTTGTCTTTAATCTTGATCACTGCCTTTTTGTCATTGATCAACTCAGTTTGGATGATAATTTGAGGATTGGGATTCATCTCTAGCGCATCAATGGCGTTATTAATGATATTCATTAACACTTGATTAAGAGCAGAAGCATAACAATTAACTAAAGGTAATTTCCCATATTTTTTAATTACTTGAATCTCTGGATGTTGGCTATTCATCTGAAATCTATGCTGTAAAATCAACAGCGTACTATCAATACCAGTGTGGATATCTACTGGTTTTATTTCTGCTTCATCCAAACGGGCAAAGTTTCGCAGTGACTGTACAATTTCACTAATACGGCTTGCTCCTATTTTCATGGATGACAGAAGATTCTGTAAATCTGGAATGAGAAACTCTAGTTCAACATCGGCGATTTTATTAGCAATCTCTGGCAATGGTTGGGGATAAAGTTGCTGATATAAGTTATTTAATTCAATTAAGGATTCTACATATTCACTGGCTGGTTGTAAGTTACCATAAATAAAGTTAACTGGATTATTAATTTCATGGGCAATTCCAGCAACTAATTGTCCTAAGCTAGACATTTTTTCAGCTTGAATGAGTTGGGATTGAGTTGAGTAAAGTTGATTGAGTGTTAATTCTAGCTGAGTAGCTTTGGCTGTTAATTCTTGGGTGCGTTCTGCTACTTTTTGTTCGAGATTGTGGGAATAATCTGCTAATTGACGATATAGGTTGGCGTTTTCTAGAGAAATTGCGGCTTGAGTGCAGAGTAAGTTGAGAATTTCAATGCGTTCGCTGGTAAATGCGCCCATTGTTAAGTTATTTTCTAAGTATAAAATGCCAATCAATTTGCCTTGTTTGAGGATTGGCGCACAGAAAATACTCTTGGGTGCATGGTGCAGAATATAAGGATCGGCAAGCAAAGTTGGCTCGACTATGGCATTGGCAATTACAGTGACAGCCAGCGTATTTTTCACCCGATTAATTAAAGTAACTGGGACTATTTTCTCAAAGGGTAAAGAGCGTAAAACAATGGCAGGTTTTTGAAATTGAGATAATGCTTCAATTACCCAAGAATCATCTTTTGGCATCAGTAATGCACATTTATCGGCTCCGGCATTTTCGAGGATTACTTGAAGTAAAGTTGAGAGTAATTTATCTAACTCAATTTCACTCGATAAAGATTGAAATGCTTTGAGAATAGTTGCTAAATCGAGGGCTTGTGAAAGGCTAGTATTGCTCAGAGAGGAACTTTGGATGGTGTGAGAGGAGATAGAAATGATTGTTTCTGTTGGTTTGAAAGTCGGTTGTTGTTTGTGCAGAATTGCTAGAAGTAGTTGGGGATAACGGGTTTCTAAATCGATAACTTTGGCTTTTGCACCCCACCGCGCATAACAGTAATAAGCCTCCATCATGTAGGTTTGGGCGATTTTTTCTTTGCCCCAATCAAGATAAAATTTGGCAGCTAATTCGTTGGCTAAGGCTTCTTCGTTGAGAAATTTGTGAGTTTTCGCCAGGGTAATGGCTTGTTCGTAATGTTCTATCGCCGCTAATTTATCACCAGTAACTCGTAATTTTTCCGCCTCTACTAAATGCCATTTATGTAAATGATTCATGGGAGCATCTTGCGCCCACTGGTGCAGAATATTTTGATGGGTTTCTACCTCGGTGAGCATTTCTTCTGGTGCTGCGGTAATAACTGCGAGGTGGGTGAGGGCTGCATAGAAATGGAACAGGGGAACTAAAACCATTCCTGATACTGCCATTAAATAGAACTTAAATTGGGTGATATATTCGAGGGCAGCGTGATAATTGCCAAAAGAGTAGGCAAGTAGCAGTTTGTAGTTGTACGTAAAAGCGAACGCCGTGAGATCCCTATCCTGTTCATGTTTCGGGAACATCACCGTTTCATCATAGAAAGTGCCAATTAAGCAATCGGGTTGGCTCACTTTTTCTCTAAATTGCGCCACTGTTTGCTGTATCATATCCAGATAAACTCGCGCCGAATCTTGCTTAAATTGAGCTAGAGCAGCACTGTAAGCAGTTAATTCAGCCGCCAAAGCGTTCAGTTCAGAACCTGTGAACAACCCTCCAAAGGCATACCCTTGTATGCTATAGCCAGCGTACAGGAAATCGCCCGTTTCCATCCCCGCCCGATAGCTTTCTTTCTGGATGATTAGCGTTTTCAACAGTGCTTGTCGGCGATGGTGGATGAAAGCCCCAAACAGATTAAGAGTGATGCACTTCATACCTTGAGCATTCAACTTCTCTAGTAAGGAGAGGGATAATTTACCAAATTCATAACCGATTTCGACTTCGCTAAAAAAGGCACACATCACCATCCCATGAATTGCATAGCCAGGGATGGAGGCGGGAGTATTGCCAAACTCTAGGGATAAGCGTACCATTGTTGCGCCGAGAATCGGCATTAAACCAGGCATTCCCAGTAACACTGGTGGAAACAACATACTTAATATCTGGATTGCAGCTTGAGCTTGAGGTTCACTCATCAGAGGTAAGTCAATCAGGGCAGCAATTTCTCGTCCTTGGAGTTGCTGGTTAACTGCTGCTAAAGCTTTGCCAATCTCAGTTTCGTCTACTTGGCTGGGTAATTCAACTCCCAATTGGGCTAGAGCTTCTCTGCCGACTGCGATCGCTGCTAATATTTGACTACTTGCTGTTAATGCCGCAATTTGAATTTCGTAGATTTTAACTTTGTCAACAATGCTCTGTGCCTGCTGCAATACTAAGGCTGCAAGTTGTTCCATACCATCAAAATCACCATTCAAATAACTGGCTTCCGTTGCAGCTATATATAAATTCAAAGCTAATTTATACTGACTTTGCCAACAATTAACCTCTAATAAGTCAATACCAGTCTGAAAGTATTCTCTAGCGGCGGTGTAAGCGGTTGAATGTCGGGCTTTATTCCCAGCTTGCAAGTTAAGTTCTGCTAAAGCTTCTCGTTCCTGTGGTTGATTAATTAATGCTTGTCCTTGGTTTAAATGTCCCACAATATCAAACAGTTTTTCTTCTCGTTCTATGGCGGCAGAATTTTGCAGCAGTAACTGTCCAATCTTGAGATGTGTGACTTGCTTTTGATTATCAGGAATCAGGGAATAAGCTGCTTGTTGAACTCGGTCATGTAAAAAGCGATAAACTGGATTAGCTGCTGCATAACTACCAGAAATATATTCATATTGAACAAAGAATTTATAAATCTCTGTATTGGGAATGATTAATCCTGCTTGCAAAGCTTTCCATAAATCTGCCGCCGTTGTTTCTGGTGTTTGTTCCGAAATAATTGCCAATGTCTGCAAATCAAACTGCGCCCCAATACAAGCTGCTAACTTGAGAATATTTTGAGTTTGCTGGGGAAACTTCTGCAATTGCAGTGACATAAATTCTACTACATCATCAGTAATTGCTAAAGCTTTCACTTGAGCAATATCACACTGCCAATGACGATATTCCAAGTCAAATGTAATCAAGTTTTCGTTATTTAAGGCTTTGAGAAACTGGGTAGCAAAAAAAGGATTACCTTTGGTTTTTTGATAGATTAATGTTGTCAAAGGTTGGGCAAGTGATGATTCACAATTGAGTGTATCTGCAACTAAATGATTGAGATTAGTTTCGCTTAAGGCTTGGAGGATAATTTTATTGATGACTGCGCCAGATTTTTTTAGCTCATCTACAGTCAAGATAAATGGGTGAGTTGGTGATACTTCATTATCTCGATATGCTCCCAAGAGCAATAAATGTTTTGTATCTTGCATCAACAATTGTAGCGATTTCAGTGATGCGGAGTCTGCCCATTGCAAATCATCTAAAAATATCACTAAGGGATGTTCTGGATGAGTGAAAACTTTCACAAACTTTTGCAATAGCAAATTAAATCTATTTTCCGCAGCAGTTCCTGATAGTTCTGTAGCAGGTGCTTGTGCGCCAATAATGCGTTCTAATTCAGGAATGACATCAATTAAAACTTGTCCGTTTTCGCCGACAACTTCTAAAATTTTGATTTTCCAAGTTTGCAATTGTGCATTTGATTCTGAGAGTAATTGCCCCATTAAATCACGGAATGCTTGCACAAAGGCACTGAAGGGAATATTCCGTTGAAATTGGTCATATTTACCTTTGATAAAATAGCCACGTTGGCGAACAATTGGTTTATGGACTTCGTTGATTACTGCTGTTTTACCAATTCCAGAGAAACCAGCGACAAGCATCATTTCGGTTGTACCAAGGCTTACTCTATCAAATGCTTGGAGTAGAGTTTTTACTTCTGTTTCTCTGCCATAAAGTTGATCAGGAATCATGAAGCGATCGCACACATCCCGACTAGCAATTTCAAAGCTTTGAATCTCACCAGTTTCTTTTAGTTGGTGTAAACATTTTTCTAAATCAAATTTTAGCCCCAATGCGCTTTGATACCTATCTTCGGCGTTTTTCGCCATCAATTTCATCACAATCTTGGAAATAACTTGGGGAATATCTTTTCTGGTTCCTAATCCCGTCGGTGTTTTGGCAATGTGACAATGTAATAATTCCATTGCATCATCAGATACAAATGGCAATTCACCTGTGAGTAATTCATAAAAAGTTACACCCAAGGAATAAAAATCTGCGCGATAATCAACCCCGCGATTCATTCTCCCAGTTTGTTCTGGAGAAATGTAAGCAAGTGTTCCTTCTAATACGTTGGGATTAACTAGGGTTTGAGTTTCTCGTGGTAATAAAGATGCAATACTAAAGTCAATTAACTTAACTTGTTTAGTTGTGGAGTTAATTAAGATATTTCTGGGTTTAATATCTTTATGAATAATCCGATTTTTGTAAAGTGTATCTAAGATATTACAGAGGGCGATCGCTATTTGCAAAAATTCCTCAAAAAATTCACCGCTTATTCCCTTTCGCCATTCGGTTAAGGAAATTCCCCCAAAATCTTCCATCACCAAAACATAGCTATTTTGAAACTGTTCCAGACTATAAGTTTGAATAATTCCAGGATGATTGAGATTTTTAGCTATTGTATACTGGTTGCGAAATTGGACAATTTCACTAAAACTGGGGTAAGGATTTCTCAGGAGTTTCAGGACTACAGGTAAATTGTCAGTTTTTCTGAACGCTCGGTAAACTAAAGTTCTGAACCCATCATAGATTTGCTCACTAACTACATATCCGGGAATACTAAATTGAGTTGCAGCCATACTACTTTTAGTCGAGAAAACTTCTAAACGTAGTATTCCCATGTATAGAAGTTAATTGATACTAGGAGCAAAATTTACCTTGAACTTGCCACAATAACCGTAAAATCAACCACTAAAACCATAAGCATGACAACACAAGATGCAAGACAATCAGCCCCAGCTACCGAGCGCAATCGCCAACCAATTCTCGAAGTACTGTTAAAAGTATTACCTAAAAGTGGAACAGTCTTGGAAATTGCCAGTGGTACAGGTGAACACGCAGTTTATTTTGCATCGCAACTCAGAAATGTGATGTGGCTACCAACAGATGTCAGTCCCCAAGCCAGAGCAAGTATAGTTGCTTGGACTGAACACTATGGATGTCAAAATGTTTATCCACCATTGGAACTGGATGCTAAAGAAACTGTGTGGGTGCTAGAGCAAGAAACAACAACCCAATTGCTAAATAATTCGCCCATTGTCGCCATCGTCAATATTAATATGATTCACATTTCACCTTGGTCAGCTTGTTTAGGACTGATGGCAGGGGCGAATCGTATTTTACCTGTGGGTGGTATTTTATATTTATACGGCCCTTTTAAACAAGGTGGAGAACATACAGCCCCAAGTAATGCTGCCTTTGATGAATATTTACGTTCCCAAAACTCAGAATGGGGTGTGCGTAACTTGGATGATGTTATAGCCGTCGCTCAAACCGAGCATCTTGTCTTGAAACAGATTTACGAAATGCCAGCCAATAATCTCTCCGTAGTTTTTGAACGGACTGAGATAGCAAAGTGCTGAGTAATGGGTAAAAAACCTAACAAATGCTTTGACTGCTATTGTATGAAAAAAATCCAAAAATAGGTAAGCGCCAGAGTTACAACAGTTAGCGGTAGCCCAAATCGCAAATGTTCGCCAAATGTCAGCCGATATCCTTTTTTAGCAACTGCCTCCGCTACAATCAAATTGGCAACAGAACCCAACAGCGTTAAATTTCCTGCCAGTGTGGAAGCCGCCGCTAGTAGTAGCCAAGTTTGCTTGTCAGGATGGGGAATGAGGTGATGTAGTAGCAGTACCGCCGGGACATTAGAAACAAGATTCGATAACAACACCGTGACTCCCAAAATACTCCAGGGAGTATGAACGAAAGGAGAAAACCATTCCAGCGCCCCCAATTTTTGGACACCTTCAGTTAGGATAAACAACCCACAAAACATCAATAGCAAGTCCCAGTCAACTTTTTGCAAAATTCGCGCTGGTTTGATCCGGCGTGTGACGAGTAATAATCCAGCCGCTATCAGGGTAGCTTCCGCCGTGGGAATTCCCAGCAAAAAAGCTATCAACAATCCAGTAGTAATTAATAAACTCTTGACTAACAATGGTTTGAAGGTGCGGTAGCGTGGTAATTCAACTTTTAGATAAGGATGTAGCGATCGCACCTCTGGATATAACCACCATAACCAACCTACCTGAATTACCAAACCGATTAAAGCTAGTGGTGTCAAAGCCTTGGCAAAGTCTAGATAACTAATCCCCGAAAACGAACCAATTAAAATATTCTGTGGATTACCACTCAGGGTAGCAACAGAACCCAGATTAGTTGCACCAGCCAACGCCAACAAATAAGGAATAGGGTTGAGACTGAGTAACTGAGTGATGCCAACTACCAAAGGCGTGAGGATAAGAGCGATCGTATCATTGAGGAATAGTGCTGAGAGAAAGCCACTGCCAAAAGTTAAGACTATTAATAAACCTAATGGACTGTGGACATAACGGATAGTGTAATCAACAGCCAACTGGAAAAAACCAGAAGCCGCCAGATTAGCACTAATAATCATCATCCCAAACAAAAAGACAAGGGTTTTGTAGTCAATAGCACTCCACGCCGCAGATAAATCCAGTAATCCCAATGCCATTAAAAAAGCCGCACCCACAAGGGCGATCGTGGCACGATTCATCCGCAGCCCAGGTAAATAGCCCAGTCCTAGACCAATATAAGTCAGTAAAATTACTAAGTATCTGAGAACTATCATTGCCTACTTTCCCACCCTAGTTAACAGGGATGTAGATTGAAGTTCTAGCATCCAGAACCAGGATAAAGCTAAACCAGAAGAGGCGATCGCAGTCATACTTACAAAAGCCAGATGATCTCATTAGAGATTTAACTGTCTACCCAATACGGTTCGGATAAGAAACTTACTTGTGTAGGCAAGCAAGGGTGCAGGGGTGAAAGGGGGAACGAAGGTACGCTCTCCCCTGCACCTGAAGCTCCTCCGCCCCCCTGCTCACCTCAACAGATACATTTGTATTAACTGTCTACCAATCAAATTAAAACTGCCCTGGAGGATCACCAGAGCAGCAATGAGAGAAGGAAAGATAGATTTAAGGAAGGAATAGTTTTTAGCTTACATATAGTAAATTTGCTATGTAATGAGATACATCTTCAGTTCTCGGCTTTCCGGGAAGACAGCCAAAAATTTTGGCTTTGTTGTCATTACCAGCTACTTGCTTGATTAAGCCTGAACACAGGGTATGTTGTCAATCTTCACGTCTCTAGCAAGTTACTGCTTGCTTGAATGGGTTATGATGGCGGAAAAATCCAGCTATGACGCGCCGAAATCCACTGCTAATATTTATATTGATAGCTCCATTTTTAGCGATCGCTCTCATCAACTTACCTTTTATTCCCAGTTGGCAATCTGCCCAAGGGTTAATTTTTTTCGGAATTTGGTTACTCGCTGTAGGATTAGGCATTTTATTTTTAACCCAGCCTCAGCCTTTACCTATATTTAAAACCAAAATTTTCCTAATGCTTTACTTATTATTATCAATTGGAATACTTTTACTAATACTATATATTTGGGCAGTTTCGGACATTGTAGATTTTAAGTTCAAGCAAATCATTCAATACCCAGGCTACTCTAAAACCTTTTATCTTTATGAACAGACTTGTTTTCCCCCTGATACTGTAACAGAATGTGGTGATTATCATGGTAAGGTAAATACAAAAATTGGTTTTCTGCCAATTATGACCACCAAGTTTCAATGTCGCTGTTTATTTGGCGAACCAGAGCATATTGATAATAAAGTAGTCATTCCTTTAGAAGCAAATTTAGATAAAGCAAAATCATCTCTAGTGATCAATCTGAATACTGGAGAAATCATTCAAAAATAACTATCGCATCAACAACCATTCATAATTACTCTCTGAAAGTCAGTTTTTTAGATATAGCAGTCCTAAATCATTTGTAAAATTTCTATATCTTTTTCTTCTTTCTTACCTTTGCGTCCTTCTCTACGAGACGCTACGCGAAGGCGTTCTTGGTGAAGCAGTCCGGTCTTGGGGGTTTCCCCCATGAGGAACTGCTGAACCCGGAGGGCGGTTCGTTTCCATATCTATGTTTTTCACGATTCATTTAGGATTGCTATAGTTGCATTCATAGCGATCGCCACACACATTGATCAGTTAATCTTGACCACTCTTAGCTATCATCCAGCCTTAATCCCAATTCACGAAATTACTGATACAAATTACTTCCTCTGCAACTCTACTTCCGGTCGCCGAGCGGAGTCGAGGCGCTGCTTCCATATATGTATCATGTTTAAAGTGGAATGGTATAACCTCTGTGAATGAGGCTCAATTTCCAAGCACACTTGAGATATTACTGTCAGATATCTCAAAGCTCTGGTCTGCAACTTATCTTAATTACAATTCTCTACTTATAATTACAGCACCAAATTACCCTATGATATAGAAGTCCTTTGTCACTGATTCTGACTTCTCAAAGCTCAAAAATCATGTCTGCTCACAAGCTGCTACTGTTTTACAAAAGTAACACTAACTCAACAACAAGGCTGAAGCTCCTAATGTTGGCAAAAACCTACTAATTATCACGCTCATCAGTCTGCATTTGAGATTATCTCACCCTCAATGAATATTGTTTTGATTCAGTAACTTACCTACAAATATTTCTGGAACTTGGTAATGAAGAAATTAATTAAAGGTCTGCGTGAATTTAAATCTAGCTATTTTTCAACGCACCAAGAATTGTTTGAGCAACTCTCGCATGGTCAAAAACCCAGAGTACTGTTTATCACTTGTTCCGATTCACGTCTTGACCCAAATCTCATTACACAAGCACAGGTTGGTGAATTATTCGTTATCCGCAATGCAGGTAATATTATTCCTCCTTACGGCGCAACTAATGGTGGTGAAGGTGCAACTATTGAATATGCAGTTCAAGCTTTAGGAATTCAGCAAATTATTATCTGTGGTCACTCTCATTGCGGTGCGATGAAAGGACTCCTGAAATTACAGAGTCTGCGAGAGGATTTACCACTGGTTTATGATTGGCTGAAATATGCAGAAGCGACTCGTAGGCTAGTTTTAGACCACTACGGTCATTACCAGTTTGAAGAATTGTTAGAAATAATGATTGCGGAAAACGTTCTCACGCAAATTGAGAATTTACGGACATATCCCGTCATTCACTCCAAACTGTACCAAGGTCAACTGAAAATTTATGCGTGGATTTATCACATTGAGTCAGGAGAAGTTTTAGCGTACGACCCGCATAAACACGCCTATGTATTACCTCAAACTCAACTTGCGGAGTCAGAAACAGAAGATACCATCCTCAATCCATTTCTCAATTGTGATGTCGGAATTCGTTCTCAAGCAGATGAAGTGACACAAACTCAGGACTTTACAATAGGAGCATCTGAACGATTCCCAATACCACATCTTTCTCCAGAGCAAAGAGAGCGAATTTATCGAGGTTCAAACCACTCAAATTAATCTTTACTCATTCGCTCACAAGGTGCTGTCTTCTACAAATCTCAGCATCAGCCTTGTGAGCTTGCTGACGATACCCTGCCACTTTTAAAACATCTCCTGAGTAATTAAATTACTGTTTTCCCAATAAAGTAATTACACGTATCTCAATAAATTACCCATACTAGGAATTATATTTAACTTGTACTAAAAATTATATACTGCTAATTTGAGTGTTTACGACTATATTATGAGGTCACTGAGAGTTGGAATCAAACTGCCCAACTTAAATAGATTTCAGACATGAAGTAGGGCTACTAAATTCATTAATTTTTGATATTTTAACTATCTGCTAATTGCAAAAACAGTCAGAGTTTTATCAGTGCATACTTACTTGTTACTGTAAATAGTCCCGTCATAAATTTATTAAGTATTCTCTCCGCAATTCCCAATAAATTTTACTCAATCTTCAACGACAAACCACTGACATTAAAAGAGACTAAGGAGACAATTGAAGTCAGGTGCAACAAAATGCAGCACAACATCATTGTTATCCAAAAAGCCAGGGACTCTGACTGATTTCTTATGCGGATATTAATTTACTCCTACAACTACTATCCAGAACCAATTGGTATTGCCCCGTTGATGACGGAATTAGCAGAAGGACTGGCCAAGCGAGGGCATGAAGTGCGCGTCGTCACCGCTATGCCAAATTATCCTGAACGCCAAATTTACGAGGGTTATCGGGGCAAATTCTACCTAAATGAGTACAAAAATGGCGTTCAAATCCAACGCAGTTATGTTTGGATTCGGCCACAACCGAATCTGTTGGATCGGATAATGCTTGATGCTAGTTTTGTTGTTACAAGTTTTTTACCTGCTTTATTCGGATGGCGACCAGATGTGATTTTATCAACGTCACCATCTCTACCTGTCTGTGTACCTGCGGCTTTACTCGGATGGTTACGCGCTTGCCCAGTGGTGCTGAATCTTCAAGATATCCTCCCAGAAGCAGCAGTTCATGTTGGGCTACTGAAAAATAAATTGCTGATCAAAGTATTTGCTGCGTTAGAAAAATTTGCTTACCATTCAGCTACAAAAATTAGCGTCATTGCTGATGGGTTTGTCGAAAATTTACTATCTAAGGGTGTAGAAGCAGATAAAATCGAGCAGATTCCTAACTGGGTGGATGTCAACTTCATTCGTCCTTTACCTAAAGAAAATAATCCCTTCCGTAATACACACAATCTCAACGGTAAGTTTGTCGTTCAATATTCTGGTAATATTGCGCTCACTCAAGGTTTAGAAACAGTAATTCAAGCGGCAGCAAAATTACGAGATATTACAGATATTGCTTTTGTGATTGTGGGTGAGGCTAAAGGTTTACAAAGATTACAACAGTATTGTTTAGAATGCGGTGCAGATAATGTGTTGTTACTGCCATTTCAACCGCGTGCAGAACTACCACAAATGTTGGCGGCGGCTGATGTTGGTTTAGTTGTGCAGAAGAAGAATGTGATTTCTTTCAATATGCCTTCCAAAATCCAAGTTTTGCTGGCCAGTGGTCGTGCGATAGTAGCCTCAGTTCCCGAAAATGGCACCGCAGCCAGAGCCATCAGGCAAAGTGGTGGTGGGGTTATTGTTCCACCAGAAGATGCCCAAGCTTTGGCAGCATCCATTTTAGAACTTTACAAACACCCTGAAAAGGTAAAAACCTTGGGCTATAACAGTCGTCAGTATGCGATGGAGCAGTATGCTTTTGACCAAGCCTTAAGTCACTATGAGGCTTTGTTTGAATCAGTAACTTCTGATAGTCAGGTAATTGAAGCTAAAGTAGTTTCCAAACAAGAGGTGTAACTCATACAGGCTGACTATTGACTGACCCAAAAAAATTGGTGTGGAATTAATGTTACTACACCTTCAATCTGCACATTGTCTGATTGAGACTGTCATTAGTCATTTGTCCCTTGTCCTTTTTAGTTCTTCTACTGACAAATGACCAATGACCAAAAGAATAGGATACAAGCCCCGTCCTAGAAGGACGGCTTTTCTTGATTCCTAATGTACTCGTTCAAAACTTCTAATGGGGCACCTCCAACGGATACAGCAAAATAACTAGGACTCCATAAAGACTCTTTGTGGGGTTTTTTGTATCCAGCTTGTCCGTAACGACGACTAGAAACACCTTTTAGGGCATTAACTATTTGAGAGATAGACAACTTAGGTGGATATTCAATAAGTGCATGAACATGATTATCCTCACCGTTAAACTCAATCACTTCAAAATCCATCTTTTTTGCTACTTCTTTAAACGTTTTATCAATCAATTCAATGCTCTGCTTTGTGAATACAGATTTACGATATTTGGTAACGCATACCAAGTGAATTTTTAAGTCTGTAACACTATGTCTTTCTCTGCGAAACTGGCTTGTCATTTTCTGTAGACCAATGTATAGTTTTAATGGCAGACCAATTATACATCGTCGATGAAAGCCAGATATAAATTCCGTTTCTACCCAACAGACCAACAGCGACAGCTTTTAGATCAGTTGTTTGGTTGCGTGCGTGTAGTTTGGAATGATGCTTTGGCAATCTGCAAGCAGTCCGATAAGTTGCCAAGTAACAACAACTTGCAAAAGTTAGTGATTACGCAAGCCAAAAAGACTAATGAGCGTTCATGGTTGTCTGATGTTTCTAACATCCCTTTGCAGCAGTCTGTAGCTGATTTAGGAGTTGCCTACAATAACTTTTTTGATTCACTCAAAGGTAAACGAAAAGGTACGGCAGTCGCTACAACGGGGGGAACCCCCGCAACGCGCTGCCTCAAAAAAGTAGGTACACCGTTGCTGTGAACCGTCAAGAATCACCGACCCTTTAGGGCGGTTAGTATGTCAAAAAGCACCAAATCTAGATGAGGCTGTCGCCGATCAAAAATGTGACAGAATCATGACCGACTCATCCTTGAAATAGAATATTGAATATCATAAGATTTTAATGGAGCAATAATTCGCTACAATTATTGGTAAAAATTTACGGCTTGATTTAGTGATCAGACTTGAGCTTTGAGCTATTTAGTCTGATTTTTAGTTGCAACCCAAACAGCTAATTTGGAACTAACTGCATTAACAGGTGTTTTTTTGTTAGTATTCAAAAAAACAGTTGTTGTTCAATTGTTGTTGGTGAGTAATTATAAAATAAAAGGGATCAAGCACCTGAGGTTTAATGTCTGATTATATCCAAGGAAATCTCCCATTACAGTCTGTGTCGGAGAAAAACAGTCCACTCAAAAGCCTAGATGGAGGGATAAAAGATTTGAGTGGGCAATTAGCTATAACTGTTGCTGACGCAGCGTCAGATCGCAAAGCAGGGGATATTTTGGTACTGAGAGTAGCCGATGTATCTTACCTAGCAGATTATTTTGTGATGTTGACTGGTTACTCTAGGGTGCAAGTCAGGGCGATCGCACAAGCAATAGAAGATAAAGTTGAAACTGAATGGCAACGTCGCCCTTTACGCACAGAAGGCAAAGCGGAAGGCAGTTGGGTGTTGCAAGATTACGGTGATGTAATTGTTCATATCATGATGCCCAAGGAACGAGAGTTTTATAATTTAGAAGCGTTCTGGGTCAATGCAGAACGTATTGCCGTTCCAAACGCCGATGAGGGTGGGGGTAAGCCAATATGATGAGGTCTTCGGTTTCCAATTGTCCGGTTCCTATAGACCAACAACCACTGAATGAGTACGAAGAATTAAGAACTTCCTGGCTGTTTCGTGATTGCACTTTAAATTGGCGCGAATATCTCACAAACATTGCTTGGATTTGGGGTTTTTCTTGGCTGGTTTCTGGGCCAGTGGCCGCAGCCAGCTTTCCACCACAAAAATATGCTGCCCATTTTGTCTTGTGTGGAGCCGCAGGCGCAAGTCTGGGAGTAATTTTTGTCTTGTTACGTATGTATTTAGGATGGCGTTATGTGCGCGATCGCCTCTACAGCACGACTGTCTTTTATGAAGAGTCGGGCTGGTATGATGGTCAAACCTGGATCAAACCTCAAGAGATTTTGGCTCGCGATCGCTTAATTGTCACCTACGAAATTAAGCCAATTCTGCAACGGTTACAATTTACCTTTGCTGGCTTGGCGGGAATGTACCTAATTGGTACTATAGTTTGGCATTTGTTTTAAATAGTCCACAGTCAAGAGGAGCTAGTGCGTTGGGTGGCGATGCCCACTTGCTCACTGGCGTTCAAAAGTCCATAGTCATAAAGTCTCAAATTAGCCTTTTGACTATTGATGATTGACCATTGACAAATATAAAAAGAGATAAATTTTAACCCATGACAATGGGAAAACGAACTCAAGCCACAGTACTGGAAGTCCGGTTACTCAGAGAAGGCATCATAGAATCACGCCATGTAGTCCAAGCTGCTGTATGTGATGACAGAGGCCGGGTTTTATCCGTTGCGGGTAATGCAGAAACGGCAACATTTGTCCGTTCGGCACTCAAACCCTTTCAAGCACTAGCTGTCACCACAACCGGTACCCTAGAACGCTACGATCTGAGCGATCGCGATTTAGCAATTATTGCCAGTTCCCATAAAGGCACAATAGAGCAAGTCAGACAAGTATTTAACATCCTTTGGCGTGCTGATGTTGATCCAACTGCTCTTCAATGCCCAATTCCAGAAGGTAAACGCAGTCCCCTGGAATACAATTGCTCTGGTAAGCACGCTGGGATGTTAGCTGTTTGCCAGCAACGCCATTGGCCTGCAAATAACTATTTAGACCGCAAGCACCCCATACAGCAATTAATTTTGACTAAGATCGCCGAGTTACTGCGAATGCCTGCGGAGGAATTTATCAGCGCCCATGATGACTGCGGTGTACCAACATATCTTATGCAACTAGGACAAATGGCATCTTTATATGCCCTACTAGCCGCAAGTAGTAACTTAGATATGGAGCGCATTGTCCGGGCAATGATTCATCACCCTAGCTTAGTTGCTGGCGATGGCGAGTTTGATACAGAACTGATGCGTTTAGCACCAGGAGAAGTAGTCAGTAAAGCTGGTGCAGAAGGCGTACAGTGTATTGGCAGACTTGGCGAAGGTATGGGACTCGCAATTAAAGTGATGGATGGGGCAAAACGCGCCAAACATGCTGTCGCTATTCACTTATTGCAACAAATGGGTTGGATTAGCCCTAGCGCCGCAGAAACCCTCGCAGAAAGGTTTATGACCTTTGGCAAATACAGGCGATTAGAAGTTGTGGGAGAATTATCGCTGTTATAGTTGTCAAACTCTGGACTTTGCGTTATACTAGAAAAGTCAAGAGCGACGCGGGATAGAGCAGCCTGGTAGCTCGTCGGGCTCATAACCCGAAGGTCAGTGGTTCAAATCCACTTCCCGCCACCAAATTAAAAATAAAATAAAACTCTGTGGTTTGAAAGCTACAGAGTTTTATTTTATTTCGGGTGTTTGTTGATGGACACAAAGCTCAAAGGTGACATAGCAGAGCAAGCAGTTGTGATTCATGCTCTCAAGCGTGGTTGGGGAGTGTTAAGACCAGTTGGCGATCGCTTACCTTACGATTTAGTATTTGATGTAGGGGGAAACTTAAGTAAGTCGAAAGTGCAGAATTTAAGCCTCAAAGCTAGGTATGGAGATTTGACATTATTATTTATTCTGAATACTGAATTCTGCTGTATTATGTCTTCCCGGTAGATGTGTTCATAGGATATGGTAGCGAAATCCACCTTGTGGAAGCTGAAAAAAGACAACGTAAGCCCCGTTCTGCACCATATCGTAATGCTTGGGATTTAATTTTACCAGCAACCGTAAGTAAAGAAAATTGTGTACCTTCGCTTGTCTGATTCGCAAAGCAAGGTTTTGATCTATTCTGAAGAAAACCTTCCAAAAAGCTCGGAGAATCATGGTTGTGAAGTTAGAACGACCTATTTTAGTGGGAGGATTAGGACTTTCCTTTTCCCTGTGGATACTACAAAGCTGGGATGATTCCATCGTACAGCTAGGTGAATTTGGTTTATTGAGTACCCTGGCAGTTGGTGGTGGCTTGTGGTTATGGCAGCAAAATCGCCCAAAAGCAAGTTTAGAACCACTAGATTGTACACCTGTAGATCGGGCAACAGCCGAAAGTGCGATCGCCAAAGCGGAAGCAGTCATTAACCAACTCGCACAAGAAGCAGAAAACCACACCTCTCTAAATACACTACGAGAACAATTAACTTACCTGTCGTTGGAGTTAGACAGACAAGAAATTCAAGTGGCTGTAACTGGCGGTAAAGCCGTAGGTAAAAGCAGTTTAATTCAACTGCTCAATTCTAGTGCTTGGCAAGAAAAACAGCCAAAATTCAACTTGCAAGAAACAGCACCTTTGTTTCAGGAAACAACTGACAAGTCAGACGCAGCAGTTTTCGCAGAAGTCGCCAAATCTGACGTTGTGTTGTTTATCATCAACGGTGACTTAACTGAAACAGAACACCAAGCCTTACAAAAATTAAAAGCAGCAAATCAGTCTACAATTCTGGTGTTTAACAAACAAGACCAGTATTTAGCTGATGAACGTGCTAGTTTGTTGCTGTCATTACAACAAAGAATTCCCGGTAATGTGGTAGCCACTGCGGTATCTCCAGTTCCTATCAAGGTGCGGAAACATGAAACTGATGGTTCTGTACAAGAATGGCTGGAACAGCCAGCACCGGATATTAGCCAACTCACACAGCAATTAAACGCAGTTGTGGCACAGCAAGGCCAAAAGCTAGTCTGGACAACGACGATGAGAAAAGCTGTGGTACTGAAGGCTGTGGCGAAAAATTGCTTGAATCAAATTAGGTGCGATCGCGCTACTCCCATTATTGAACAATATCAATGGATAGCTGCGGCTACAGCCTTTGCTAACCCAGTACCCGCCTTAGATATACTGGCAACTGCCGCCATAAATGCCCAAATGGTTGTTGATTTAGGTAATATCTATCAGCAGAAATTATCTCTAGAACAGGCACAAACTGTAGCTGGAACGATGGGAAGTTTGATGCTGAAGTTAGGTTTAGTGGAAATTTCGACAAAAGCTGTGAGTACCGTCTTGAAGAGTAACGCCATCACCTTTGTTGCTGGTGGTTTAGTGCAAGGTGTCAGTGCTG
Organism: Nostoc sp. FACHB-190; assembly: GCF_014696905.1. Classification (NCBI taxonomy): domain Bacteria; kingdom Bacillati; phylum Cyanobacteriota; class Cyanophyceae; order Nostocales; family Nostocaceae; genus Nostoc; species Nostoc sp. FACHB-190. The sequence continues at coordinate 342,213 of NZ_JACJQW010000003.1, forward strand.
CTTATCTCACCAGAGTTGCAGGGTTGAGTCTCGTAGAGTATTTTGAGCAGCAAGAAATCGCATTAAACTCAGGAAATGCTTTAAATCTCGACACATTGCGCCAAACCTTACAAAAGGTATTTCAGCAAAATCAGCAGATGGCTTTTCTCCAAGGTTTTGTTCACCAAGGTGTGAAGCGTTTATTGCCACAAACACAGAAGCTTGTACTCAATGGTGTTGAGCAAGTTATTGGTTAATTGGAACATTAATCAAAAAAGAGATAGTTACATCATAACTATCTCTTTTTTATTAGTTAACTGAGTCTACTAGAATTTTAGTTTGCTGTATTGACATTTGTTGTTTAGCAAACTCCAAAAAAGAGTTCATAGCTTCTGTATAAGCTGCAAAGATAGACTCTACTGCAAGTATGGCTTGCTGTCTTTGCTGATCATTCAGTTCTATTTGTTGAAAGAAACTCACAATATTGGGAGTATTGATATGGTGATGTTCTTCTTCGTGCAGATGACACATCCCAAAATAACGATATTCCTTACCTGTGATTGCTTTTAGTTCTAAAGCTACTGGCTGTGAGACATTAAAAAACACATTTGCTGTAGCTTCAGCAACTTGCATAGCTGCAAATTTCACAACCGGATCTGCTTGGAAACTATGATGATGTAGTTGATAACAGACATTGCGTGATTTCAAAGTAGCATCACCAAAGCTAAATAACATTGCATCAGTTAATTTAGAACAATGATGCAAATCAAGCTTTTCTAAATCTTCCAACAACCATTGCCAATGAAAATGCTCTTCGTAGGTGTGTCTATTTAGTAAGGCTTGAACCTTGTCAGTTGTTGGTTCTTCGCGGAAAACATAGTTACATAATTCGCCAAAACCCATAGCCAGAGGCACAATTAGTGGCGCAAAACAAAGCCTATCTTTGGGGTGTATACTTTGATTTTGCATAAAAGAGAATAAGGGCAATTGAGCAAACTCTTGCTTTTTGGTTTCGATTAATGCCAAAACTTTTTGCATACTTTTGGTTACTGGTTCTGATGATGAAACGGCAATTTAACTGAATTCCAGTGAACATAGAGTCAAAAAATAGGGCAAGCCAGCATGAACTTTTGTACATATATATTGCATACAAATAAGCATATATATGACTAACAAAAGTTACTTTGCTAAAGTTAAACGAACTATTATGCTATTTTCATTACTCGAAAGATTGGGAACATTGGCAATAATTGGTCTTTTATGATGTTGATATTAGCTTTTTATCAACATCTACAAGCTTGAACTCAACAACTAGTTTTCCGAAGTGAGTTGACGAGGAAAAATAAATATATATTTATTCTTCCTATATCGATTACATTGAGATTGCTTTAGTTGGTTGGTATCGGTATTCTAAACTTTTTAAAAGAAAAAAGATACACTATTTGACTCAATTAAACTAAAATCATTCTCCAGGCATAGATCCGATTTAGACAAAATTGGTTTCATTATAATTACGGTTGTCAAAGCTTGTATTTTAAGATAAGTAAACATAGAAAGATTATTTATTAGTAAATTCATCAGTGTCTTGAGAAAATTCATTGAGTATTAGCCAGTAGATAGTGATAGTTGATGATACTGAGACTGGGAGAATGGGCAACCTAATTATAGGTATGTAGTTGAGAATTCTCACTATTCAGAAAATTATGAAGCATTTTGGTATTCAGCATTCATCAAAGTTGCCTTTACGACTGATTTTAGTTGTACCCTTTGTACTGCAAATTTTTGCCGCAGTTAGTTTAGTAGGTTATTTATCATTTAGAAACGGTCAAAAAGCAGTTAATAACCTTGCAGATCAATTGACTACCAAAGTGAATGGACTGGTAGAACAGCATCTAAATACATATCTAGCGACTCCGCATCAGGTGAATCAAATTAATTTAGCAGCCGTCAACTTAGGAATATTAAACCTCCAAGACTATCAGTTAGCAAGTCGCTATTTCTGGAAACAAATGCGAGTGTTTAAAATTGGCTATATTAGCTTTGCTAATCCTAAAGGTGAATTTATTGGGGTTGAACGTTTAGATAATGGTGGACTGTTAATTAATGAAGTTTCTGAGAAAAATGGTCTAGGTAAACTTTACGTTTATACCACAGATAATCAAGGCAATCGTGATCAATTAACAGCAATCAAAGATTATGATCCGCGTGTAGAAGCTTGGTATGCTGATGCAGTCAAAATGGGTAGACCAGTGTGGAGTCAGATTTATCAATGGGAAGATAAACCAGAAATTTTTTCTATATCTTCTAGTTATCCGCTATATGATGACTCTAAGAAGATTGTGGGTGTATTGAGTGTAGATTTATTGCTAAGGCAAATTAGCGATTTTTTAAAAGATTTAAAATTTGGTAAACAAGGAAAAGTATTTCTTTTAGAAAGGTCTGGACTAATGGTGGCTTCTTCGACAAATGAAGCACCATATAATGTAATTGATGGTAAGGCACATAGACTATCAGTATTTAATAGTAAAAATCTTTTAATCAAAGGTATAGCAGATTATTTACAGCAAGAGTTTGGTAGTTTTCAACAAATTCAGAATCCACAACAATTTACATTAAAACTTCACGGTGAACGACAATTTGTGAAGGTCACACCTTGGCAAGATAAATTAGGATTAGATTGGCTAGTAATTGTGATTGTACCTGAAACTGACTTCATGGCAGAGATAGATGCTAACAATAAGACGACTATTTTGCTTTGTGTAGGTGCGTTGCTTGTCGCTACAGTTTTGGGGATATATACAGCCCGTTGGATTACCCAACCTATTTTAGATTTAACACAAGCGAGTAGTGCGATCGCCTCTGGGAATCTTGACCAAACAGTTGAAATATCCGGTGTCAAAGAAATCAGTATTTTGGCTCAATCATTTAATAAAATGGCAGGACAATTAAATGATTTTTTTATGGCTTTAGAAAATACTAATCAAGAACTAGAAGAACGTGTTGAATCAAGAACCAAAGAATTAAAAACTGCCAAAGAAGCTGCTGACACTGCCAACCAAGCAAAAAGCGAATTTATTGCCAACATCAGTCATGAACTTCGCACACCATTGAATGGCATTCTTGGTTATGCACAAATTCTTCAACGAGATAGCACAGCCAGCCCTACACAACAAAATGCTATTCAAACTATTTATCACTGCGGTTCTCATTTATTAATGTTAATTAATGATATTTTAGATATTGCCAAAATTGAATCAAAAAAATTAGAGTTATATCCTCATACATTTAAGTTTCATGATTTTATTTTGGGTGTATACGATATCTGCCGTATTAAAGCCGAGCAGAAAAATCTTCGTTTTAGCTATCACATTAGTGATTTAATCCCCAGTGTGATTAATGCTGATGAAAAACGTTTACGCCAAGTCTTACTAAACTTATTAGGAAATGCCATCAAGTTTACAGATAATGGTGCAGTGAAGTTTAGTGTAGAAGTAATTGAAACTGATGTACTGACCACAGATTATCCATGTAGCACAATCAGATTTCAAGTTGAAGATACGGGAGTTGGCATATCCTTAGAAGAATTACAGAAAATTTTCCTACCTTTTGAACAGGTAGGAGATAGTTATCAAAAGTCGGAAGGAACAGGCTTGGGTTTAGCTATTAGCTGTCAAATTGTAGAAATGATGGGGAGCCAAATTCAAGTAGCAAGCCACTATGGTCAAGGTAGCAAATTTTGGTTTGATCTAGATTTACCAAAAGTTAAAGATTGTGTATCATCTGCGGTTCCCCATCTTGACAAAGGTAGCAATCACATCATTAGATACAAAGGAAATCAAAAAACAATTTTGGTGGTAGATGATGTTGCCGATAATCGGGCTGTGATTGTAAATTTACTCAAACCCCTGGGATTTTGTGTAATTGAAGCTCTGAATGGTAAGGAAGGTATTACTCAAGCACAAGAGTATCAACCAGATTTAATTATTACTGACTTAGAAATGCCCATAATGGATGGGGTACAAATGACACAAAATCTACGTAGTCAACCAAACTTTGCAGAAATAGTGATTATTGCATCTTCTGCGAGTGTATTTACTTTAAATCGCATCCAAAGTTCAGAAGCTGGCTGTAATGATTTTTTGCCTAAGCCTGTACAAGCTGAGGAACTATTCGCTCAACTGAAGTTTTATTTAAATTTAGATTGGATTTATGCAGATAGCCAGCCATCTGTTGAGATTATTCACAATGTAAAGGAGGAAATAATTTTTCCGCCTGCAAGCGAATTAGTGAATTTATATCAAGCCGCCAAAGCTGGTTATGTGATGGGGATTCAAGAAGAGATAAATCGGATTCAAAACTTAGATCATAAATATGCAATTTTCACTAATAAAATTTTAAAATTAATTGAAGATTTTGAGGATGAAGCTATTGTGGAAATGCTAAAACCATACTTAAATTAAGAAACATCAATTTAATAAATATTTCAATGAATAATATTCCTAATAATTCGATTCTCGTTGTTGATGATGTTCCAATTAATATCAAAATTTTATTGGAAATATTAACTCAAGCTGGTTACAGGGTTTCTGTGGCAAAAAATGGGAAAAGTGCTTTAGAAAAAGTAGAAGAAGCAATACCGAATTTAATTTTGTTAGATGTGATGATGCCGGGTATGGATGGGTTTGAAACTTGTCGGATTTTAAAAGCCAACCCAAAAACAAAAGATATCCCGATTATATTTATGACGGCATTATCAGAACCTGTGAATAAAATCAAGGGCTTACAATTGGGTGCAGTAGATTATATTACTAAACCAATTGAACATGAAGAAGTATTGGCAAGAATTAATGTTCATTTAGAACTGCGGCGAACGCAATTAAGGTTAGCGCAAGAAGAAAAAATGTCAGCTTTAGGACAATTAGTAGCTGGGATTGCTCATGAGATTAATAATCCAGTTAATTTTATTTGTGGTAATTTAATTCACGCTGAAAGATATATTGATGATTTATTAAAATTACTAGAATTGTATGAAAAAAATCCCAATAGTGTGACTCCAGAAATTAAAACTTTCTCGAAGAAAATAGAAGTAGATTTTCTCAGGCAAGACTTACCGCAACTTTTATCTTCGATGAAGAAGGGGTCGGAACGTGTGGAACAAATTGTGCGATCGCTCCGGTTATTTTCTCGACTAGACGACACAGAATATCAGCTGTTTGACTTGCACGAAGGTATTGATAGCACTTTAGTCATTTTAAGCAGCCGGATTAAAGCCACCACCGCACGTCCAGCGATTGAGGTGGTGAAGGAATACGGTGATTTACCTTTAGTAGAATGCTATGCAGGCAAAATCAACCAAGTTTTGATGAATTTGTTAGCAAATGCCATTGATGCAATTGATGAGGCGATCGAAAAGCAAGAATCAAATGCAAGTGAGCCAACTCCAACGATTTGGATCAGCACAAAAGTTAGTAGTGATCGAAAATCTGTGTTGATTGAGATTGCTGATAATGGCGTTGGAATGTCTGTAGATGTGCAGCAGAGAATGTTTGAGCAATTTTTTACTACCAAGCCTCTAGGTAAAGGGACTGGTTTGGGGTTAGCGATCGCGCGGGAAATTATTGTGGAAAAACACGGAGGCTCTTTAGAAGTTGATGCTTCACCAGGAGAAGGCGCTAAGTTTGCGATCGCCATTCCTATTTACCAAGGAAGTTTCTGAAGTTTATTGAGATTTTCAAGAAATAAGTCATAAATCCGAACTCTGCTAGTGCTGTTGCAAATTGGGTGAAGAAAATTTTCACAGCAATAGTAATAGCTGCTGCTGCTTTGGGAAAAATAAGTAACAGTGGATAGCAGTTACAAGCTTTATCCCTATCTTAATTTTTCACAGTATATTTACTCAAATATTTTGCTAATCGTTCAGAGTTTTTATACTTGTAACTGCGACCAACTCACTGATTCTGATTTTAATATTTCAACCCAAAACATCCCAATGCTGAACTTACAAGAAAATAGTTTAATTTTAATTGTAGATGATACTATCACAAATCTAGAAATTATCTCTGACGCATTAACCAATGCGGGATTTAGTGTGACTACAGCGAGAAATGGCGAAAAGGCACTTCAGCAAATTCAAGATAAATTACCAGATTTAATTTTACTAGATGTCATGATGCCTGGAATCGATGGCTTGGAAACTTGTCGAAAATTAAAGACAGACCCCTTAACACAAGATATTCCAGTAATTTTTATGACGGGAATTTCGGATACAGAAACTAAGGTCAAAGGACTAAGTTTAGGGGCTGTTGATTATATTACTAAACCCTGTCAAAAAGAAGAAGTATTAGCAAGAATTAAAACCCACTTACAACTGCGTTATTTAACTAAAACTTTAGAACAAAGAGTCGCCGAAAGAACTGCCGAACTATCCCAAGCCTTAAAAGATTTACAAGCATATCAACTGCAATTAATTCAGAAAGAGAAAATGTCTGCTTTAGGTCAGTTAGTCACTGGTATTGCTCACGAAATTAATAATCCTGTGAGTTGTATTCATGGCAATCTGGCTCATACTACAAATTATTTTAATAACTTGATGAAGATAATTGACCTTTATCAGCAAAACTATCCTGAACCTGTAGCTGCTATTCAAGCCGAAATTGCAGAAACAGATTTAGACTATATGCGCTCTGACCTACCTAACTTAATTACTTCGATGAAAGAGGGAGTTCAGCGCATTCGCAACATCAGTACTAGTCTGCGGAATTTTTCGCGCTCTGATCAAGACCGGAAAGTTTTCTGCAATATTCATAATGGTATAGACAGTACAATTATGATTCTCAAACACCGCTTGAAAGCTTCCAAAATCCGCCCCGAAATCGAAGTGATGAAAAATTATGGAAGTTTACCTTCTGTGACTTGCTTTAGCGGTCAGTTAAATCAGGTATTTATGAATATTTTAACCAATGCCATTGATGCTTTAGAAGAGTCGAATATGGGGCGGAGTTATAGTGAAATTGAGCAGCAGCCGAATCGGATTTGGATTACAACTTCTGTGAGTGAAGATAAACAGAGTGTTTTGATTCGGATTAAAGATAATGGCGTGGGAATGTCGGCGGAGATTCAGCAAAAAATCTTTGAGCATTTATTTACGACTAAAGCAGTTGGGCAAGGTACAGGTTTAGGATTATCAATTGCCCATCAAATTATTGTCGAAAAGCATCAAGGTAAATTGGATGTATATTCTGTACTAGGGAAGGGTTCAGAATTTACAATTACTATTCCAATTCATTAGGCTGATAAATGACGATTATTTTGACTAACGACGATGGTATTGATGCGCCTGGAATTGAAGCGTTGCTGCGGGCTGTGAACAGTGAAAATGTGATTGTCGTTGCACCGAAAGATCATCAATCAGGTTGTGGGCATCAAGTGACGACAACTCGTTCTATTAATATTCAACAGCGTTCCGAGCAGGAATATGCGATCGCTGGGACTCCGGCGGATTGTGTGAGAATAGCCATATCACAAATTTGCCCAGATACCAAACTAGTCTTATCTGGAATTAATGCGGGTGGAAATCTGGGTGTCGATGTTTATATTTCTGGGACTGTAGCTGCTGTGCGCGAAGCCGCTATGAATGGGATTCCGGGAATTGCTATTTCTCACTATCGCAAAGCCAAGCAAAATTTTGATTGGGAATTAGCCGCAAAATTAACAGCTGAGGTGTTGGCTGATTTAATTCCAAGACCTCTCGAACCCGGATGCTTCTGGAATGTAAATCTCCCCCACTTACAGCCAGGAGAACCAGACCCCAAAATGGTATTTTGTCAACCCTGTAATAAAGCTTTGCCGATTAATTATCGTGTGGATGGCAATGAATTTTATTATGTAGGGGAATATGGGAAACGCGATCGCACTCCTGGTAGTGATGTGGATGTTTGCTTTTCTGGCAATATCGCCATTACTCAGTTAAGAGTATAGGCAAATCAGAAATTAAGCCTATCAATCAGGAGGCTGGGGGTAGGCTGTTGATTTTGTACCTTTTCAGGGGTGAAAAATTCAAGTTATTTTCCCATTCTTTAAGTAATAAGTCATTACTCATTACTCAATATTTACTGTTAACTCCTTCTCTATCTAACCTTTGCATCAAAGATGTTAACTTATCTAAAGTCTGGGTAAGTTGGGAGAGTTTCTGCACAGTATAATCTTGAGACTGCGCTAAGTTTTGCATAGTATCGCACAAAGCAAAAATCTGATTGCCTTGTTGTTGTAACTGCCTGCCTTGAGCCTCGACTTGTAAACTCAGATAATCTAATCTTTCAGCGAGGCTTTCAATTGTTTCTGTAGTAGTAAGAACGGCTTCGCCAATCTGCTCAACAATCGATTCTAAACGACTAACTTTAACTTCGACTCCACCTGAAATCATATTTCCACCATCCCATCATAAAAATTATTAGTCCTGAACCCTAGCCTTTGTGCCTTTTTTTACTTATGCCCTTGGGGATAATCTCTGATATCTGCCCAAATATACAAGAGTGCCATCTGAAGTTAGTCTGAACAAATCATTTGTAGGGATGTATTGTCCTTACTACTTAGTGATTTTTCTTAGCTACTTCAGTTTAGCCAGAAAGTTACATGAATCAATTAGTAATTAATTTTGATATTCAAGCATTTTTTTATACATAATATTTATACTTAAGTACTCTTTAAAAGATATCTAAAAAATTTTATGCAGATTTTACAAAATTTCATCAATTTAGTATTCTTGATGAAGATTAAGTAAATATACCTTAAAAAACTCCTGAGTAGCAAAGGGTAAAGTTTATATTCTGGGTTAAATTTCCGTGAATTTCCCGTGGTTAATTACAATTGGCTAGACAATGTACCAAACACAATTGCAAAGTCTTTGTCAAGTTCCTACTGACAGAGTTTGGAAATTAGACACACCCCACTCTTCCGTAGATTCTAAATTCAAACGTTGTTTAGATATTTTAGGGAGTTTAGTGGGTTTAATCATTTTGGGTATTGTGTTTATACCGATAGCGATCGCTATTAAACTCGATAGTCCAGGCCCAATTTTCTTTACTCAGGAACGTTACGGACTGCAAGGACGACCTTTCAAACTCCGTAAATTCCGTTCAATGGTTGATGATGCCGAAAGACTCAAATCTTTAGTTACCAACGAAGCTGACGGATTAATCTTTAAAAATCAGCATGACTTTCGAGTTACGAAAGTCGGGCGTTTTTTACGCCGTACCAGCTTAGATGAGTTGCCACAATTTTGGAATGTACTGGTAGGTGAGATGAGTTTGGTAGGAACCCGCCCACCTACAGCTGATGAGGTAGCTAAGTATAATCAACGTCATTGGCAACGTTTGAATGTCAAACCGGGTTTGACTGGTGAATGGCAAGTTAATGGTCGTTCTCACGTCAAAGATTTTGAACAAATAGTTGATTTAGACTTACGTTACCAAGAAAAATGGCATCCATTGTATGATTTGTTGTTGATTACCAAGACTTTCTACGTCATCTTTGGCAAAGTTGGGGCTTTTTAAATTAATTTAGTTGATCCCCATAGTCAACGAGACAAAACCAAGAGCGCAGATAGCAAAACCTAAGAGACTCATTCTTCTAGACAAAATACTGGATAAATCTGCTTGATTCACCTGAGTAGCAATTTGGCTGACACTTTTTACCACTGCATATTGCGTCAAAGCTGCACCGACAACATACATAACTGAAGGCATTGTGCCTGCCCCAATAATTGATTCACTATTAAAATAGCCATGAAACAAACCTGCGATCGCTGTTAGTAGCAGTAGTGTGAATAACTTCGGCTGTTTTGCTGTGACCAATACCATACCAAAAGCCACACTCACTATTGCGATCGCAACTTCTGACACTGGTAAATTTATTTGCGAGAGAGTAATTATTGTTCCCAAAATATTGGCTGATATCAGCGCAGTGGCTATCCAGCTACAATGTTGGGTGCTGGCGGCGAGTAAACCGATGGCTAAGATACTCACAAACTCAGTCAACACTAATACTGGATCTGCCATTCCCCACAACCAGCCGTCCCAGGAATTAGAAATGTCATGGGGATATGATAATCCAGTCCATGAACTCAGCAAACTAATCATAGCCAAAGCGGCGATCGCACCAAGATAACGTTGAAGTAATTTATCTTTGAACATAAGATATACCAAATTAGTTTTTCGGTATTTTATACTGCCCAACTCTCAAAACAAACTAACGCGATCGCTATCTAATTTTTGATGAACTTTTGGGGCTTCATAGCACTTATCATTTTCATAAAATTATTACTATTTGTTACAGTAATATCCCAAAGTTTTTTTCAACAAGTTTTTTAATGCTCAAATAACTTGTTTCATAAAATTATTACTATCTATGACAGTAATATCCCAAAGTTCCATCCCAGTAATTGTTTGACCATTATAGAACTTGCTACAAACTAGAATTGCTATAGCAATTCATCAAATCAATTCTGGCAAACTTGAGTGGCATAACCAAATGCTGTTTAAGGAATACTTGCTAAATTGAAACTGAAATTTATCTTTATTTGTAAACTTTTAATGATTTGGGCAGATTAAAATCATAAAATAACGTAGTTATCTTCCAGCATAATCACTAATTTGGGGTCAACAATGATTTGATAATGTTGTGTCTCAAGTTTCCAGATTGTAAACACCCCTGTACCCTGATTCCCCTACACCCAGTCTCACAAGAAAATTTTTCTGCGTCAGTCCTAGTCAGTCAATGAATAAACCGTAAAATCACGCAGTAATGTTATTCAGATGAATTAAAGGCAAATTCTATGACTAGAGCATTTCCAGTTGCTCAAGCTGTAAAATTGAGCTTGATTTTAGGCGTGACCACTGGTAGTTGTTTACTAGGAAGCAACTTCAAGGTTCATGCTGAGTCAGGAACCGGCGCACATCGCCAACCGCAAATTACAAGTGTCAAGCTGGCGCAAAATTCCTCAGCCATCAGCCGCTTTCAAACCTTTGCAGAAGCTGATGAACTCTATCAAAAAGGACAACTGCAAGCAGCAGAAAATCTTTATCGCAAAGTCAAATCTGAGTTTGCAGCTAGTGATAGAAGACGTACTGCTATTTATGAAGTTGACAAACTGCCGGGTGATGGTCAAGTATACTGGCGGAATGCCAATGAAGGTTTACAGCAAAATTTAGACAGCAAGATTTTTTTACCTCTGCAACTATTACTAAGTAATTATCCAGAATTTATTAAAGGTCATTTACTGTTAGCTGAAGCTTGCCAGAATAAACCAGAAGCTTGTAAAAATAGTGCTAAAGATGGACAGCCAAAAAATGCCCTAGAAGTTCTCGGAAGAGCAGTAGAATTATATCCTGATGAGCCAGAATTACTCAAAGCGAAAATTAATGCTTTAGAAAAAGAACAAAAGTTTTTAGAAGCTTCCATTGCTGCCAGACAATTTGCCACAATTTATGTTGATTATCCAGAAGCACCAGAGTTTGAACAACTTGCCGAGAAAAATCTCCAACGTCATCACAGCAAGCTGAATGATGATTTACGATTTCAAGGTATTTTTAGTGCAGTTGTAGGTGGTGTAAAAGCATTTAGTACAAAAGATTGGCAAGCTGGGGTTTCCGGTTTTGAAACAGTATCTATGCTTTTGCAAGGTGAATCGGCTTTTGGGAAAGAAGTTGCTGATAAATTAGTTAAACAATATCAACAAGAAGGTAAGTTATTAGAAGACCCACAAGTTCTCAATTATGTGCGTGGAATTGGCGGCAGACTAGAGCCTTTGATGGGGCGCAAGTTTGATTATGAATACTACGTTATTCAAGACAGTTCAATTAATGCTTTTGCCTTACCTGGGGGAAAAGTTTTTGTAAATACGGGAGCAATTTTAGCCGCTAATTCGGAAGCAGAATTGGCAGGTTTATTAAGTCATGAACTTGCTCATGCTGTGCTATCTCATGGTTTTCAACGTGTTGCCCAAGGTAAGTTTATTAGTAGTTTAAGTAATGTCATTCCTATGCCGGATATGTTACAGGAAATGGTAGGTAAAGAACATAGCCGAGAAAATGAACGACAAGCGGATATTTTAGGTACGAGAGTATTAACCAAGGCTGGCTATGCTGCGGATGGCTTGCGGAATTTGATGGCAACCTTAAATGCTAAATCTGGCGGAAAATCAGAAACTTCTTGGCAATCTACTCATCCGGCTCCCGCAGAACGAGTTACATATTTAGAAAATTTAATTCAAAGCAATAACTATAATCGTTACGCTTTTGAAGGGGTGAAAAAACACAAAGAAATTCAGGATTTAATTCAAGGGGTAACTCCGAGTATTGCGACGACAAATCCTGGATCTCAGCCAGATGAAAAACCTCCTAAAGCTAATCTTAATCCTGGAAGTAAACCGACACGCGGCGTAGTAGCGATCGCATCTGGACAAACAAGAGATAATGTAGAGATTCGCATCGATGGCGGTAAGGTGGAAAGCAATCGAAACTTCACAATTAATTTTATTGTCGAAAATCGCAGCGATCGCCCCTTTGCATTTGTGCCTTTATATGCTGAAGTAGTAACAGAAAGTGGCAAAAAATTGAAAACCAGATTTTCATCTGCTCAAGCACAAGTTCCAGCCAAGGGAACAATTAAAGGCGAAGTGCAAGTATTAGGACAAACTTGGAATAGTCAAGGCTCACAAAACCTAACTTTAGTAATTAAAGAAAGTACTGGTGGTGGGCGCATTTTCCGCATTCCATTCTAGATGGGTAAAAGATGACTTACGAAGTGATACGAAAAATCAAGTCAAAAGTTAAAAATTTTCTGAATTTTTAACTTTTGACTTCCCGTAGGGGTGTATGTATACCAAACCCTTATACCCCATACCCTTGCACCCCTACACCCAATCTCCAAAGGCAATCTTGGTGCATCAGTCCTATTTTATTGTGGACAATAAAGTGTATATTTCCACTGAGTGGTTGATATATCTTTATTACCAATGACTTCTACTTTAACTCGCCCAGAATTACCTTTAAACTTCGCAGATACCTTATTACTACCTGAAACAAAATCTGTATCTATAAGAGTTTGTCCTTCATAGCTGACTTTTAATCTATCAGGAACGTTATACATTTCATAACTGATATTAATTTGACCTTCATTCGCGGTGAGTTGAATTTCTCGGCTATCACCTTGTTGACCACCACTCACTTGTTCTTGGTCGCAGAGTTTTAACCCTCTTGCTTCAGCTTGATAAACTTGTAATTCAATTGATTCAACTTGATTATCAAAAGTTTCTATTTGATCTTCTTGATTTTCTCCGTTATAGTTATATCTTTGTCCTGGTTTGAGGGTAACACCTTGGGGATTTTTAGCTGAAATTACACTGGCGATTCCTGCTATGACATCTACTTGAATGCCATTCGGTGTATTGCGGGTTTGAAACAAATTTCTATCTGGAACTTTGGGAGCGACAATCACTTCATCTTGCTCAGAATTAATTACATGCAGCGCACAAAATTTGGCTTTTTGATTTTGAGATTGTTCCCAAAGTTTAGCTACTGCATCTTTCATCCCAGAACCACTACTTTTTTCACTGAAAGATTGATTGTTGGCACAGTTGACAGTGGCAATTAAGGTTTCATTTCTGAGACTCCACTCATCTCTAGTAATCGCTGCACATTCCTTACCACCACTTGTCAGACATTGTTGTATTGGTTCGTCACAAGGTTCACTGGCAGAAACACCACTCCAGCCACGACCATCGGCGGCAGCAACACTACAATATTGCAATTTAGTACCAGAACTTTGGGCTATCAATAACTGTTTAGCAGGCTCAATATTAGATGAGTTTTTATCGATAAATTTAGTTTGATTACGGACACCACGCTGTACACGCACTCCATATTCACAGGCACGTTTACCACTACCTTGATTCGCCCATTCTATGAGTAAAGAATCTCCTTGTTTAGCTGTACAAGGTAAGTAATAAAGTGTTAATTGTTTATTTTTAGTACTGGCTTGGAGTTGTAGTCCCATATCCTTTCCCGCCGCATTTTGAAAGCGTAATTGAGCAAAGGATTTACCATTACCGGGAAGGAATAAAGTATCATATACTTTTTGTAAAAAACTACCAACAACAGCAGGGCCATAGTTAGAACCGCGCCGAATTGACAGTTCATGATTGCCTAAAATTTGGTATAATTCTGCTTTTTCTGGGACATTGGCATAACTATTTGTTGTTGTTGCCACAGTATACAGAGGAATCATGAAAGTAGCGATCGCATACATCAATCTTCTGTGTTGTGGTTTTAACTTGCGGTTATTCATCGCTAACTCCAGAAAACGTTAACTATGGGTATATACTGTGGAAATTCTGAAAATATTCGTAGGTATTTCCCCTTCATTCTTAAATATTATGTAAAGATAATTTGTAAATTATAAAAATAGAGTTAAACAAGTCAATTCATGCGCCCTCGTCAAGAAATTGTTGAGATTTTTTCGAGCTTTCTGCAATTTTCATCAGGCGGTTCCATAACATGGGTCACGGATAGCAAGCTCTATCGCAATATGAGTAATTACCTCAGTCAGTATTCCGCCGCAGAACGTTCCACATCTGATTGGGCATTATACTGGCACGAGGTTTGGCAAAATCAGCCAAAAAGTCTGGCGAGGGGTCATTTGTATGCTTACTTACAAGAAGTTGGTTACAAAGCGGCTACAAAAGTCAAACCGCGATTTACGTTGCCACAGTATACTTTAGCGGATTATTTTCAAATAGCGATCGCATATATTGATAAGGTATTCACAGGATTTGACCCCCAGCGACAGTCTAATTTAGAAGCTTTTGCTTATCGGGTGTTTTGTAATCTCATCAAAGATGGGCTACTCAAAGAAGGGCTAGAAGAAGCAAGTATTAGAAGTGATTGGTCGTTATTACTACACAGTAGTCAAAAATTACTTCATAAAGCTTTAGTACAGCGTGGGTTATCCGCCACAGAAATTGCGCCTTATATTTTTGCGTGGGAATGCTTCAAGGTGATTTATGCGCCCACAAAACCCAAGGGAAACCGCCAGCTTACCGCCCCTGATTTGATTGTATGGGAAGCGATCGCCCAGCTTTACAATCAAGAACGACTTCAGCAACTACCACCATCAGATGCGAAAACTATCCAAAAATGGCTAGAAGCTTGTGTCCAAGCAATTCGAGCTTATACCGCTCCACCCACTGCTTCTTTAGATGCGTCGGTATTTAACGAAGACAATACATTGCGAGATATCTTACCTAGTGGCGATGCTACTCCCTTGACAAAACTACTAGATGAGGAAGAAGCACAAATCCGTAAATCTCTCTGGACAGAGATAAATTCCCTGTTAAGCAATAGCATCACCAATCTTGACGCACAAAAACAAGAGCTACTGAAAATGTACTACGGCGAAGGACTCACCCAAAAAGAAATATCACTCAAGCTAGGAATATCTCAGCCAACTGTGGTGCGCCGACTCCAAAAATTCAAATCGGAATCACTCATCACTTTAGCGCAATGGTCGCAAACCAACCAGAATATTTCTCTGAGTCCCAACGTAATCAATAACATGAATGGATTGATTGATGAATGGCTAGAGAAATACTACAAAAAACACAATGAATTATAGCTCTATTTAATTTCTCAAGTACCCGTTAAGGCTGGGAATTGGGAGTAGGGAGTAGATTGTCACTTTCACAAGATATTGTTTTATGAGCGACCAACAAAAAGTAATTGAACTAATCAAACGTCTGCCACCAGATGTTTCAATTCACCACATAATTCAAGAAATTAAATTCCTCGCTGCTATTCATGAGGAAGTAGATGAAATTAGCAGAGGTAAAGAATATCAATTGACACAGTTGAACAGATAATTAAATCATGAACTATCTTAATGCTATAACGATATCAACTATTGCCATCGAATCCTGCGTGGAGATATCAGAAACTACACAGGATGCAGTTTGGCAGCAAAGTCAAAATTTTTCCACACCCAGCACTCGCCTACAAGCTTATTTAAATCGACTTTGTTTGTTAACTGTTTTACCTTGGCTAGAAGAAATATGGGGAATTATCGCCAAGCCTGCACCAAATCTTGCTGTTTTGCATAGCTTTTGGGAAGTAGTAAATGGGACAGCAATTACTATTAATCAAACTCGGCTAATATTAATTCCGAGTTTAGCAATTGATATCAATGAAATCCGTGTTCCCCAAGAATGGGTGGATATTCCCAGTTGGGCTGGGGATTATTATTTAGCCGTGCAAGTTAATACTGAAGATGGTTGGGTAAAAGTTTGGGGATATACAACTCATTTGCAACTCAAACAACCAAGTAATTATAGTGCAGGCGATCGCACTTATACTTTAGATTATGAAGACCTCATCCACGACTTAGATATATTGTGGGTAACACGTCAACTTTGTCCTGATGCGCCAACAAAAACTGAAGTGGAACCTCTAGCTAATTTATCATTAACCCAAGCAAATAATTTACTAGCAAGATTAGGAAATCCGGCTGTAAAATTTCCTAGACTTGCAATTCCCTTTAGCTTATGGGGAGCATTGCTAGAACATGGCGGTTGGAGACAAAGATTATATGAACTCCGCACAGGAATTACCCAACAATGGTCAATTATTCAATGGATACAAACAGGAATTTCTGATTTAGCCCAACAACTTGGTTGGAACTATTTAGATTTAGAAACTAGTCTTGGTAGTAGAGGTATAGCCCAAACAAATGAGCCAGTGATTTTAACTCGTCATCTGATAATTGCTGGTCAAAATTACGAGTTACAAGTGCAATCTCCAGGCGAGATTACATCAGGAATTTGGGTTATAGAATTGCAGAGTTTATCACTACAAGGTTTAATTCCTAGTGGGTTTAAATTGCGGTTATTAACTGAAGATTTACAACCATTTCCCGATAATGAATGTGTTGCGGATACAGCGACAGAAAAGTTAGCAATTGAATTACAACTAGAAGCGGGTGAAGGTTTGGTATGGGAGATTGAACCAACGCCCGAAAATTATGAGCGAGAGATATTGAGATTTTAATATTATATCAACTCTGCGTTGAAAATTAGTAAATTAAATTATAGATAGACACAATTTTTAGAAGACGCATTTCGACTCCGCTCAATGCTCAACAAGCTAGTCCTTCTACTTATACTTAGAATATTTTACAAATATGCCCCGTGCCATTATCAAGAACGATGTCAAAAAACTTTGGTGTTTAGTGATTGGGATTAATGAATATCAAGATAAAAATCTGCGTGCATTGCGTTACGCCGTTGCAGATTGTCAAGGATTTGCTCATGCTGTAAAACAAGCCAATCACAAATTTATCCACACAGAAATCATTGAGCATCATTCCCAATCATCACCAGCACCTTCATTAGCTGAAATTCGCGCTAGTTTTCAGCATATAGTTAAATCTGCTAATCCCCAAGATACAGTTTTATTCTACTTTTGTGGACATGGAATGCTGGAGTCAGAAAGTCAACAGGCTGTGTTGTGTTTAACTCATACTCAAACAGATGATTTACTCAACACTGGTTTGACGATGCAAGAACTGTTGACATTGTTGGGTAATTGTCAAGCTGCTCAACAAATAGTAATTTTAGATGCTTGTCATAGTGGCAGTTTTACTCTGAGAAATTCACCCACACCTCAGATGTTAGAACAACTGCAAAAAGTTGCTGTTCAGAAAAAACAAACAGGATATAGTCAAGGATTTTATGCCTTACTTTCTTGCGATAAAGAACAGTTATCGTGGGAGTTTCCCGATTTAGGTCATGGTGTGTTTACCTATTTTTTAATTCGCGGCTTATTAGGTGAAGCGGCTGATGTGCGGGGAGAAATTGAAGTTAAATCGCTCTACAAATATATTTATCATCATACCCTCCAGTATATTGATAAGCTTAACCAAGGACTGCGGTTAATTAATCAACAAAAACGTAGCCGTGGTGATACTGATGGGTTAAAAAAAGAACAACCACAGCAAACTCCCAAATTGATTGTAGAAGCGGTGGGGGAATTAGTTCTTGGGTATAAAGCCACAGAAATCGAACTGCGATCGCACAGGCAAGCTTTAATAGTAAATGGGCTATCAGATGGCGAAATCACGCCTGAGATTAGTAAAATGTTGGCTGGTGCGGGTGGTTTTGAGTTGAAATATTGGCATTCCCAAGCACGAGATTTGCCGGATGTCCGCCAAGCGATTCAAAATTGCTTACTCAATCAAGCATCGTCAGCCAGTTTAGAAGATGCAACATCTTTACTTTATCTGCGGGGAAGAATTGAAGAAACAACTACAGGTGAAGCTTTTTTAGTTATTAGTGATGAAATTAAACTTAGTCGTGATTGGTTACGCCAAAGTCTGCGTCAGTCAAATATTGCTCAACAAATTGTAGTTTTAGATTGTCTTGTAGATGCACAAAATACTGCATCTCTCCAGAATTGGCTAGAAGATTTGCAACAAGAATCAGAAATTAGCCAGTGTTTAATTATTGGTGCAGCTACTATTGAAAATGCCGAAGAATTTGCTACAGCTTTACTGACAACTTTGCAAACATCCAACTTACAAACAGGGTTATCTGTTGCTGGCTGGATTATGGGTGTACAGCGCGAACTTGCAGAAAGTCAAATTTGGCGTAATTATTGGCTAGGGGGAATGCAGGGAGTAATTGAAATTTTACCTGCGACTTTACAGAAAAAATCCCAACGGGTAGATTTAGGGATTTGTCCTTATATGGGATTAAGAGCTTTTAGTGAGAAAGATGCAAAATATTTCTTCGGTCAAGAAGTTCTCACCCAAAGAATAATTAATGAAGTTAATCATAAATCTTTTTTAGCAGTAGTTGGTGCTTCTGGGAGTGGTAAATCTTCCGTAGTCCAAGCGGGATTAATGGCACAGTTAAGGCTGGGAAAACAACTTCCGGGAAGTGAAACTTGGCTAACTAAATCTTTGCGTCCTGGAGAAAAACCCCTGCAAGAATTAGCCAAAATCATGGCAGATAGTGAAGAAAATCCCTTGCAAACTGAAGGGTTATTACATTTAGGTGGTGAGGGTTTTGTCCATTGGTTACGCACCAGAAACGAGCCAATGGTAGTTTTAGTAATTGACCAATTTGAAGAAATTTTTACGCTGGCGGCTACAGGCGATCGCCAAGTTTTTCTTGATATTCTTTTAGAAGCTTTAGACTACGCATCCGACAGATTTAAATTAATCATTACTCTCCGCGCCGATTTTATTTCACCCTGTCTAGAAATACCGAAACTATCGCAAAAATTACAAGCATCTCATGTTTTAGTTCCACCCCGGTTGAGTGCAGAAAATTATCGTCAGATTATCGAAAAACCAGCCGAGCAAGTAGAATTAAAAGTTGAGCCAGGTTTAGTTGAGTTACTGTTAAATGATTTACAACAATCGGCGGGAGATTTACCTTTACTGCAATTTGTTTTAGAACAGTTATGGGAACACCGCGACCAAAGTACTGGGGAATTAACAGTTTCAGCTTACCGCGATAAAATTGGTGGCATAAAAGTAGCTTTAGAACTCAAAGCTCAAGCCATTTATGATAGTTTGTCACCAGAAGAACAGAAAATAGCCCAATGGATTTTTCTATCTTTAACTCGTCTGGGACAGGGTACAGAAGATACTAAAAAACAAGTCCAAAAATCCCAGTTATTGCAAGGTAAATATTCACCACATTTAGTTGAAAAGATTCTACAAAAGTTTATTGATGCCAAATTAATTGTTGTTAATTTACCAGAAAATGACGCAAATATTGGGCAGAGTCGCACTGCTGATTCTATTTCTCAGGAATTAGAAATACTCAAAAGCGAAGTAACCATAGAAGTAGCTCACGAAATTTTAATTCGTCATTGGTCGAGTTTACGTTGGTGGTTGGATGAAAACCGCGATCGCTTATATCAACAAGAGCGTTTAGAAAAGAAACGCAAAGAATGGGAACAAAAGCAAAAACACCCCGATTTTCTTTTGCAAAAAACTCAACTCACAGAAGCAGAAGCATATTATCAAAAATACAAAGATTACCTCACCCCCCCAGAAAAAGAATATATCCAAGCCAGTAGAAAAGCGCGGCTAAAAAATCGTTTTTTACTAGGTAGTACTAGTACCATTACTTTATTATTAATTGCAGCTTCTGGGATAGTTGCTTGGCAACAACAACAGCAAAATCAGTTAGCTCAACTCATCCGCTATAGTTCATTTAATATTATTACACCTGATATTGCTAAAACAACATTAAATAGTCTACCTGCATTGTTTAATAATGCTAATAAACATCAACAAGCTGGAGATATTAATCAAGCATTGGATGATTATCGGCAGATTTGGCGGATCACTTTGAATTTACAAGACAAAATTAGTCAAGAGCCACAAAAATTTGCTGATATTCTCAAGCACCAAAATACATTGCAACAAGCATCGCAACAAGCTGAAAAATTCTTAGCAGAAATCATTAAAAAAACTAGACTGTCTACTTTAGAAGCTGAACTCCAACAAGGAAAATTTGGCGATTTAGTGGATACTGATTTTGCCAAGTTAGAAAACCAATATACAGGCGCACTCAAAACATCTTATGCAATTTTGATGCGTGAACAAGGCGCAAAAGCTGATGTAAATAATGATGGTTATCTCACCGAAGGAGAAGAAAAACTTCTACCTTGTGAAACTCTCAAAGATATTGAAGCATTGTGGCGCAAATATACAGAAAATCGGTGTAATTGGACAGATGAATCTACTTGTAGAGAATTGCAAGGACAAAACCTCACAATTAAGTTATCATTTCCTCCCAGTGCTTATCTTTTAAAAAGGCGCTGGGATGAGTGTCAAGTGATAGTAGGAGGCAGTGCAGTGGTTCGGCTGCGCTCACCAACCGGAGGCAGGATACTACCTATATATAGTCAATCTTGGGGTATATTATACAGCCAGTAAAATTCTAACTTATGTCAGTATTTATAATATCAATTTCCATTAATTATGGCTATACTAAATATAGTTGCATCAATCATATCTGACTAAATTAAAATGGCAAATTTTACTATCTCAAATATATTTTTAACCCTAGGAATTATTTTCTTAGTAATTTCTGTGTTGGGACAATCAAAGTTAGGTTTTATTGAAATTAATCCAGGCTGTTTTGGTAGAGTGTTAGCCTTATTTCTTGGAGTTGCTAGTTTAGCCTTTGTATTTTTAGGCGGTAATTTCTCAGTAGAAACTGTTGACTTAATTAGAAACTATTTAGCAAAGGCTATTCAACAAAATATCCCGCAGCTTAACGAAATTTTCAACTCTTAATATCACTTATCAATTTATCAGATGATGTAGAGACGGGGAGCATCCCACTTTTTGTATGTCATTGCGTAGGCGTTAGCCTTCCCAAAGGGTACGCAACGAAGTGAAGTGAAGCAATCGCAAAGTCTCGCACTAAGAACAAAAACATGCGATTGCTTCGTCGTGCCTCCTCTCTGCGAGACGCTACGCGAACGCAATGACTTTTATTCTTTAGTTGCTAAATAAAAACTGGGATGCACCCGTAGAGACGTTACATACAACATCTTGGTATTAAATTGTCATAATACTCATAGGAATTATGCAATGCTCGTAAGGGTGTAGGTATTCAAAACCCTTACACCCCAACACCCTTAAACACTTACACCCATTCCATAATTACGATTAAAAATAAGCTCCTACCAAACTATAAGTTAAACTAGCTAATACTAACAGAGTTACAACAATATAAGTTAATTCGCGCTTGAAGATAAAAGCCAATAAAGAAATAATTACACGTAAAACAGGTGTGGCAATTAATAGTAATAAACCTAATTGAATAATCCCTCGACGGCTACCTGCTAAAACTGCATTGAAGACACCAGCAGGGGAACGAAACTCTGAGGGTTCACCGTGAAAAACTTGATATGTAGCAGGTTCAGAACCGTGGTTAATTAAATATAATATGCCACCCAACAACACCACAGCACTAGCTATTAACACACCATACTTTAAAAGATTACTGAGTATGTATTCTAATTGCTGTTCGCTGGCTGTTTTGCTGACTATCTGACTACTATTAATCTCACTGTTATGGCGTTGTTCTTCTAATTGTTGAATATCTGAGTCTGGTTCTTCTGCTGGCAAGGTAATTGTTGCGACTTCAGTCTCTGCTGATGTTGATGATTGCCAACGAAAAATAGAATTAAACTCATACATATTACAGCCCCCCTATTAGACTGTTATAGACCATTTTAAAAGCCATTACTACTAGCACAAGACTGAAAATAATTCGCAAAATTTGTGTTTTAGCACCTATAAGCACTTTGGCTCCTAAAAAAGCGCCAGGTAATACTCCTAACATCACCGGCATTGATAATCCCGGATCGATGTAACCTCTGGCTAAATAAACCCCGGCGGATGCGGCGGCGGTGACACCAATCATAAAATTGCTAGTGGTAGTAGAAACTTTAAAAGGTATACGCATGGCTTGATCCATTGCTAGTACCTTGAATGCACCTGAACCAATGCCAAGTAATCCTGATAAAATTCCAGCAACGAACATCACACTAAACCCTGCTGGTACAGCATTAACTTGATAAGACATCAAGCCATCGGGAGTGGGATAAGTACCATTGAGGTTGAAATAATTGGCTAAAGGATCTGCGGGTTGATCTTGATCAATTTCTATTCTGGGTCGTTGCGAAAGATATGCTGAATAAATCAAAACGATCGCTAAGACAATCGTCAACATTTTAACAGAGACAAATACCGCAATCATCGCCCCAATAATTGCCCCAATTGTCGTAGCAACTTCTAAAAACATGCCTAGGCGTAAATTGGTGTAGCCTTTTTTGATATATGTGGAGGCTGCACCCAAGGAAGTCGCAATCACAGAGACCAAGGAAGCACCGACAGCATAGCGAATATCTACGCCAAAGACGGAAGTTAATAGGGGGACAATGACAACTCCACCACCCAAGCCCGTTAACGCACCGACAAAGCCAGCACTAAATGAACCAAGCCAAACTAGTAAAGAAAATTCTAGTATGTTCAAACCTCATACCTCTTTTGATATAGGGAAATTCCCAGAGATTTTGCAGATGAATCTACTAACTACCCTGCTGTCTTCAAGATAAATTGAGTAAAGTTAAGCTGCCACTGTCAATAACAATAAAAGCGCCTAGCCCCATGAGTACAAAAGGCATAAAATTATTCCCATAACGAGTTAACAAGTTAGCGATCGCAGTTTGGTTAGTTAATTGATTAGCTACGTAACACAAACATCCCACCAACGTAAAAAACACACCCAAAATTACTAATAAACTTTCCCAAGTGGCGCTGGCGAACAAAGGCACATAAATACTAATATTGTCAGTACCATTGGCAAATGTCACGGCTGCTACACTGTAAGTCTGCAAATTGAATAATTTGGCTAACAAAGTGTCTGGCGATGCTTCTGTTTGTGGTTCTACTGTGGCTGATTCATCTTCTTCTTGACTCAATAAGCACTTGATCCCAATAGCAATGGGAACTAAACCAAACAGCCCAATCCACGGACGTGGTAGGATTAAGCCACCAAAAAAACCCGGCAGACTTGCCATTACCAGTGCTGTAAAACCAAGATACTGCCCGACAATGATATGCCAACGGCGAAACTTGGCGTTAATCTGGGAGAAAAATAGCGTCAGTATCACTAAATCGTCGATATTTGTGGCGCTAAAGGCAAATGCCCCGGTACTAATTGCTGTAACTAACCCGTTCATATCAATTTAGTTCAAATCAGAATTTTTGTAATCAAAAGATGCAAAAATTTAAGGAATTTTGCTGCGATCGCTAAATCTGGCGTGGATCTCTTCAATTCCTTGGCGCATTCCTGCAACTAACTGGGGAGAACGTCTTCTTTTGACAATGAACCAGCCGCTAGTTGCAACTATGTACATCAAGAATAAGTAGGGAAAGGCATCATAAGGCGCTTCCGGAACTGGAAATAGGCTACTACCAGGGATGCCAATACTACCCAAAACCGGAATCATCATAAAACCAACCCCAAGGATAGAAAACGCGATATCTCGGCGGCGTAGCTTGTTGATTTTATACAGATAAACAGGTGCAGCAATGGAAATCAAAATATAGACAGTCAAAAATCCATAGCTACAAATAGCCCCCAAATAGCCCATACAATCAAACAGCTTGATATTCAAAAAAGACATCCCCGCCGGCACAAGGAACATAATCAAAGAACACATTGTGACTGCAACATGAGGTGTTTTATTAGCTGCGTGGGCTGTACCTAACGATGAATGAAATAAACCATGACGCGCCATCAAAAAGAAAACTCTAGAGGCGGGGTTGATACTACCTAGAATGCAAGCAAAGAAGCTAAACAAAGCACCCAAACCCACTAATTCACCCAAAAGGCCGACTCCTGCCTGTCGGGATAAAAATCCTAACGGTTCCTCTGTGTTGGTAATAGATACGCCAGCATGGCTAAAACCCAAGACTTCTATATAAGTTGTGCAAACATAAAACAACCCAGCCAAAATCACACTACCCATGACTGATTTTGGTATGGTTCGCAAGGGATTTTTCGCTTCATCACCCAAAGATGTGGCACTTTCAAAGCCAGAAAATGCAAACATGACTAACACTAATCCCGTCGCTATACTACCTGGAGTGGTATCAGCCAAGGTCAGTTGAGACATATCCAAGGCAAAACCTTGGTGCGCCCAGATAATCAAGCACAAGATAGCAATTAAAAAAATTGATATTCCTTCCATCCACAACATAGCGACAGCAGAAAGTTGGATATCTTTGTAAGCTGCATACCAAGAAATTCCAGCACCGATCGCCAGTAATGTAATACTTGAAGGATGAATGCCTAAATGCCCAATTAAAACACCACTAAAATTGGCAAAACCGCAAAGCACAGACATCCCTGTAAATAAATAAGCTAGTACTAAACTCCAGCCACAAATCACTCCGGCTGTTGCACCTAAACCTTTGGTAATGTAGGAATAAAGTGAACCTGGAGATGCCGAACGACTAGCAAATTGATTGATATTAATACTGACAAATAATAGTCCCACTAAGCCAATCAAAAAACTTAGCCAAGTACCGTTACCCGAAAGTGCAACGATTAAACCAATGTTAGATGCGGGTATTGTTGTTGGTGCAATTACCGCAAAAGATTGCGC
Organism: Nostoc sp. FACHB-190; assembly: GCF_014696905.1. Classification (NCBI taxonomy): domain Bacteria; kingdom Bacillati; phylum Cyanobacteriota; class Cyanophyceae; order Nostocales; family Nostocaceae; genus Nostoc; species Nostoc sp. FACHB-190. The sequence goes on from NZ_JACJQW010000003.1 coordinate 367,445, forward strand.
TAACACTTCCGTGAAAGACAGACATTCTGGCTTTAAGCCATGCAGACTTTGATGAGCAGAAATTTCCTTTTTCATCTTGCAAGTTTTAGTTTGGCAAATGGCGCATAGAATGATGGTTGTCACAACAAATTAGGGGAGAGCTTTTAGTTATACACTACTAAAAACAATTCCTGATTTTGAATGATAGATATTGGTATATCTATCAAATGGCAGCGCCTATCGTTAGTTTTATTTCTCAAGATAGATTTAATACTACCCCATGTATTTTCTACAATCAAGTAGACAAAAAATCTAATTTTTATGATTTTTTAAGCAATGCAAATCCCAAATCTAACAGGAGTTATGGGTGTTTAAATATGGCAACTCTCTCATTAATTCCGCTTGCTGACTGTGGAGAAGAATATCCGTAAATATCATCGGGATAAGTGCCATTTAAACCCTAAAGTTATGAGGTGATAACATAGATATCGCGCCCTTATTTGATATGTGAATACAAGAGACAAGGGAAACAATGAGGACAAGAGAGACAGGGATAAATCGTTTAGGATAGCTATAAAATTAGTCAACAAGACAAAAATATGATATGAGATTTACCACATAAAGCTGATGATTTTTTGATGATTGGGTATACTCTGCAATTTTGAAAAAATAGGTACATAAAGATGAAAAAAATTAAATGCTTGTTGCTGACAGTTATATTATTTGCAAGTTTAGTATTTGCTCAACCAGCCTTAGCCGATCGCCCAAAAGTTAGCAAAAATCCAGATTATATAACTCTCACCAAAGAGTTAGAACAATTTCTCTCTGCCAAAACATCACAACAGCAATTAGAAGATTACACCCCTGAACAAATTGACCAAAAAATCAACGAATTAGAACTCCAAAAATATGCTTTTGAGTCAGGAATTGACTGGGGACAATGCACCAATCAAACAGGACAGACAATAGCTATTTACGGGCCAGAACCAAATTTAGATGATGATGAATACTCAGAAACAGCCGCGCTTTATTTCTTACCTGATGGCGCAACAACACAAGATAGATGGAATTGTAAAGGTATCTATTTACCCGCAGATGTAAATGCTGTAGCGTTAAATCCAGACCGATCTGGACAAGAATTTGTGGGTGATGTGGTGGTGAAAGTTCCCAATGGGACAAACTTAGTTTTCAAAACTAATCCTGATACTGGCGTAATTGAATTTAATCAAGTTGGCGCTAAAATTCTTCCAGCCAGTGATGTGAACTGGTATATTCCCAAAGTGTCGCAAACAATTGTTGAGGCTCATGTTGCAACTGCACCTACTAAGAAGGGGTGAGTAGGAAAGTCGGGAATAGTAAGCTATTAAGCACTTAGTTTGCAGTTTAGACCGCAGGGGAGCAGAGGGGCAGAGGGGCAGAGGAGAGAGTTTAAGTCATTTATGTACAATTTCAATAGTGCAGCTTAAATGCTGATTAGCTTATTACTGTAATTATGTACAAAGTTTTGAGTCAGAGCCGCTCACCAAAAAGATTTACTCGTGAGCGGCTAATTTTTCCTGTTCTTCTGGGAGTAAAGTAGTTTCCGCCGCAGGTTGTACACCAGGGACAGGTAAAGTTTTCACCAGATGGGGTTTAATAATCATACTCACGCCAGTTCCCCAAGCGATCGCCACCATCCAACCTCCGAGAATATCACTGGGAAAGTGAACTCCCAAATACAGGCGTGTCCAGGCAATAGTTAATATATACAAGCTACCAAAAATCCATACCACCCAGCGCCCAGAACTTTGCCAAGCTAAAATCAACAAGATAATAGCCAAGGTAGTACTCGTCATAGCATGGCCGCTAGGAAAAGAAAAATCTAACTCTGGGGCGAGGGATGTCCAAAAATCTGGGCGGAGACGATGCCATAATTCCTTAGCAGTGCGGTTGATAAAGGCACTTCCCAAGGCAGTGATTAACAAGTAAACTAGCGATCGCCAGCGTTTTTGCCAGAGTAATATCAGGGCAATTGTGATTAAAATTGGCAGCACAGTCCAAAATGACCCCAACTTAGTCAGCGCCACCGCCAAAGTATCTAACTGGGGGTTGGCTGTAGAGTGAACCGCCAATAAAATCGGCACATCCCAAGGGAAGCCAGCTTGATATTGCCAAACTTGCACAGCCAAAACTTGAAATATCTGCAATGGTAAATATACTCCTACAAATAGAAGTAAAAGCGATCGCCAACGGGCAACCAGCAGATTTCTGATAAAAGAAACAGGTGTCCTTTTCTCTGCATCCATATCAACTTTTGTTTTGTATACAAGGGATGACCAACCTTTTCAAGAGTGCTGAGTAAAAAACAAAATAATTACACTCAGCACTCAGCACTCAGCACTCAGCACTATTCAAGTGATTGCAAACGTACAGCCACACTACCAGCATGGGCTGGTAAACCTTCCGCCTCAGCTAAAGTCACCGCAGCTTTACCAATTTCTTGCAACGCGGCTTGATTGCATTCTAAATAAGTAATGCGTTTGAGAAAATCATACACACTCAAACCAGAAGCAAACCGCGCCGAACGAGAAGTTGGTAAGACATGGTTAGGGCCGCCCAAATAATCACCTATCGCCTCTGGGGTGTAGCGTCCTAAAAACAAACTACCGGCGCATTTAATTTGACTGGCGAGTAACTGCGGGTTATCTACGCATAACTCAACGTGTTCAGGAGCCAATTGATTCAGCAATGGTATACTTTCAGCCAAATCACCCACTACAATAACTGCACCATGATTTAGCCAACTATCACTCGCCACTGCTTGAGTAGATAGTTTGGTAAGAACTAATTCAACGGCGGTGATCACTTGCTGGGCGAAAACTGCCGAATCAGTAATTAAAATAGATTGGGCGCTGGGGTCGTGTTCTGCTTGCGATAACAAATCCCACGCTATCCACTCTGGGTTATTTTGATCATCGGCTACCACCAAAATTTCCGAAGGGCCAGCGATGCTATCGATACCCACAGTCCCGAATACCTGCCGTTTGGCTTCCGCAACATAAGCATTACCAGGGCCAACCACTTTATCTACAGGTTTAATCGTTTCTGTGCCGTAGGCGAGGGCGGCTACTGCTTGCGCCCCACCAATACTATATATTTCTGTTACGCCAGCCACCTGCGCCGCCGCTAACACAGCCGGGTTAATTTCACCCCGTGGCATAGGTACGGTCATCACAATGCGTTCCACCCCAGCAATTTTGGCAGGTAAAGCATTCATCAACACCGAACTAGGATAGCTGGCGCGTCCACCAGGGACGTAAATACCAACTTGCGAGAGAGAAACCCAATTTAAACCGAGTTTTACCCCTGTTACGTCGGTGTAACCAATATCTTGGGGCAGTTGTTTTTGGTGAAAGCTGCTAATGCGTTCGGCGGCTAATTCCAGGGCGACTCTCACATCAGCCGGACATTTGGCGGCTTGGGTGGCGATAAAATCCGCACTCAGATGCAAAGATTCTGGGCTGAAATGGTCGAAACGAGTAGTATATTCCTTAACTGCGGCATCACCCCGCACTTTTACATCAGCCAGAATGCCGCGTACTGTACCACTAACATCAACCGTGGCTTCCCGGCGATTATTGACGAGTGCTTGGAACGCGGTGGAAAAATCTGTGTCAGTTGTTTTAAGTAGCTGCATGGACAATATCTTTGAAATCAGTGCAGGTTAGCAGTCAGGATATTAATTAGTGTAGAGTATGAGGCGATCGCCTGGTGGGGTTGCTGGTAAATCTTGCAGGACTTACGCAAAAGTTATGAAACATCAGTGGAACTCTACGGAAATAAACATAGCTGATGAATCAAGGTAAGAGTATCTCAATTAGGCTTGACACAAGAAATTAGAAGAACCTAAGATTTACCCTTCAACGGTCACACGACTCCAAGTCAAGTCACTTAAATCTAAAACGTATTCAACTGAATTATCTATATAATCTTCTATTTTCTCATTATTAATCACCCACAAGTTACCGCCAGTAATGTGTATTTTATCTGGTTCTTGGTAGATAGCTTTGTGTTTACTGATCCATCCTGGTTTATCGCCAGTTGTTGCTACTTGTTCTATGACAAATGTGTGTATATGTAACCTGTAAACTGGAGTTTCATGATAAATTCTTGTACCGAAATATCCTAAGTTGCCAATGATATATATGTATTCTCCAACTAATGTGGCAGAATGAAAATCAGTTGGCGGAAATACATCTTGGGGATAGCCAAAAATCTGAAAACTACCATCACCTTGATAAACTACCACATCGTTATATATACAAAAATCAGGGTCATAGGAGTCTTCATGTTCACCAGCAATTTCGATAATTCTGCCATCTGCTAATTGTGTAATGCTTCTGCCAAAGCGGTCATAGCACCATGCTTTATCTTGCCAATTTTCTGTATCATCAAAAAAGTTTTTAGCTGCATAAGCAGAACAACCATGACAAATCATTGCCTCCCAAAAGGGAATTGTCATCAACTCTGGATTGCTTTTGCCAAAGCGCGGCTGTTTGCCAGCAAAATACTGCTCTGGAGTTACTTGTGATAATGAAAATTTGTTGTTGTTAATTCCGGTGAGCGATCGCCGCATATCATCGTTAATATCGCTGATATCTTCACCAGATGCAATTAACATTCTGACAATTTCTTGATTTTTCGCTACCTTAATGGCTTTGTCATCGCAATGATTTATGCTGCTGGGGTTTGCGCCAGCTTCTAGTAAAATTTTGACGCAATCAGTAGCACCATACTCTGCCGCCATGATTAACGCAGTGTTACTAAATTCATCAGTAGCTTCAATATCAAATCCCTCTGCAATTAGCCACTCTAAGACTTCCAGTCTATTGTTTTCTATTGCATACATTAACGGCGTTTTTCCGCAGTTTCCCACATCGTTGTGATTTGCTCCCGTCGCTAGGAGTAATTTAGCTTTAGGTAATTCACCCACTTGAATACTTAATAACCAAGGAGTTCTATCCCAACAATCACGCACATTTTGATCTGCGCCTTGTTCTAGCAAGAACTCTACTTGCTCTAGGCTGCCAAAAACTATAGCGTGCATTAATTCTGTCCATTCCAGTTGCTCTGGGTTAGCACCTGCGTTCAATAATAATTGGACAGCATCAAATCTCCCAACATGAGCAGCTACTTTAATTGCAGATTCACCATAGCTACTCATCCCATTGACAGCAGCACCTCTAGAGATGAGTAAATTCAAAGTTGATATTAAGTTTTCATCTTGGACAATATCTCGACCATACATAGCATGAATTAAGACATCATATCCATCTGAAGTTTGATAGTTAATATCGGCTCCAGCATCGAGAATCAATTGGATTTTATCGAGATTTCCTGACTGCACAGCTAACCCAAGTACGGTATTTTGAGATTCTGGTTCAACAGCATTGACATTCGCGCCATTTTCTAAGAGAAAGCGAATCATCTCAACCCCTGCATTGGAACTACTAACTGCACACATTAATGGTGTTTGCTGGGAATACTCGTCTAGGCATTCAATATCAACACCATTGGCTATTTTATCTGCGACTCCTGCAATATTGCCCTGCTGGACATCAATATGAATTTTTTCCATACATTTTCTGAGTTAACTTCTGATATAAATTACTACAACCAGAAGCGATCGCGCTTTTCATCTTATCCCCATAGATAGGAATACGGTTTGATTCCTGAATCTAATTGTGTGGTGCGCGAAGCGCAGCGCAAGCGCGATAGGCAGGGAGTAGGGAATGGGGAGTAGGGAGTAGGAAAGAAGTCTGCTCTGGGTGTACTGATTTTTTTCCCAAATCAAATATTAGTCCTAGTACAGGTTGGCGTAAATAAACAGACCATAAGAAATTGCTAAAAAGCTTGTAGTATCGTTATTCTTTCTTTTTACTTTTGCCTTTTTACTTTTGCCTTGTTGTACTAGTACAGCAAGGCAAAAGTAAAAAGGCAAAACATGGTAGGGAACATCTGTTTTCTACCATTTATTGTCCTAATACCAATTCTATGTGAGTCTGCATTTAATCTTCATATCTCTTCTTTCTTTGTGTTCTACCCTTCGGGAAGCCGCTATCGCGTCTATGCGCCCTTTGTGGTTCGTTCTTTAATTCAGTGCATCTTCATGCAGAATTGGTATAAATACCAAATATTGCTGTGGTGATGAGGCTGAAAGCTATGTTTAAATTTTATTAAGATTGTTGTGATACTGTTGCCTTTGTACATAGAACTTAAAAACAGTAAGTCATTGGCGATCGCATTAATTCCAGAACCTAGTCAAATTTAATTTTAAAAAACTTGTATCAATGAATCAAAGCCTCAGTGTTACTCCCACTCAGGAGGAAATTTTTCATCAAAATCTCTCTGGTACTCAACCACAGCTAATTGTTCCTCAAATCATGGTTCTGGCTTTAGAAATACTATTAGCATTACCACTGAGTATCGGCTTGGTAAAGTTGCATGTTGGCGGTATTGCTTGGATATTTGGTGGTATCGCTGCTGGTACAATCGTCCTCCAAGGATGTCGAATTTTCTACCAATACACACCCAAACCTAACAGAACTGCAAGAAAAGTCGGGATGGGACTTGTAGGACTGACTGTGGGTTTATCTAATGGTAATAGTGACCTGATCAATTTAGCTGCTGGGATTCCGATATTTGTGGCTCTGACCTTTTTTTTATTGGTATGTGGTAGCTGTATTGGCTATATTTATTCCCGACTCAGCAAAACTAATTTATTAACAGCAATGTTGGCGACAGTTCCCGGTGGCGTGGGTGTGATGTCATCAATTGCGGCTGATTACAATAAAAACGTGACTTTGGTTGCTTTAGTGCAAGCAATTCGGGTGACTTGTGTAGTATTGGTAATTCCTTTTATTGCGAGAACCACAGTTGGTAATGACTGGAATTCTGCAACACTTCCTGTCAAACAAGCTTTACTCAATCTGGAACCTTCACAAATCGGACTGTTGGTGGTAGCGTTGCTAATTACTGGAGTGATAGTTTATTGCGCTATTGTTTGGAAAATTCCGGCTGGAGATTTTTTTGGGGCGTTACTACTGGGTATATTTTTTAATTATTTTTTGAATTTCTTACCTTTTGTGAGTGGAGCTAACTTGAGTCCACAACCATTGGTGAATATAGTTGGTCAAATGCTGTTGGGAATTACCATCGGAGAATATTGGGGAGAAAAACCCACTTTTGGTAAACGAACTGTAGGTTGTGCGTTGATTTCTGTAGCGTTGACGCTGATTGCAGGTGCGATCGCTGCTATGCTGGCTATGCACTTCACTTCTTGGGATTGGTTAACTTGTCTTTTGGTAACAGCCCCCGGTGGTGCTGCTGAAATGATCTTAGTTTCCCTAGCCTTAGATCATAATGTGGAAATTGTCACCACAGGTCATTTAGTCAGACTGATTGCTATTAATAGTTCCTTGCCTCTTTGGTTATTTTTATTTCGCCGTCTTGAAAGTCAGTTGAAGTCTGAAGTATGAAGTCTGAAGTCTGAAGTCTGAAAGTTAATGGAAAGAAAAAACCTCGGTGTTGTTCAAACCGAGGTGATTAGGAGAAGTCCAAATGTCGATGGGAGATACCGATACCGAAGTCCGTTGTTCATCGCTAACAGCAAAAGACATCAAATTCTGACAATATCTTTATGTGTTAGCGGATTTGATTGTATTTAATTACCGATTTCTAAACTTATGTTAATAAGTGTAACTAAATTGTTACGATAAGTCAACATAAATTGACAAAGAACAGCTAATATTAGTGATAACAAAAAGTTATGTATTCAATAAACAGAAGCGATCGCTAGTACAACAAGGCAAAAGTAAAAAGAAATAATACTTATCAAGTCAGCTTTTTACCTATTTTTAATGGTCTGCTGATTTACGCCGCAGTGTACTAGTGAGAGAATGGGGAGTTATTTATCTATATATTCCTCCACTACTTTGAGCGCATCAGGAGGAATTTCTGTTACCAAGAGAAAGGGAAATGCTGGCGTAGAAGCTGAAATCGCATAATTCGGTGTCAAAAACACACTATATTGTTGAGCCTCTGGGGTGAGTTGTGCAGCCATAGCCAGGACTATCACCTTCACAAATTTACGAACATCGGCTGCTTGTTCTCCGACAACTTCGCCGCCAGAAAAAGGTGTGTTGGGTTGACCGGCTTGATCTAAAGTAGTGCTGGGGTCTTTAACGCTGAGATGAGTACCACCAAGTATACCAACCAGCCATTTAGGTGCAGGAATTTTGTGAAACCCAACAACTTGTTCAGTCAACGCCGGAGTACTTTTATCGGCGGAACTTGCCAAGATGAGAGTCGGGACTTGTACCTTAGTTAAACCAGAGTCGCCAAACATCAAAGAACTGGTAGGATTAAGAGCGATCGCTTGCTTAATTCGAGTATCCCGCAGTTGATAGCTGTTGTTTGGTAGTTCTTGAGCAACGCACTGTGCAGTTTCACCCAAACTAAATACAGCCAAATTTTGTTTGCAGCGTTGTTTGAGCTTATCTAGTTGTAATTCACCACCAGCCAAGGCCAAAGCTGTACCGCCACCAAAAGAATAACCAATAACCATCGCATTGTTAGTTGCGAGTTTACCTGCTAACGGGTCGTTAGGAGTTTGGTTAACTTTGGCGAGTTCATCCAAAACAAAACTAATATCTTTGGGACGTTCTAAAAATTCTTGCGGTTTGATGAGTTTACCTTTACCTTGTAAACCAGCATCAACATTTGTTTGATTACTACCAGGATGTTCGACAGCCACAAATACATAACCGTGGGATGCTAAATGTTCTGCAAGATAACGTAAATCAGTCCGCACAGAACCCAAACCGTGAGAATAAACTATGACTGGTTTATTTGCAGTTGCAGCATTTGACCAATAAATATCTACAGGAATATTACGCTGACGTTGTTTGTCAAGCCAATTGACTTTCAATACTTGGACTTCCGCCGTTCCAGGTTGACTGGGGTCAAATGGTAAAGAAACTTGTAGCGATTTTTGATTAAGTTGGGGTGCGATCGCTAACATAAATTGTTGAGTCCGCCAAAACGCCGTATTAAAATTACCAGACAACTTGAAAATTGCAGGTAAATTAATTTCCAGACTTTGACTCGGATAAGCCGCAATAAAACTCAGTAACGACAACCCTTGAGGCGCAGTTGCACCGATAACCGCTCCCGCTCTCAGAGCTTGCACACCGGCTTTATCCTTACGTACAAGCGCAGTCGAGAAATCATTAAGAATTGTTGCCCCAATCTGAGTATTGAGTAACCGATTAACAGTCACAACATTCAACGGTAGCGGCATTTTCAGCGTCTCTAACAAAAAGCGCCGTTCTTGGGAAGATAATTTACGACCATACAATTCAAAACCATTCGGGAAATCTCCCATCTCGGCTGCTTTTTGCAACTCAGCCAAAGAAACAGACTCCGCTAACAAGCCATAACGCAACACAACTTTATCAGCCGCTTTTGCCACAGTATTTATACTTAGTAAATCTGTGTAAGTAAAAGTACAAAAGCAACCCACCAATAAATTTAAAGCTTTCCTACTAATTCTCATAAAAATATTCGTCAATGAATCCTGACGGGAATATAACGGATATTTTGACATTTGACGACTCTTAAGATTAAGGCAAGAAAATACGGAGATATCATTGAGTGCAAGATACAGCAACTGAGTGAAAAAAGTCATGAGTCATGAGTCATGAGTAATAAGTCAGAAATTTACTTCAGGACTTACGTAAGTGTCACAATTGGCGGTTGGTGCGTGACGCTAGAAATCTTATAACTACGTTCAAATCTTCTCGTTGCGTCACACACCCTACAGAAAAAATATGCCAGTTGCGTAAGTCCTATACTTATTACTTATTACTCATTACTTAATACTCATGCTTTACCTCACTTACTTCAAAAGTGCTCTATATGTAAGTAGAAGGACTAAATTAAACCTAACTTGAAGTTGCCGGGTTTCGACTGCGCTCAACCCTCGTCTTCTCAAGGATCGAGCATTGAGCGTTCGCGTAGCGTCTCCCTTGGGGAGAAGTCGAAATGCGTCTTCTAAATAATTGTGTCCACCTACTTATACTCCACGAATATGCAAAGTATCTACGGAAAATGCTCATCTCTATTTTTTTGTTGCGGATGTTAATAGAGAGCAGAATTTATCCCGCAAACATACTTTACTTGAGCCTTGAGTCAGCAGCCCGAATGACAGCTAAAAACTTTAGATTTCATCTTGTATGCGTCGCCCAATTATCTATATATTAATTTTGCTAGTTTCAATCTTGTTTGTGACTTTGTTTTGGCCTGTACATAACTCGCAATGTAACTCAGAAGCTTTTTTAAAATCAAACAAACAAAAACTTCAGATAACAGCCTCTCAAGTTGTTGTGCAACCCTGGCGTGGCGAACATCATGTATATGGGATTTTCATGGTTCCCGATGAATACAAAAAAGCACCATTTTTTGTGTTATCAGTCCAAGGTATTGGTAACTATTGTTCTAAACCATTTGGTTACAGCCAAAACTATGATGATGTCTTTGCCCAACCAGGAACTCATTTAATTAGGTATTATCTGAGGACGCGCATTGCGTTACGGATGATTTTTCAAGGTTTATATTTGCAACTTAATGATAAACAAAACTGGGTGTTGATCTACCCACAAGTTAAGTAGAAAGTCAGGAGGCAATGGTTCGGCTGCGCTCACCAACCGGAAGCAGGAGGCAGGATATTAGCCTTAAGGAGAAATTGGAGTGGCTAAACTTTCATGTTTGGCTAACAAAGCAGAGGTAGTATTCACAACAATTTGCGCCGCACCTGCAAAAAACGATCGCTCTATTGTACTAGGCTGGTCACTAGGTTGATGATAATGGGGACTACGCAGATTAGCTGTATCTGTCACTAAAACTGCCCCTACTCCTTGATACCAAAACGGTGCATGGTCACTCCGCAGAGTATCAGGTGTGAGTAATCCTTTCAATGGAATAGGTACTGTGAGAACGGCTGGAAAATTAGCTGGTTGTGGGTTTTGAAAAGCACTCAGCAAAGGTAAATGTTCCGTATCTCCCACCACTGCTAAAAAGTCTCCCTTATCGCTGGGTGGCGTTACAGGTAAACCCGGTGGATATTGTTGACAGCCAGGAGTGTAGCAAGCATAACCAACCATATCCATAACAATCACACCACTGAGATTTTTTAACCGTTTGGCTTGAGCTGCAAAAGCTTTACTACCCAAAAGTCCGGCTTCTTCTTTGTCAAAAAAAATTAACTGTAAAGTGCGTGGAGTCGGTTGGGAACCAAGTAATCTGGCGATTTCTAAGAGTACCGCCACCCCAGTACCGTTATCATCAGCACCAGGAGAAGCGGCGACTGTATCATAATGTGCGCCGACGAGAATTGTACCTGCGGTTTTGTCAGTTCCTAAACGTTCTGCAAAGATATTCACACCCTCAGTAAATTTTTCTAGCTGTGGTTTCCAGCCGGATTTTTTTAATTCACTTGTGATATATGTACGAGTACGCGATCGCTCTGCTGTTGTATAGCGTTGAAAATTTAACTTTTCAATGTGGGCAAGCAAATTCTCAACCGAAACTTGTGGTGTATTGTCTTGTATTGGCGGCTTGGGTTGAGCTTCCTTGGCTGGTACTTGCTCAACAATTTCTGGTGCAGCAGCCTGGGGTAAAAAACTATTGAACGCAATACTTCTACTACCAACAATGACAACTACCACCAGCACCAACAGCATCAGCCAAATCCGTTTTTGCATACATTGAACCCTGCTTTCCAAACCTAGAGTAGCGCAAACACAAGTTTGACGACTTGTCTGTTGACAGAGGCAAAAATTTGACATATTGTTCCTTGTTTGGGCAGTGCTGAAGGCTGGATATGTTAGATTTGTCGCTCATCGCCATCCTGGGATTTCTCGGCAGTTTTGGGCATTGCTTCGGGATGTGTGGCCCTTTAACAGTGGCTTTTTCGTTGTCTGGTAAGCAAAATGGGCAGAAATCGACCTCAGAATTTTCCTCGACTTGGCAACAGCAATTAATATTTCACTTTTTACTGAATCTTGGCAGAATGTTGAGCTACGCCCTGGTGGGTGCAGGAATTGGGGCTGTCGGTTCGGTATTGTTTGAAGGTGGACAACTAGCGGGAATTGGCAGTGAATTTCGCCGTTGGATGGCGATGATTACGGGAATTATGCTGATTTGGTTTGGCTTAGGGCAAATTAAACCAAATTGGTTGCCCCATATTCCGGTATTACACCCTTTATTAAAAAGTAATTTACACGATCACCTGAGTGCAGGTATGGTCAAACTTTCCTCGCAAACCAAATGGTGGACACCCATATTTTTGGGAATGACTTGGGGTTTAATGCCTTGTGGTTTCTTATATGCGGCTCAAATCAAAGCCGCAGAAACCAGCAACCTCTGGATGGGTGCAGCCACAATGTTAGCCTTTGGTTTAGGAACTTTACCCACGATGTTGGGGGTTGGTGTTTCCACTTCGTTAGTTAGTAAAGATAGGCGCAGTCAATTATTTCGCTTAGGCGGTTGGGTAACACTGTCCATTGGTGTAATCACCTTATTGCGGACTGGCGACACAATGGTAGACTACACCGGACACGCCGCCCTATTTTGTCTGATGTTGGCTTTAATTGCTCGCCCAATTAGTAATTTATGGGCTGCACCTATGCGTTATCGGCGGGCTTTGGGTGTGGGTGCTTTTGTGCTGGCTTTAGTCCACACCACCCATAACATTGAACATTCTCTGCAATGGAATTTTGCCGCTTTTTGGTTTTTTCCCAGGGAATTTCGCTGGGGGATAGCTGCGGGTGCTGTAGCATTGATCTTAATGACTCCTGCTGCTTTAACGAGTTGGGAATCGTTGCAAAAATCTTGGGGTAAACTTTGGCGACAAATTCATCTTTTAACTGTGCCGGCTTTAATCTTGAGTACCTTTCATGCAGTGGTGATAGGTTCCCATTACCTGGGTTCTCTAAAATCAACTTGGGGTAATAAGTTGGCAACAGTGCTACTAGTTACAGCTACCCTTGGAGTATTGCTGTTGCGTTGGGTAAAAGCAGGTGAGCAGGTTAAGAAGTAAAAAGTAAAAAGTAAAAAGTAAAAAGATAATCTCCATAAATAAATTTAGGGGATTTCATCAGGACATATTATTTTTCGCTGCTGTGCGCCTCGAAATAAATGTTTTTATTTTGTTCCATATATAAATTTAGAGGCTTACGAGCATTTTTATTTTTCTTTATTTTGCCTTTTAACTTTTGCCTTATTTGGTGAGCATGAATTATTTTCCAAGCATGAAAAAATTACAATCCGCATTATTGCTGTTTTGTGTAGCGATCGCAATTACTAATATTCACCCAGTCTTGGCCCATAAAGTCCAAGTAGCCGCAGATGTCGGCGCGACTCTCCATCTCGAACCTAATGATAATCCCCGCGCTGGCGAACCTACCCAAGCTTGGTTTGCTCTGGCACGGAAAGGTGGACAAACCATTCCCCTCGCTCAGTGTAATTGTCAGTTGGCAGTTTACGCCGAACCCCACACCCCCAGCGAACCAGCACTACTGGAACCATCCCTCAAACCTGTATCCGCCGAACGCTTCCAAGGTATTCCCGGAACCGAAATCACCTTCCCCAAACCCGGACTTTATCAATTACAACTCAGTGGTAAACCCGCAAAAGGCGCTAATTTCAAACCCTTTACCCTCAAGTTTGAAGTCACCGTCGCTGCTGGTACTCAAAGTAATACACAAGATTCTCAAAAAGTCAATATTAATAATGCCAACAGTGATGCTGTAGCTCAGGAAACTACAAAAACTTTACCACCCTGGGCGATCGCAATTCCCGGTTTTGTACTAGTCGGGATTTTCGTAGTTTTCTGGCAACAGACAAGAAGAAGTTAGTTGTAGTGAAGTGCTGAGTGCTGAGTGCTGAGTGCTGAGAAAAAAATTCTTCTCCTGCGGTCTGTATAATCAGTGTTTTACCAGATATGAGATGAGTGGTCTTGTAACTCAGCACTTTCAACTCAGCGAGAAGTTGCGTGCGGAGAGAACTTGCGTGCGCGGGTTCCCCGCGTTGAGCAAAGTTCGGAGGGTTTCCCCCGTTGAGCAAACTTCGGTGACTCAGCACTTTTTATTTGTGTCGCTTTTGATGCCACTGCCAAGCATGACTCACAATATCTTGGATATCTGGATATTGCGATCGCCAGCCGAGGATTTTTCTCGCTTTTTCACTACTACCAATTAAAACAGGTGGATCACCAGGACGGCGATCACATTCTTGGACGGGAATTGATAAGCCAGTCACCGACTCAGCCGCCGCAATCACTTCACGCACTGAAAAACCATTACCGTTACCCAAGTTAAATACTTCGCTATCGCCACCCTGTAATAAATATTCCAGCCCTAAAACATGGGCATCGGCTAAATCGTTCACATGAATATAATCACGAATACAAGTACCATCAGGTGTGGGGTAATCTGTGCCGAAAATTGAGATAGATTCCCGCTTACCCAAAGCTGTTAATAATATCAAAGGAATTAAATGAGTTTCTGGGTTGTGGTCTTCACCTAGTAAACCATCAGGATTCGCACCAGCCGCATTAAAGTAGCGGAACCGGACTGATTTTAAATTATAAGCAACATCAAAATCAGCAAGAATCCGCTCTACCATCAGCTTAGTAGCCCCATAAGGATTGATGGGGTCTTGGGGATGGTCTTCGGGAATTGGGACGACTTCTGGGACTCCGTAGGTGGCGCAGGTAGAAGAAAATACGAACTTGTGAATGGATGCAGCCAGCATTGCTTCTAATAAAGTCAGCGTACCGACCACATTGTTACGGTAATATTTTGCGGGGTCAGTCACGGACTCGCCTACGTAAGCATAAGCAGAAAAGTGCATCACAGCCGCAAAATTACGGGTTTTAAATAATTCATCTAATAAAGGGCGATCGTTTGTATCACCCACTACCAGTTCTACCTGTAAAACTTGCTCTACCAACTCTCGATGACCGTAGACCAGGTTATCAAGTATTACCACGTCATAACCTGCTTGCTTGAGAGCCAGTACAGTATGAGAACCGATGTATCCTGCGCCCCCGGTGACTAAAATGCTGGGTTTTTGTGGCGACATAGTTTTTCCCCTCTGAGTTAAAAATTCCTCAATTAATTATGGGTGTAGGGATGTAAGGGTGTAAGGGTGACAGAAAAAATTTTTTCTCACCTGGAAAATTATAAATAATAGACGCAGTGTCAAAAAATTGCTCTAAAATCACTACGACGGTAGTCTTTAGGTGTGAGGCTGGTAATATTTGCAGTCAAGTAAAAGTGCGATTACAATTTGACGGTCAAATACACAATCTTGCTCCAAACCTAGGCTGATCGCACTAGAAAATTTGAGAGTTACTCTATGTTCATATTGTTGAGCCGCGTACTACTGTGGCTGCTTGTAGGCACTATCGTATATTCTTTGTTCCAGAGGTTCTATCCTCAAGGAACTTTCGCCGGAAGGGTGGTCTTGGTGATTATTTTGGTGGTCATAGCGTTGTCGTTCATTAATCCTAATGAACCAGCTGTGGCTTCTTTGTGGAGGGTGATCTCCTTTCCACTCAAACCCTTGGGTGCATCAGTGTTAATGATGATTTTTGCCGCCCAGAAAATTAAGGATGGTGGGATAGCAAAACCGGGGGGAACATTACTAGCTGCATCGCTGATTATTTTGCTGTTGTCCAGTACACCAGCGATCGCTTATTTTTTGGTGAGATCACCAATTGCGGCGACAGCTACTAATTCCACTTTAACAAATCAGGCACTGGTCAGAAATTATCTGCCGGCTGGGGCGACTGGTTCGGAAGTACTGGTTGCATTTACTCCTGGTGTGACAACTAGTGATGTAAGTGCGATCGCACTTAACGCGGCGGATATCAAAATCCCACCGTACTTGTTACAAAATCCCCAGCAAATTCGAGAACGGGGTTTGCGATTAGAGGACTTTGTACCCAGTGCGGAAACACTGCAACTTACTACCCAAGTTTGGGAAAGTTACCTTAACCAAGTTTACTTTTTCTTACGTGGTCGCCAGTCCTAGGGTTAAAAAAGTAAAATTAACAAGGCCGCAATGCTATCCCCTAGTGGCTGGCCTTATTTAAAAACCTGAATTCAGCATTGAGCCTAAGTGGCAATCAGAAATAGTATCTATCGCTACTCCCACGCCAAACTACTATCTTTGACTGCAATTTAGGATGAGAATTCAGCAGATAATTTTCTCTACTGAATTCTGATGACACACTCCTGAATTCTTTGTAGATAAAATATAAACCTACGATCCGTTTGTTTTAGGATGATGGAGTTGCAAAGTTGCTTTAATGGCAAAATCTCGACGACTAGCTAAACTCGGTGCTTACCTGCGTCCTCATTGGGTAGAGGCAACATTAGGTATTTTTGCTTTGTTGTCTGTCAATGGCTTGGGCGTTTATATTCCTTGGTTGATTCGCGGTTGTGTTGATATACTGTCAACCCAATTTAGTTGGAACCAACTCATACATTATGTAGTAATCATTGTTTTGTTGAGTTCAGCAATGTGGTTAATCCGCATGGCTTCTCGAATCTGGCTATTTGGCGTAGGACGACAGGTAGAATTTGACCTAAAACAACGGATTTTTGAACATTTACTCAAGTTAGAACCTGCTTATTTTGCTACCAATACCGCCGGAGATTTGATTAATCGTGCTACCAGCGATGTGGAAAATATTCGGCGTTTATTGGGTTTTGCCGTACTGAGTTTAGCCAATACTTTTTTTGCTTATGCTTTAACACTGCCAGTCATGTTGACGATTAGTGTCGATATGACACTATATTCCTTGGCAGTGTATCCTATGATGTTTTTGTTGGTACATTTGTTTAGCGATCGCCTCCGCAAACAACAAGCCGAAGTCCAAGAAAAACTCTCTGATATTAGTGAACTAATTCAAGAAGATATTAGCGGCATTGCCTTAATTAAAATTTACGCTCAAGAAGAAAACGAGCGCCAAGCCTTTGCTAAAAAGAATCAACAGCTATTAAGAGCTAACTTACAATTAGCCAAAAGCCGTAATGTGTTGTTTCCTTTAATTGGCGGTTTAGCTAATCTCAGTTCTTTAATTATTATTTGGTTAGGAACAACCCGAATTTCTGGCGGAACTTTAGCCGTTGGGGACTTTTTAGCACTGCTAATTTATGTAGAACGGCTGGTGTTTCCCACAGCTTTATTAGGTTTTACCATTACCACCTATCAACGAGGTGAAGTCAGTATTGATCGCTTAGAATCGATTCTCAGTGTTACTCCCAAAATTCAAGACACGGCTGATGTGGTAAATTTAACCGTGGCAGAAGTCAAGGGAGAAATCAGCGCCAAAAACTTCAGCTTTACTTATCCAGAAGCAACAACACCAGCCTTAGATCAGGTCAATTTTACAATTGCACCAGGAGAAACAGTAGCAATTGTTGGCGCAATTGGTTCGGGGAAATCAACTTTAGCCAATGCTTTACCCAGGTTGTTAGATATTGCTCCCGGACAGTTATTTTTAGATGGGATAGACATTACCAAAATTGCCTTATCTGATTTGCGGAGTGCGATCGCTTATGTTCCCCAAGACAGTTTTTTATTCAGCACCACCATCAAAAATAATATCCGCTACGCTGACCCAGGGCGCGAACAACAAGATGTCGAATCTGTGGCTGTCATGTCTCAGATTCATCCCGAAATTCTGAATTTCCCCCAACAATACGAAACTCTAGTTGGTGAACGCGGTATTACCTTATCTGGCGGACAAAGACAACGCACAGCTTTAGCGAGAGCTATGTTAGTTGATGCGCCAGTTTTAATTTTGGACGATGCTTTATCGAGCGTTGATAATCAAACAGCCACCAAAATTCTCAAAAATCTTTCTAGTGGAACTAGTCGCAAAACAGTAATTTTTATCACCCATCAACTATCAGCAGCAGCCGCCGCCGACCGAATTTTAGTCATGGATAAAGGTAAAATTGTCCAAGCCGGCAATCATGTAGACTTAGTGCAGCAAGAAGGCTTGTATAGAATTTTGTGGAGTCAACATCAAGTCGAGGAATTGTTGCGTTAATCCAAATAATGAGGTCAAGATAAACGACAAGTTCAGTGACCGCCTGCGCGGTTTCAGAACAAGTTATTTTTTGTTAGTCAGCGTGGTGTGCTTGGAGTACTACGCTGACTTTGTTTATGATGTTAAGTCTTGAAATATTAAGATATTAATAGACTTATGTCCAATTTGCGTTTAAAATACACAAAGCCGAGAGGAATAGTGTGTATTTATGGAAAGCGCCCAAAAAGCTAGTCAAGAGTTGAGTTTAGCAGTAAATACCGCCCCAGAGCGATCGCCCCAGACTGTTCCTCAAGAATCCCACAAAAATATTTTCAAAAAGCTGAGAGGTGGGTTCTTGCTGGTTTTGGGATATTTACTATCCCCTTTGTGTTGGTGGAATGACATTGTATTTAATCTACCCATTGCTTACTTTTTTGGGTACTTATGTAGTTTATTTTCCCCAAAATTGTTCATACCTTGTGCCATCGTGGGTTATTGGCTGTCTAATGTTGTGGGGATTCTCTTGATGCAATACGGTTCTAAAGATATCTTTCAAAAAGATTCACAAGAACGCAACCTCAAAAAAGAACTGTTATCAGGTTTAGTATCTTCCACAATTTACACTATTGTAATTATTTTACTGATTCAGTTGAAGATACTAGAAGCACCTGTCTTATTCGCTAAGAGTTAACACTCATCCTAAGTTGCTTTCAAAAATAGTATTTCTACTTCACACAGAGACGTTGTATACAACGTCTCTACTTTATATTCCTGATTTACTACTTATAAGCTTTAAGTAATTCACTAAAATCCCAGATTTTCGGATTTTCTTTACCAATAACTAGTGGTAACTTGCCATTCCATTTTTCGATTGCTTGTTTTTGCAGTAATTCAGGAGTTAAACCATCACGTAGCAATCTATAAGTTTCCGCCTCACCTCTGGCTAAATTAACTTTTGCTTCTGCTTCTTTTACAGCTTTTAATGCTAAAAACTCTGCTTTTTTAGCTTCTTGTTCAGCAATTTGTTTTGCTTCTACCGCCTCACTAAATCGCTCCGAAAAATGAACATGAACTAAAGAAATATCATCAAATGCAAGATGATAGCTACGTAGGCGAGTAGTTAAAGCTGAGTCTAAACCTAACTTGACATCTCCACGTTTAGTAATAATTTCTTCCGCAGTATATTGAGCAATAATCGCTTTGAGGACTTCTTCAATTGCCGGATTGATAATCCGGGAAATGATATTTTCTCGGTTGCCAATTTGTTGAAAAATAGTATTAACTTCTTCTGGGATGATATGCCAGTTTAAAGCCACATCAGTGAACACATCTTGTAAATCTTTAGAAGCTGCTTCAGTAGATATTTCCTGTTTCTGCACACGTATACTGATTTTTTCAACTGTATTCACTACTGGGATAATTAAATGTAGCCCTTCTCCTAATATTTGCTCTTGTACCTCGCCAAATTTCATTAATACGCCACGTTCACCCGCATTTACGATCACGCAAGGCGTTAGAAAAATAGTGATTAAAACTAAAAGCGCCGTCAATTTACCAGCACTATTAAAAGCTTTATTGTTTTTCATCTTTGTCTATAAATGTAACGCCTCTGTCAGTACATTGCTATGAGTTAGTTTTTCGCCATATAAACAACAAAGGAAGGCGTTTTGGAACAGACCTCTGCAACAGCGTTGTTTAACTAAACTGTTAAGACTTTACAAGTGTTACTATTATGGGATTTTCTAGTTCCAAATGTCTGATGGGAAAATTTTTCTTAAACTTCACACTCTACTTCACACTATTGCCCTATTATAGTTGTAGACGATAAGCTAATCCTATTGTCTTTATTTATACTTAAAATTCCATAAAAGCCCTTAAAAGGATCTAAACAGTGGTTAATTTCAATCCACTCACTGCACCACCACCCGCAGAAGTGCCATTAGATAATGCACCCCTTGTTCGTGTAATTGCACAAGTGCGCTTTCCGCCTATTCTCTCAATTGAGAAGAAAGATTTTGTGGGTTCATTTCAAGAAGCAATTCGAGAAAAATATCCTATTTTACAGCCGGAGCAAACTCAAGGTTTTGCTTTGAGTCCCCAAGGTGTTGTTCCAATTGCCCCGCAAGTTACATGGCGCTTTGTAGACGCTACAAATAGGTGGAATTGGCGAGTTTCATTAGCACCTAATTTTGTTGCACTGGAAACAAATTCTTATTTAAGCCGTAGTGATTTTCTAGAACGTCTAGAAAAAATACTTTTTGCGCTTAATGAAACCTTTAAACCTCCAATTATTGAAAGATTTGGGTTGCGATATATCGACAGAGTTGTCGGTCAAAATTTCCAAGACATATCATTACTAGTGAAGCCTGAGATAGCTGGAATGATGAATGCTGATTTTAGAGAGTACATTCATCAAAGCATTAATGAATCTTTATTTATTCTTCCAGATGGAAGCAAACAAATAGTTGCAAGATGGGGAACTATGCCTGGTGGTACAACTTTTGATCCAGAGTCAATAGAAGCTGTTGCTGAAGCTAGTTGGATTCTTGATATAGATATGTCTATTTCTAATAATCTACAATTTTCCGTTGAGGAGTTGATGAGTGAAGCGCAACATTTTTCTGAGAGGATCTATACCTTTTTTCGATGGGCAGTAACCAATGATTTCCTACGACGTTATGGAGGTAAATTATGATTCCTTTATTAAATAGACAAACTGAGCAGCAGCAATTACATACTTATCAAACCATTACCTCAAGAATATTTACAGTTTCCTCTAGTACAACTGCTTCTAGAGAAAACATTAGTCGAAATTTAGTAGCCGGTTCAGAGATCACAACGAGTGGAGTCATTTTACCTAGTTCTCCAGAAGCAACACAGAAAGCCGTTAATGAGCTAAAAAGACTCAGTGGATTGACATGGGATCAACTTGCCAAGCTTTTCAATGTTTCACGTAGAAGTCTTCATTCTTGGGCAAGTGGAGA
The DNA here is from genome assembly GCF_014696905.1 of Nostoc sp. FACHB-190. Classification (NCBI taxonomy): domain Bacteria; kingdom Bacillati; phylum Cyanobacteriota; class Cyanophyceae; order Nostocales; family Nostocaceae; genus Nostoc; species Nostoc sp. FACHB-190. The sequence continues at coordinate 388,553 of NZ_JACJQW010000003.1, forward strand.
GCGACTAAACAGCTTTAATGAATATACCTTAAATCAACTTTTAGGCATGATTCAGTACATTGATCGAGGAAGTGCAAGCCTCAATCGTAGTCTCTTGCTACAACCTGGTAGCAATGGTATACCTCTTATTGATCTATTGGTGGTAGGTAACTACGAAGAAGTTAAACAAATTCTTGGTTCTGGTAATGCTCCTCACAAACCAAAATTAGGTGCTTTATCTGAAGAAGAACGCAGACTACGAATGCCTTTACCTCCTGATGTTTTAGCCAATTCTCTTCCAGATATTAGCTATCACCAGACTGGAAGATCCAGACCTGCACAAGCAGCAAGGAGTCGAAGAAATAGCAGTGGTCAATGAACACGACGTTTTGATTCAACAAATAGACGCTGCTCTTAAAGAGTGGAGTCAGGGTGATTGTGTGGTGGGGGAACATTGGTTTGTCCACCGCTTTAACCCTCAACATCCTCTAACCTCGGACTCTGCTGATATTGCACAAGAAGGAACTGACCTTTCAGAATCAGAAGTCCAAGGATTTGCTGTAGTTTCTCAAACGTGTGATATTGTTCCACAGCGTTCGCGTACTTGTAAGGATCGTCCATTTGTTGAGGTAGTACCTCTTATAAAGATCAACCAGAAATTCTTGGACAAAATTAAGTTTCAGGGGAGTCAGGAGCAATTTCTAGATGAAGTGCGGAAATGTAGACGAACTCAATTCGCATACATCCCTGGAGTTGCAGAGTATTATCTTATTGCTGACCTTGACCGTGTAATGACAGTAGAAAAGGCTGTTATTTCCGAATGGAAACGTATTCCTGGATGCCGAAACGATGAAGAAATCAGAACATTGGGGCAGGTATTAGCTCGGAAACGAGTTCGATTTGCTTTTCCTGATGATTTTAATCAATTTGTAAGAAACCTACAACAGCGAATTCAAAGTAAGCACAGTAAAAATAGCGATGAAGGAGAAGCCCTTCGCGCCTTACGCGAAATTAGAGTGCGTGCAGAACCTTCTTGGAATGCACCAGAAGTTCAGTTGATGTTCTTCTTTATTCGTCATGAAGACCAGATTCAATCTCAAAAAATGGAATGGGACAAACTTCGCAGACAATGGTTAGACTTAGTTCCTGAATCTGGGCGTTTCAAGGCTGATGGGATAGTAACATCTCTCGAAGACATGACAGCGAAGGATTATGTTGAGAGCGATCTGCTTGATCTGGATCACTTATCCTCGTAAAGCAGATTTAAAATTTTACACTTGATCTGCTGAAAACTAATACCAATTCAAAATTCAAAATTGAGAAAGCTAGATATCATACCATTACACTTTAAAAATGATACAGATATACAAGCAGCGCCTCGACTTCGCTCGGCGAACAGAAGCAGAAGTACAGAGGAAGTGATTTGTATCAGTATTTTCGTGAATTGGTATCACAGGGATTTTAGACTATGTATCTGTCACATTATTTTTTAAAATTAGTATAAGCTAGTGCTTTTAGAGTCTTGCTAGTAACTCTCTGGAGATTCATTCCACATCAGGTATCATGCAATCTGTCTAGGCTATTAGTAAACTAGTAGAGTTGTTTGGTGACAGGGATGGAACGATGAGAGTTTGGATTGCTTGCTTTGTGCTATTGTTCGCTTTAGCAGAACTATTTGACTGGTTACAAGAATTTTCTTTACCATTGCCCATTTATATTTTAGGCGGGGCATTTTTAGCAGTTGCTTCTAATTATGACAAGATTATAGGTTATTACTCTCGTGATACATCAATTGCAGCATCACTCGAAACGCCACAACCACAATTAGATGTATCAACTCCACCCTTAGCCTCGATTTCTCATGCTGTTGAGGATGTGCAGAAACCGGAGAACCAAGCTTAGTCGGTTTCGATGAGGACTGTCACCGCAGCGATCGCAATTAACATATCATCATTTTTATCATTCAGAGAGGGAATCGCCCGTCCTTGAACCACCATTCCCCCAGATTCGACATTTATCGTTTTGCGTCCAAACGGTAGTACTGCGAGAACCTCATCTGTTCTCACTTGTTCGGGATAAGGTACTGCTACTTGCACTTCTACAATCATCTCATTGGGATCATTCAACCCAGCAACTTCCCAGACTCCTGGTAAAGCATTGTGCGCGATCGCATTGCGGACTGCTCTTGCAGCTGCTACAGTTGGTTCCTGTCCATGCTGATCTACACCCATCCCCATCTCAATTACTAACCGTTTACGCGCCACAGTCACCTCCTGGATATCCTCGATATTTGTACTTCACTACTGTAATTAGATTTGATGCGTACTGCGTTTATTTAGTTAATCACCACCGCCACCGCCACCGCCACCATAATCACCGCCACCATAATCACCGCCACCGCCATAGTAATAACTGCTACTGTCTCCAATGTAGCTACTACTAGTCCCAGTCCTAGAGATAATAATGAGGAAAAGAGGCATACCAACGACTAGTAATCCCGACAAAATCCACAATAACCTCTCATAAAAAAATTGTGTACTTTGCCATCCAGAGGTTTCAATCTTAGTACCCGCACGATCAAATATCACCTGAATTTCTAACCCCTTCCCTGGCTCTAGAAATTGTTTAGTAACAGCCTCAATAGTTTTTGTATCGACTCGGCGAATATTTGCAACTACACCAAAGCTTTGGAATGTTTTAATTTTAGTAGTAAGTTCTTCAGGAAATTCCACCCTAACCTGTGCCTGTTTAATAGGGGCTTTACGGTCAGAGAATATCGCTTCCCAATCTACTTGAGCATAATTATGATTGACGCGCAATCCTCCAATAACACGATATTTCAACACGAAAGTAGAGCTTTCTGGTGGTTGCAATTGATGTTCCCAACGAATCCAAAATTGATTATTTACTGTACTTGTTTTACTGGGTAACACTTGACCATTTTCGGATACAGAAACTTCAGTAATTCTGTCTACTTTATCTAAAGGAATGTACCGGGAGCGCAGATGGTTATACTCTCCAGTAAAATTATATTTTTGTGTTTCAGTGACTAACATATCACCGTTAGGCTGTACGGCAATATCGACATTGATAAATTCCCAATAGAAAGGTGCTGATTCGGCTTGGACATTATGAATAGTAAATGTGAAGCCAAGAACAAATGTGAAACAAAATAGCAGCAGCCTGGCTACTAATTTTTTGCTCATATATTTACAAATTGGTATATTTTGGAAAACGAAAAGAGACGTGAAGTATTTACAAAATACCTTCGCAATTTTACGAGGGTAAGTTGCTGTCTGAACTCTCTTTTCTCTGAATTCTTGGCAAAAACAATAAGTCCTCACAGTAAGTTCATTTCACTAAGGACAAAACAAAGTATCACGGGTTTCTCGTCCTGTGGTGGGATTAGTACCTTTAGCTACCTTGCATAATTTTTTTTGTTCATCTGGACGCAGCAGCACATCAGTAAAATCTGCTCCATCAATAATTGCGCCATCAAATTTGGCATTAGCCGCAAATGCACCTTCTAAAACTGCATTAGTCAAATCTGCTTTAATGAGCCGCGCTGAGTCTAAAGTAGCATTTGTCAAGTTAGACCCCTGTAAGTTTGCTGACTCCAAATTAGCAGCAAAGAAACTCACACCAGTTAAGTTACTATTGCTAAAATTACTTTGCCGGAGATTAGCTTTGGTAAAGCTAGAATCTGTTAAATCACGTCCAGAAAAATCAGCTTCTACTAATATTTCTTTGTTATATTCGAGTGCTAAAGCTGTGGGCGGATAAGTAAAAGTGGCTGTAATGCTTAACACAGCCCACAGCAATACACTGAGTATACCTGCCCAAATGCGATCGCTTAACCTAAAATTCATGGTACTTTTCACCAATGGCGAATCATCCTCCATCCCATTATCTCGATATTGGTCAACAAGGTGAAGACTTAGTTACACAATGGTTACAGTCTACAGGTTGGTTGATTTTACATCGCCGCTTTTCTTGTCGTTGGGGAGAGATTGATATTATTGCTCAGTATCCAGGAAAAGAGGTAGGGGAGCAGAGGTGCAAGGGAGCAGAGGAAGAAAACTCTACACTTGCTTTTGTTGAGGTGAAAACTCGGAGTTCACGAAATTGGGATGCAGGGGGAAGAGAGGCTATCACCCCACAAAAACAGGCAAAACTCTGGCGTACCGCAGAAATGTTTTTAAATCAATATCCCGAAAACGCTGAATATCCCTGTCGTTTTGATGTGGCTATTGTGGGTTATCAGCAAATATCCAAATTAAAAACTCACATTACATCAGCCCAAGATGCGGTATTTAGTGCATCAATAGGGGATTATAAATTTTTTCTGGAAGAATATATTCCCGCAGCTTTTGACTTATAAATTCGCTGATTAAAGTGAGGGCGAATAATAATTGATCACAACTGAAATATGTTTGTTACCAATTACAGATTCTTTCTAGCCGCCCTCACTATCAGCAGTTTCACGCTAAGGTTTCTGGACAGTAACCTAATCCACGAACAAACTGTTGGCGGAATGCTTCAATTTCTTCTCTCTCTGGGCTACCATGAGAGACGATCGCTACTTGATAGCGGCGCATTACGTCTACTGGAGACTGACCAGCTTCCAAACTCCAAAGTGCCATTTGTACACGCATAGGTGGCTCGTAGCAAATTCCTAATTCATTTAGAAAAGCTCGAAAGTCTCCATCCTGTTGCGCGGAGATTTGACATTTAAGTTTGATCCTAACCACCCAGCCATCTATTTGATGAATAACTGTAACGAAAGAGACAGGCAACTGGGGCGTGGCGTGCAGATGTTGAACGACCCTCAATGTTAGACTGGCATTTGCCAGATAATACAAATATTCCATGTTGGTGCTTGGGATCAAAGCCAATCCTACACTTCTATCATCCTCAATAGAACACTTTCCCGGTAGGGTAGAAGCCCCCGTCTTTGAATGGGGAGTTTTACCCAATTTACAACCCATCATTAGGTAATACCTAATGATGTCCGTTGGAAAACTCTATGAATGAAATGGTGTTTTCCTTAGAAAATATCAAATAAACCCGTAAAAATTAGCATAACCTTCAATGGAGCCAGCAATAACAAAAGAAAATTTTAATAAAGTTACAGATACAGGAGTAGAAGACAGACAGTTAGATTGTTCCTTAACTGGCTATGACTACATACTACCGCCAGAACTAATTGCTCAAAATCCGGTAGTTCCCAGAGATAGTTCTCGCTTATTAGTAGTCAACTCTACCGCCACAGGTAACAATTTAGCCCCGCTACACCACATCTTCCGCGATTTACCAGAACTCCTGCGCCCTGGGGATTTGTTGGTGATGAATAATACAAAAGTTATCCCCGCCAGACTGTACGGGAATAAATCTACAGGGGCAGAAATTGAAGTATTGCTGTTAGAAGAGAGGCAAAATAATTGTTGGTTAGCTTTAGTCAAACCAGGAAAGCGGTTTAAATTAGGCTCACAGATTATTTTTTCTGGTAAAAATTCCGCCACGCCCCAGCTAACCGCTACAGTTTTAGAAAATGATGCGGCGACTGGCGGGCGGTTGTTGCAATTTGATGTACCACCAGGAAAATCTTTGGTAGAACTGTTAGATAACTTTGGTGAAATTCCTTTACCGCCTTATATCACCACCACAGCCGCAGCTGATGAACAATATCAGACAGTCTATGCCGAACAACCAGGTGCGATCGCTGCACCCACGGCTGGGTTACACTTTACTCCAGAATTACTAGCAAAATTGCGCGATCGCAATATCCATCAAGCATTTGTCACACTCCATGTTGGTGTTGGCACATTTCGCCCTGTGGAAGTGGAAGATGTCACCACCCACGAAATGCACGAAGAATGGATTGAAGTTCCTGCGGCTACAGTCGAACAAATTCGCACCACGAAGGCTGCTGGGGGCAGAATTATTGCCGTTGGTACAACAGTAGTACGCTCTTTAGAAGGTGCAGCCCAGTCTGGCGAGTTACAACCATTTTGTGGCAAAACCAACTTATTTATTTACCCTGGCTATCAATGGCGGGTAGTAGATGGGTTAATTACTAATTTTCACCTACCGCGTTCGAGTTTGCTGATGCTGGTGAGTGCTTTAATTGGCAGACAAAGATTATTGCAAATATACCAAGAAGCGATCGCCTCTCGATATCGTTTCTACTCCTTTGGTGATGCCATGCTAATTTTGCCAGCCAGCACCTAGCCCCGACGAATGAAATTCGCGGCTATAAAAACAAAGTCCGCCTACGCGGACTAACATTAAATTAAGGGTTTTTCCCTGTAGCCGCGACTTCAGTCGCTAGGAATAAATAAACCCTGAATTATTACAGCAACAGGACTTACGAAAAAATTGCCCACAAGCTTAATTTATCGTAGACGCGAAGCGGCTTCCCGCAGGGTAGAACGCCAAGAAATAGTAGAGTTTGCGTAAGTTCTAATCAAAATTAAAAAGAAGCCCTAGTGATAACATAGGGCTTCTTTTTAATCTATTCAATTGACTAACAAAAACCAACTGCTTAACCTACATTACTGAAAAATGTTTCCCAGAGGCTGCCTACAGTTACCATAGCAATTATCAGGTTAGTGAAAAACCTGCCTAATTCAACGTTTTGACCTAATGTTTTGTCATCTTGACCTTTACTAAAAAATAGTGACCAAGCTTGGTTAACATTGATGGTTTCAAAGTTGTTGAAATCAGGGCGAAAAACTACAGATCCAATCATATCTTTTTTAGGAAAATCAAAATCAGTTCTCATAAATTGCCTCACTAAATTTCTATTTTTTGATTGAGTCAAATTCTAAAATAGTCAAACTTATCTACAGGTTTGTTAGCCAACCGATTAAGCTATGTCCGGTGATGATTTCTACAGCGATGATTGAGACAAAACCAATCATTGCCAAACGCCCATTGAGTTTCTCTGCATACTCGGTAAAACCAACTCGTGGGGTTTCTTCTACATAAACTTTTGGTTCAATTGCATAGTTGTTGAGTTGACCGAGTTCATTCATGGTGAAGCCTTTGCTGATCATCTCTTTTTTCCTTGGCTGGTTTATGTAAATAAATATAACAGAATGTAAACAATATTTGCAATATATTGACAAAAATAACTTGTGCTGCAAACCATACTAAACAAGGTTGTAAATACCGTACTCAAACAAAAATCAAGAGTTTGGGGAGGGTGAAGGCGTATAGGGGCAAAATCAAGTCAAAAATTCTCTGACTTTTGAATTTTGACTTCCCCGTAGGGGTGTATGTATCCAAAACCCTTACACCCCTAAACCTTTTCACCCTGTCACCTGTCACCTATTACCTGTCTCCTGTTTTATTCATCTGGCACTTTTAATTTTTCCGGCTGTAGTGGGTACTCTGACATATAGAACTCACTACAATACAGGCTGCTAATTATGTATAAACACCATCAAATTCGTCAGTGGTATTGCGGCTTTCCTCAGATGGCGTTTCACCAAGTGATTAATTGGCGGAAGTCGCATTTAACCATCATCTCAGCGGCCTCGGCGTTTTTGGTGTTGGCTGCACCATCAGTAATGAATTTACCGGGAAGTCGGTTACTCGCAGAAAATGTCATCTCTCAAGATTTGGATGCAGCGATTTTTTACCAAAAAGGAGTGACGCTATATAACCGCAAAGATTTAGACGGTGCGGAATCTGCCTTTCGTCAAGCCTTGGAACGTGACCCAAATATTGGGATGGCGCGGAATTATTTAGGGAATATTCTGTTAAGACAAAATCGCCTGGATGCGGCCGTGCAAGAATATGGCGAGGCGATTAGAATGAACCCCAACCAAAGTGAGATTTATTACAACTTAGGGTTAGCGTTACAACGACAAGGACAGAAAGAAGCTGCCGTCACTGCTTACCGCCAAGCCGTAGTGATAGATCCCAAAATGGCAACAGCCCAGTATAACTTGGGTGTATTGCTACATGAACTAGGACAACCACAAGAAGCGATCGCAGCTTATCAACAAGCGGCTAATCTAGATAGTGGTAATGAGAATACCTTTTTTAACTTAGCGATCGCGCTGCAAGAACAAGGAAAATTAGAAGATGCGATCGCAGCTTACCGTCAAGTTATCCAACTTAACCCCAAAAATACAGTCGCCTACAATAATATGGCTGGTTTGCTAGTAGTCCAAGGGCAGACGGCTGAGGCAATTAATGTTTATAAACAAGCCATTCGCCAAAACTCCAAAGATGCTGTCGCATACCACAACTTAGGCATCACTTTATATAATCAAGGCGAACTCAAAAAAGCAAATGCAGCCTTGAAAAATGCCCTGAATAACTACCGCACACAAGGTAATACCGAACAAACTGCCAAAGTTGAACAACTAATGCAGCAAATTACCCAGCAAATTGCCCAACAGAAGTTACAAGAACAACAACAGCGTCAAGCAGGTAAAAAACCCGCACCAACTGAAAATGTAGCGACACCAGAACAACCCACCCCCACAACACCCGAAGGAACACCAGCCAAACCTGGAGATGTGCCAGTTTCTTTTGGACAAGAGAGTAAATAAAAGTTAACCTATCCAAAACGTGGGATTGATGATGGTAAGCCAACCCGCATGAATAACCTGGCGAATGCTTGAGAAAAGTGTTCCAAATAAGGAGATTTTAATCGCCACCGATAATCCATATTGGTGGCGTATTTCAAAATATATTCGTAAGGTAAACTGTATATCTCTCTAAAATTGACAACCAAGGCCTCCCTGTTATTGTCAGGGTTAGTTGGCGATGCAAGTATATGTAAGCCTTCAATTCTCCCTGCTAAAACCTCGTTCCATTTACCCTTTTTTGTAAATGCTGGGTTAGCTTCTTCAAATTCTGAGATTAGGTAAATGGCACATACCACTACCTGACTCACCTTTTTATTTTCCAAATCACAACTTTGAGTGACAACAATTAAATCTATTTCGTTAACTATTACCTCTACTTCTTGAGTTTCATCGGCTTTTTTTCCAAAAGTTGTGGGATCGAATAATGGTACTGGTACGAGACACCCAGGCAAGTAATCACCTTGCCTGAGTGTCGGTTCATTAACCTGCACCCAGAAAGGATCTATCGTCATTCTTCGTCTAAAACATAAGGCTGAGGTGGTTTACGCCCTTGGAACCGGACACGCATAACTACGCGCTCTGAGCGTTTTGGTGGAACTGGATTGTAATCTATTTCACCAACACTTTTAATATACTCTAGGTATTCTTTAATCTGAGCCAAAACTTGCAAGGCGTTTTCTGTGACCTCAGCTATCTTTTGCCCTTCTGGACTGTACAACTGAAAGGTAGCTCTTGGCTCAAGTATAATTAATCTGGTTTGGGTTGAAGTATCATCAGGACGTGTAGGGGTTATTGTCGCCATTAGTTAATCAACTCCCTTGTGTGTTCTGTAATGCAAGCTTCAAACGCTTTGTTCTTTTGTTCGTGCATTTGCTCCACAATTTCCCAAAGTTCTATTTCATTTTGAGGAATATCCCTTTCGAGAAACAGGTCTAAATCCAAGAGTATAGAAATAAAATTAGGTGTTGGAGGCGGAACTAATGCCTGATTGAGAACAAGCATTGTTGCTAGTTTCTCTTGAGGAATTTGTAGCTGCATAAAGTAGCCACTTAGTCCTTGTGGCAAGTCAGAGGACACTTCAGGAAATGTCCTTAAATAATTGTTTAAATCACTAACAGGTAAGGGAATATCTAGCCTGTTAATGTACCTTACCGCTAACCGAGTAATAGCTGCTGGATTTGTCAAAGACTGATAGATACTCCATAGTCTCTTTGCCTCATCTCGAAAAGTTTCCCAGCAGTCGTAGGGAGCAAGCCGACTGAACGTAAAGCCGTCCAAACGTACTTGAAGAATTTGCTTTTGCTCTTTGCTAAAGGCTCTATAACCGATTTGAGATTGACTGGCGGTGGCTTCAACACTAGCACCAGCAATCATTTGCCCCTGAAATACAAGCATTTCTTCAAAATTGGGGTACTCAGATTGAATGCTTGAGTACACCTGCGCCAAGACCTCAAGTTTAACTTCTTGTGGCAGTTGAACTTGTATGTCAATCAATGCTTCGGTAATTGGGGCGCGTGAGTAATGTTTTTGTGCTTGCATATCAATTATCTTGACATAATCCCCGCCCTAAAAGTGTGGAGATTCTTGGTTCAAACAATAGTTGTGGCTATTTTTTTACAATAACTTCAGCTGATTGAAAGCAGATTTCGCCTGTTTATTTATCTATCGTGGGCTTTCTGACTAAATGGCATTTCCTCATTAATGGCGGTAATTTCCTGCTGTTCTAGTTGATTCACTTCTTTAATATATGGAAGTAGAATTTGCGCCAGACGCTGATTGTAAAAGCGATGTAGGCTGTAATTGGGTGTAGCCGGAAATCCACGGCGTTTTTTGTGTCTACCACCTGCACCGGGATCGAATAATTGGATATTATTAGCGATCGCCCACTCAATTGGAGTGTAATAGCAAGCATCAAAATGTAGGCAATCGATTTCTTGAAAACTCCCCCAATAACGCCCATACAATCTATCGTCTTTATAAAGGCAAAAAGACATTCCCACTGGGTGACGATTGTCATGTTCGCTATAGGCGGCAAAAAACACCACCCGATGGCGATAATCGGCGTGTAGCTGTTCAAAAAATTGCTTTGTTAAATACTTACTGCCCCACCAGCCAAACTTATCACAAGTATCGGCATAAAATTGGTACATCAAGGGAAACAAAGATTTCGGAATGTCATCACCAGTGATTGGCTGTAGTCTTAAACCCGCCTTTTCCACGGCTTTCCGTTCCCGCTTGATATTCCGGCGCTGATTGGCGTTAAAAACTCCTAAGTAATCATCAAAATTATTAAATCCGGTATTTTCCCAAATATAACTGTGGTGCAACCAAGAACTAAACCCGTTGCGTTCCAAAACTGGCCGCCATTCAGGATCAACATAAAGAAAGTGACACCCAGAAATGCGGTATTTATTGCAGAAACTGTCAATTTCATGCACCATCATCGCAGTGATTTCGTCTTCATCTTCTCCTGGCGCAATTAAGAAGCGATAACCTTCAGCCGGGGTAAAGGGAGCCATACCCAAGAGTTTAGGATAATACTGCACACCGATGCGATCGCTTAATTCTGCCCATTGATGATCAAAAACAAATTCACCGTAGCTATGACCTTTTAAATATAAAGGCGCAGCTGCAATCAAGGTTTTATCTCGCCACAAAGTTAAGTGATTTGGCAACCAACCAGTTTTTTCTGTAGCACTATGGGAAGTTTCCAAATTTTTTAACCATTGCCACTCCAAAAACGGAGTTTTCAAAGGCAGTGCTAAAGCATCCCAGGCATTTTGCGGGACTTCGGCAATTTTATTAATCCAGGCAACAGAATAGCGCGGCTTAAGTTGTTCCACCATCTTTTTCAAGGATGAAGTATGAAGTGTGAAGTGTGAAATTGATTTGTCAGACTTCACACTTTTCTTAGTCTAATGTCCGTTGCACTTGATAGTGTAAAAAGACTTCTTGCTCAACTTGTTTAACTTCCAAAAGTTTGAGCCGAGGAGCCAAATTCGCTAAAAATCCCTGTCCTTCTACTGGTGTGGGTGCTGTGGTTCCACCTAAAATCAACGGGCAAACAGTCAGCCAAAATTCATCTATTAAATCTGAGTGAACCATAGAAGCTACTAATTGGCCACCACCTAAGACCGCTAGGCGTGTTATATCTATAGATGCCAAATGCTGTAAAAAGCCAGCAGTGTCAATTTTTCCAGTTGAGGTTTCAAAAACAAAAATCTGTTCAAAAAATTCTGGGCGTTTTTGCCAAATCGTTGCTCCCACTCTTGTTGTCAATAACCAACGTGGGATAGGCTGGTTAAAAAACTTGATTTCCGGATTAAAATCCGCAGACTGTGTAATCACTATATGAACCGGCTGGGGGGTCTTCCCCGCTTTGATTCGATGTTGCAGCAGTGTTGGATGTGATACGGTTAGTGTCGTACCGTAAGCACGGAGCGTACCAGCACCGAAAAGAACGGCATCAGAGGCAGCGATTTGAGCTTCTAGGTGTGCTTTATCTGCCCCAGAGCCAAATCGAGCAGGCGATCGCCTAAAATCTGCTATTTTGCCATCTGCACTCATTGCCAAAACTACTGCGGTATGAGGACGATGTTGCGTCATTGGGTTGGTTTGATAGTCTGAGGATTTTCTTGCTAGTGTGTCGATTGTAAAGAATCTTTGCACAGCAAGCTACTGTTTACCAATTTCATTACTTTACTGTTATGCAACATAAGCCGCGATTACATCTAGCACATAAGAGTTTTGGTATACGATATTTCTTTTTGTACACTCAATGTTTGATACTGTTAGGGATCGTCAATAAACCCCTCCCAACGTAACAAAATGTCTCATTTAGCTAATCTAATTGCATATTGTTTGCTGTTGTGGTTTGCAGATGTGAAGTGAGACAGTGAGACACCCGATGGCTAAGTCCCGTCAATCGTCGTTTAGACGTATTTTAGTAACAAGAATTTTGCTGCTGTTTGTCCCAGTGTTATTGCTGGGAGAACTTGTGGCTTTAAATAAAGCACGTTCTAGCTTGCTAAAAACTGCACGCCAAAATCTGACCGAAAGCGCAGTTTTCAAAGGAAAGAAAATAGCTGATGAGATTGCTAGTCTCAAAACGAGCTTATTAATAGCTAGTAAAGCATCTGTATTGCAAACTGGTTCAGAGGCTGAAGTCCAAGACTTCATCAGTCAGATAATTCAAGAATTACCGACCTACGTTGAATGTTTACAATTAGCTGATTTAGAAGACGGCAATATCATTGCTAGTAGTTGTGGTGACAAACCCATCAGAGAACCGAAACTACCCTTTGTAGCTGACAGTCGATTTGAAATCAATCCAGTACTACCCCCCAAAGCCGGGAAAACTGGTCAAAGAGACACAGAAAATCAGCTGCAAATGGTTCTTTCTGCCCCGGTTTACAATCAAACTAAGCAGCTAAAGTATGTCTTGAGTATCCAGTCATCGCTATACAAACACACCAAAAATCTCCCAGGCTCACTCACAGGTTCGACATTGGTAATTGCTGACGATGGCACAATCTTGGCACACCCAATACCAGAGAGAATTAACAGCAATATTCAAGAATACCCTGATGCCAATAGTTTGCAAAGCATTATTCAAAATGCCATAACAGGTCAGAGCAACTCTGTCAACTTATCGTTTCAAGAAGGCAAAGAATTAGTTGCTGGCTATAGTGTAATTAGCAATCCGATCGCCAAACAGCCGCCACAATGGATTATTTTAGCTGTTACCAGTGTAGATAATGCCCTGTTTGGTTTAGAAGAAATTAAACTGATTTTGATAGTGCTAACAGTGGGTTTGATTGGTGCAACTTTGTTAGCATCTTTATACTTGGCTCCTTATTTAGCCGGGCCTGTAGAAGAATTGCGGGATTATGTGCTGAACATTCACAGTCATCATGCAGCCCAAACAGTACCACAGAATTTTAAAATTCGGGAGTTTAATCAACTAGCACAAGCAATTGACCAAATGTTTGACAGGCTGAAAGCTTGGGCGGAAGAATTAGAAAGTGCTTGGAAAGAAGCTAAAACAGCCAACCAAATTAAAAGTCAGTTTTTGGCGACAACTTCTCATGAGTTGCGTAACCCCTTGAATATCATTATTAATTGTGTCCGCCTCGTGCGAGAAGATATGTGCGATAACCGCGATGAGGAAATGGAGTTTCTTAAACGCGCTGATGAAACCGCCATTCACTTGCTAGGAATTATTAACGATTTACTCGATATTTCTAAAATTGAAGCCGGGAAACTTTCTGTGGTTTCTGTCCCAATGGATTTGCGACAAACACTGTTGGAGGTGATTAATATCCAATCAGTGAATGTGCAGCAAAAAGGCTTACAGTTAAAAACAACTTTAGGTGATGAGCCAATTCCAGTCAAGGCAGATGCGGCCAAACTGCGCCAAGTATTAATTAATATTATTGGTAATGCTACTAAGTTTACAGATGAAGGCAGTATTGCGATCGCTGCCATTATTGAACATAGTAATAGCCATTCTCAAGTTGTTGTTTCTGTTACCGATACAGGTTTAGGAATTGAACCATCCCAACAACACAAGTTATTTCGTCCCTTTGTACGGATAGATGGTGGCTCAACACGTAAGTTTGATGGTACCGGATTAGGACTGGCAATTTCTCGCAACTTAATTGAATTGATGGGTGGTAGCATTTCTCTAGAAAGCCCAGGTCTCAATCAGGGAACCACGGTTAAAATTACCTTGCCAATTATAGATAGTGAGAATGGGGAAAATTTTAATCCTACCTCTGAAGAAGCGGAAATCCCAGAGGTAGATTCTTTTGAAGAAACTCAAACCGCACAATCTCAGTTAGATAACTATCAACTACCGTTAGTAGAAAATCTCTTCAAAAGTTGAGCATTTGCAACAGATAAAAATTCTCTAAATGTAGTGAAGTAAATCAAATTAGACAAGTGTTGATAGGTAAAATCTTGGCTAATCATGAATCCTGAGATGATCTTCAGCAGTGAGTATTGGTGTTACAAAACTTTGATACAGCCATCTTTAATTTTAATTTCAGACTCATCTTCAATTTCAACTTGGCCGCATGAAGTTTCAATAACTGCAACTTTGCCGCTACCTTGAATCGTGGCAGCCCCTGTAGTATTACCATTGAATGTAACTTCTTTGGTTTGTCCATCCATTTTAACTGTCATGACATGCTTGGTGGAATCTTGATTTGAGTATTTGATGTAAACAGAAGCAAAAACAGGACTTGACAGATAAAAAGTTGATATTGCAGTCATGGATGTTAGTAAAAATGCTTTTTTCATAGTTTTGCCAGAAATGTTGCCCAAATAAATGGAACGATCAGAGCAGAATACAGCCTCAAATTGCTGTAAACAATTACTCATTTTTTTAGTTTGGCAAATACATTGACTATATTACTAGGAGGAAAACACGGGATATTAAACATTTTATACACTGAGAGTATTTATTTATTTTTGATATCAATTACACCACACAAGCTGATACCAAGACGCAACTAATAACCTGCTCAGAACTGCTTAACCTTTTATTCTATTTTTCTTAACCTTAAGAGAATACTTCCAAGTTTATTTAAGTGATATTGCCACAATATTTACTTTTGAGATTTGGAGCTTAGTCTGATGAAATCAACCCAATACTTAGGCGTTGCTAGTTTGGCGATCGCCTTATCTTTAGCGACTGTAGAAGTTAAGCCAACACAGGCGGCGGTATTTAATTACAATTTCACTACAAATGTGACCTCTGGTGCTAACCCTGGTCAATATTTTGGTTCTTTGAGATATGACGACACCAACTTAACTGGTGTGGGTGCAGAAAATTTAGATGTCAGCAATGGATTATTATCTGTTGTGTTTGATTATCTTGGTACTCGTTATACAGAAACTGATGATGTTGATTTTCCCGGCGGAATCGCACCTGTAGTTAGCTTTAACAATGGTAATTTTGTCGGACTCAGCTACCTAGTAGAAGATCAGTTTTTCATTGGTGATGCTAATAATCCCTCAACTGGCGGCAATCGCTTTTATAGTATTGTCAGTGCTGACTTGACATCGGCGACAGAAACAGGCACAGTTACCTTCACCAGAGTTCCTGAACCCTTGGCGCTTGTGGGAACAGCGATCGCTACAGCTACCGGATTATGGGTAAATCGTAAGAAAAAAGCATCAGTAGCACAATAAAAAAGTAGGGTGGCTATGATTTTAGCCACCCTAATTAATAACACTCCTGTTACTGAAACTTATCTAGACAAATCTGCCATTAATTGGGTTGCGGCGTTGAATCCCAATTACCGATGGACGAGGAACGCCTTGGGGTTGACCTTGAATATTGCTAGGCCAACTACTACCACGGGGAACAGTACGAGTCTGATTGAACAGCGTACCATCCAAAGCCAACATTTCTATTGAACGGCTGAGAACTGTACCATCATTAATTGGACAATCTTCACCAGGATGCTGGACGGAAATAATCAGTGTATCGCCCACAAAGGTCGGCCCTGTCATCTCACAACGCACAGGCCCATAAGCAAAAGGCATAACTTTTCCAGCATTGTTGCCACTGGTAGGGATAAAGAACAACCAGTTATTACCAAAAACGCCTGTAAAGCTGGAGATATTACCAGTGCTTATGTGATTGATAGTTGTTGGATTACCAGCTGCACCCACATTGAAACCATTGTGAGTGCTGGTGGACATATCCGTTACACCCCAAACATTGGCTTGATTGTCAAATACCAAGTTATCGACATTGGCAAAACCAGCACCATCATCTGATCCAGCTTCACCACCTTGAGCAAATCTTTGCCATCTAAAGGTGAGTCCTGTACCATCGGCACTATCTTCAATAATTTTGTACAGTCCACCTGATTGTTGAGTCGCATCAACAGCAGTACTTAATTTGGCTACTTGGAAAATCCGAGAATCAGGATAACCATCGCCACCAGGCGCACCATCGGTATAAGCAATGAACACTTCTCTGGTAACGGGATGCACTTCTAAATCTTCGGGGCGAGCAGTCGGAGTTCCCCCAGCTAAATTAGCTGCGAGGAAAGCATCACAGAGAACTGCACCTTGGCTAGTGTAGAAATCTCGGAGTGTTCTATTTTGATAATTTGGTAACGCCGTGGCTTCGTTAGTGCGATCGCAATTAAATGCTCCACCATCAACAGTCTGTCCAGCCACACCGTTACGTCTAGGTAGTGGTAAACGACCATTGGTTTGTGCTGTACCCAAAGCGGCAAATTCTACAGAAGACAGTACTGAAGGAGAAATTGGATTGGTGGGGGTATCTAATAATAAAGGTATCCATTCACCAGTACCATCTGGATTGTAACGAGCTACATATAAAGTCCCTCGTTCCCACAAATCGCTATTGGCTTTACTAGTTGGCGAAGTGACAACATTTGTACTCACAAATTTCCATGTATGTCCACCACGTCTATCATCACCCATATAGGCGACTAATCTCTTACGAGCTTCCGCACGTATAGCTATATTTTCATGGCGGAAACGACCCAACCATGAGTGTTTGCGAGGACGGAAATTCGGATTAGCTGGGTCAATTTCTACCATCCAGCCATATTTTTCACCAACTAAACCAAAGGTCTGGCCAGTTGTCCCATTGATGTAGCCTGTTTGAGTTCCATTAGGTTGAACTGCTTCTGTGACACCCACAAAAAAGGCTGAACCACCTTGGAAGTTTTCTTCTGCTGTTAAGATGGTTCCCCAAGGTGTTGTTCCACCAGAACAGTTGTAAGCAGTGCCGATAATTCTGTTACCTAAGCCATCAGCACTCAGGGGAAAGACTTGGGTTGCAGCCGGGCCAGTACCAATTAAATAATTTTGGTCGCCTTGCTGGTGGCTGAGACTGCCCCAACTTGTGACAGTGTTGTAGCTATCAGTTCTTTCGCGGTTAATTCCCAAACCCGATAAACCATGAATCCGGCGATTTCGGTTATCTCCGCGAACTACGGTGTAACGTCTAGCACTGTTGCGGCGAGAAACACGAATAATTGAACCGCCTAAGTTATATAAAAATTCTCCTTCTACTTCGATGTTTCTGGTTGTCGGTAAAGAGCGACCGATGACTGTAGGAAAGCTTGTGGTGAGTGCTTGGACATCAGCCGGAGCTTCGGGTGCAAAACCAGAAAAGGGAAAACTCACATACTCATGGTTAACCCATAAATAGCCTTCATCTAAGGTTCTGCCTAGAGGAATGAAACCAGTGTAATCGCAGTTGTAGCCGACATAATCATCAGAGTTGGGAAATACGCGATCGCCCCAACTGACGATGATATAACGCTCATATTCTGGCGGTACAATCACATCATCGATGACATTGTAGCTAGTTAAATTGGGACTGCTAGAAGCTGCAACTACTTGCCCTTGTCCAATTCCTGTTGGTAAAAAACTAGGCTGAGTTTGATAAATCGGTAAAGGATGGGGTAATCGGACTGGTGTAAAGCTTAGTGGAGTTGTTGTTGCCTCGGCGACACTGGACAAACCTGTTAAAAGTTTGTCTCCCAATACAGCAGCCCCCGCACTGCCACCAAAAAATATAAGAAGTTGTCTTCGACTTAATGTAGACATCAAATTTTCCTCTGTTGTATCAGGAGAAATTTACTAGTAACCAACTCTTTTCCAAGCTGAAGAAATAACTCAATTAATGTGAGTTTTTCCAGTTTCAAAATTTAGTAAACCTGCTTGAAAGCACAGGTTAAGCCTGAGATTTTTGTTAAAGTTTCACACTATAGCAGAAGGCAGAAAGCAGAAGGCAGTGGTTCGGCTCCTTCGGCTGCGCTCAGTACAAGTTCGCTCACCAACCAGGCAGGAGGAAAAGTCTGATTATTCCTGGCATTCAAGCTTTCAAATTGTCCTAACATATCTGACTACTGCTATATATCCCAGCTTTCACCTAAGCTAATTACAAATAATTATTAGTAGGTTATATAATGGTTAACTAAAAATTATGACTATGTTTATAGTCATAGTTTCTGTGGTTACTCACAAAAATATTTCCGACTTCTTGAAGGATACAGATAGCAAATAGAGGGTAAGTTCCGACAAGAGTTAACAGAGGTTATAGCAGAATGGCACTAAGAAAAGCGGAAATGCTTATCAATTAAGCAGTTTGCAATTGTTGACGTAATTCTTGCCGAGGCTTAGTCAATCTGGGGTAAGCTTTGGGGCGGCGTTTGGTGACTCGTGGTTCGCTGCGTGCAGGACGGTCAGGGACAACCTTATGAACAATAATTTTCAGCAAACTATGATAAAGTCGTTTAGCTCGGATATTGCTTGTTTAATTGCTGATTCCGGCAATAGTTCTTGAAAAGGTAGCCCTAAACTCTGACTAAATTTGTCCTTGAGAATTTGTACTCTTAATGTCACAGTAGTAGTAATTTTGGTTTTGGCTTGCTCGTTTCAATTAAAGTATCTAATGAACGAGTAAGCTTTTTCTACTGACAAAAATTTTCTGAAACATCTCTGCTTTCTGGCACTTTCTTTTCTGCTGATTCTTTAAGCCAAATGAACGCGCTTGTTTGTGTTGATTAACGCTATTACCGTGAACTTGGGCAGCACAAGCCGTAGCCCTCATTCTGTAATGCTTTGAGCTTTTCTTAGTGCCATTCGCATATAGCAGAAGGCTCTCCGGCAAAGCAGGAAAAGTAAAAAGTATTGTTCATTTTTGCCTTTTGACGTAAGAATTCAGGAGTCAGAATTCAGGAGCCAGAAGGCTTAAAGAATGAGGAACAATATTTGATAAATCAATCTACTGATTTACTACTAGACTTTATTATTCTGACTCCTGAGTGCTGAATTCTTACCTTTTGACTTACCGCAAACCCAATCTTTATAGACCATCTTGGTGGGTAAGTCCTATTTAGTTTGTTGCTGTTTCTTCAGACAGAGTGGTGATGATTTCTTTCAATTGGCGATCGCGGTCAGATTCTTCTGGTGTTTCCTTGCCCAAAGAAGTATCTTTTACTAAACGGTAGATATCAGCCGCACCGTAAAAAATGCGCTCGGTCAAACCAACTTCTTTGAAAGTTTCTGCAATCTCTTCCATTTCCCCTACCCAACGATGTGCTTTTGGTGTCATAGACGGAATGGAACGAGTCAGTATCTTAGCAAGTTCTGGCTGGCTAGTAGATACTTCGTTCCATAATTGCTCATCCAACCCTAAACGATGGGCAGCAATTAATAATTCTGTACTAATTGCGGTTAATCCTTTGGTGAGGGCAGCATAAGACATTTTCAAACCAGACGCTTGACCAATTTCATCACCAATGACTCGGATATCTAATCCATAATTACTTAGTTGTTGAAATTCTGCGGCTTGTTTACCAGAAGCATAGATGCGAGTGCGTCCGGGAACTCTAGGAGGTGGGCCAATAATCGAAGCATCAATAAATGTCGCGCCTGATGATGCAATGATTTGAGCGATACTTTTTACTTTTTGGGGTGCGATCGCATTAGCATCAACATAAAGAATTTGTTTCCCCACGTTACTAATTACTTGGGCGACTTGCTGGGCGACTTCCGCCGCAGCTGCGGGGACTAAAACGGATAACACGACATCCGATTCAATTACCAACTGTGTGAGAGAACCCACATCTTGGATATTGGCTGCGGCTGCTAATTGCTTTGTTCTGGGACTACGATTTTCTAGGGCGGCAATAGTTCTCAATCCATGTTGGTTGAGAACAGATCCTATCGCCTGTCCCATATCACCCGGACTTAAAATACCGACTGTTTGAATTGCCATAAAAAGCTTGATAATGCTTTGTATTCAGCTTTTAACTACTACGCTGACTTTTGTAACTGAGTCCTGATAAAACCACTATAACCTGATAGAATTGCCGTAGTTAAGCTTTGATTAGGAAGTTATCATAATTCATTCCCAGAAAGCAAGCATTAAATGAGTGAACCAGCAAGATTATTTTCTGTTGCTGTGCCAAGTACTCAGTCAGTAAATATTCAGCCAAAGTACTTTGGCTAAGGTGAATAAATGGAAGTTAAAAGCGAACTGGCAAAGCAAATTTATGCAGTTTCCCATCTATCTGGCTCATTTCAACTGCGTTCTGGTAAGATATCAAGCGAATATTTTGATAAATATCAATTCGCGGCAGATCCAACTTTAATTGATGCGATCGCCAGACAGATGGTTAGCCTCATTCCCAGAGATACTGAAGTATTGGCTGGTCTGGAACTGGGAGCTATTTCGATAGTAACGCTATTATCACACTACTCTGGTTTACCCACAGCGTTTGTCCGTAAAGAAGCGAAAAAATATGGTACTGCGCGTTTAGTTGAAGGTGCTAAAATTAGCGATCGCAAAGTGCTAATTGTAGAAGATGTGGTAACTTCTGGCGGTCAAATTGTCATCTCAGCCAATCAAATGCGTCAACTTGGCGCACAAATTGATTATGCTCTTTGCGTTATCGACAGAGAAGAAGGTGCTTTTGATAAACTCCTAGCTGAAGATATCACATTACTTTCTCTGCTAAAGCGTCATGATTTTTCTAATTAATATAGAGCTAAATTACCCCAATAAGTTTTATGACACAGGAGTTATGGACAGAGGTTGATCGCTACATTACTGATTTACTAGTGCCTACTGATCATGTACTGGATGCTACCCTTGAAGCTAGTAATGCTGCTGGTTTACCACCACATAATGTCTCGCCCAACCAGGGTAAGCTATTGATGTTGTTAGCGTTAATTCATAAAGCACGCACTATTCTAGAAATAGGCACTTTAGGCGGCTATAGTACAATCTGGCTGGCTAGAGCATTGCCGACTGATGGTCGATTAATCACTTTAGAATCTAATCCTCAACACGCCGAAGTTGCCAAGAACAACATTGCTCAAGCTGGTTTAGCGCATTTAGTCGAGGTGCGTGTTGGCCGGGCAATAGATACACTGCCTAAACTAGCTACCGAGGGGTACAATCGATTCGACCTGATTTTCATTGATGCAGACAAGGCAAGCAATCCAGATTATTTAGCCTGGTCACTCAAGTTATCTGGTCGGGGTACTTTAATTATTGCTGATAACGTTGTACGTAACGGTTACGTGATTGAGGATGACAGTAATGATCCTAGTGTTCAAGGAATACGTCAATTTAATAAAATGTTAGCTATGGAACCGCGTGTAAGTGCTACAGCAATTCAAACTGTAGGGAATAAAGGATATGACGGTTTAGCGATCGCTGTTGTTACATCTGATGATTAATAACTTGCCTACCTTATCTTATTGAGAGCAACTTTCTTTGACCAATCCTGATGAATATATTTCACGACACTATCTTCTGTATTAGAGCCAATGACTGATGACGCAAAAAGCTTCAATTTAGCATCTGCATTCGCAACCGCTATAGCATAATCAGCTATCTTGAACATTTTAATATCGTTAATTTGATCACCAAAGACCACAATCTCACTTTCTCCTAAGCCATAATTATCGACCAAAGTTTGAATAGCTTGGTCTTTAGTAGCTTTGCTGTCGTGAACTGTTAACCAATACCATCCCGGAGAGTATTGGTTAGGAAACAAGTGTATCTCTATACTATTGCCATATTTTTCAGAAATTATATCTTGAAGTTCTAGCAGTTGTTGTGCATGACCAATCACCGTCAAACAAACAACTTGATCACGAAAGGAATAAGTTAAATCTTCAATAGTACGCCATCTTTTATCTTGGTTTTTTAGGCATTGATTAATATACCAACCCATGCCATCGTTGATAATATCTTTATAATAAACACAGTCTTCCGCACCATTAAAACTTGAGATAAAAGGAACGTAGCCGAACTCAATAATTAGTTTATAGATACTCTCCACTACATCAGGATGAATAGCATGAATAATTTCGTGTCTACCAGAATTTAAATCTGAAATAAAAGCACCATTAAATTCGATAATTGGAAGACGCAGATTTAAACCCTTCAGCATTCTTTGGATAGAAATAACACTACGCGCACTAGCGACGGTAAATTGTAGCCCTTGACTTAATAGTTCATGCAGGACTTGTTTGCTGAATGAAGAAAGAAGCGCATCATTTCCCAGCAAAGTACCGTCTAAATCAGAAACATAGACAGTGTTCATAAATTGTTTGGTTGCAGATATTGAAAGAAAAATTATAACTTAATCTACGATAAATCTATCAATTTATTGTATTATTTTCTCAACTAAGCAATATTAGGGATACATATTATGACTACCGTTGTTTCTTTTGACCGAGTTTCTGATATTTATGATGCCACCAGGGGATTTCCACCAGGAATTTCTGAGCAGGTGACAGACTTTATTCTCAACTTAGTTTCACCAACACCAGAAACAAAGTTTTATGAAACTGGTATTGGTACAGGTAGAATTGCGGTACCAATTGTGAAGCGGGGTTATTCATATACAGGTATAGATGTCTCAGAAAAAATGTTGGCGGAACTACACCAAAAACTAGAGGGTGTTTCCCACAAATTAACAACTGTTCAAGGCGATGCTACAGCTTTACCGTTTGAGGATAATTCTTTTGATGTAGCCTTGACGGTTCATGTATTTCATTTAATTTCGGCTTGGAAACAAGCACTAGCAGAAATCCGCCGTGTCTTGAAACCAGGTGGAATTTACCTCTACAGTCATGGACAGGCTAACGCTACTCAACCTAGTGAGGATACTAATCCTCAAAGGTGGGAATTTACTCAACGTTGGCGAGCTATTTTAGATGGCTATGGTCATCCTTTACCTCGTTATGGTGCGACACAAGAAGAAGTGTTAGCAGAATTAGAAGCACAAGGCGCAACTTTAGAAACAGTAATTGCTGCTAGATGGCCATTCAAACAAACACTTGGCCAGTTGTTAGAAAATTACGAAAATAAAACTCAAAGTGCATCTTGGGCAATTCCTGATGATATCTTTGTTCCGGCTGTGCGAGATTTACGCGAGTGGGCTTTATTACACTTTGGTTCTCTAGATTACGATTTATCTGAGGAACGTAGTTTCAAAATTGTTGTAGTGCGTAATTGGGCTTAATTAAATTAGTTTCGCTCACAAAATATATACCTGGCTGTTTGATAAAGTCAGGTATATTATTTTGTATACTTATCATACTTTTAGTTTTAATTTAATTACATAAATCTAGACAATAAGATGATTCAGGGAGTTAGCCATATTACCTTTATCGTTAAAGATTTAGAACGAATGACAAATTTTCTCACGTTTATCTTTAATGCTCAAGAAATTTATTCTAGCGGTGAGTATGGTTTTTCAATCGCTAAAGAAAAGTTTTTCTTAATCAATGACTTATGGATTGCCGTTATGGAAGGTGAACCTCTACCAGAAAAATCATATAATCACGTAGCTTTCAAAATACTTGAAGAAGATTACGAATTGTATGCAGCGAAAATTCGTAGTCTTGATGTAGAGGTCAAGGAAGGTCGCAGCCGTGTAGAAGGTGAAGGGCGTTCTTTATATTTTTACGACTACGATAATCATTTATTTGAGTTACACACAGGTACTTTAGAGCAGCGATTAGAGAAATATCGCCAAATATCAAAGGACTTACGCACAAAGATTATCTGTAGCGAACTGCAAACATCCAGGGCTAAAACTGCAAACAAGGCGATTTTGAAACCACATTATTTGCAAATAAGGTTCTGCTCAAAACGACATTATTTGCAAATGAAACTGCA